>PKVB01000088.1 GCA_003131365.1 Gemmatimonadota bacterium | reverse complement strand
AGCGGCGGCTGCGCGATGTAGACGTAGCCCGCCTCGATCAGCTGCGGCATCTGCCGATAAAAGAACGTCAACAACAGCGTCCGAATATGCGCCCCGTCAACGTCGGCATCGGTCATCAAAATGAGCTTGTGATAGCGAGCATTCTCGATGTTGAAGTCATCCTTGATCCCCGCACCGATCGCAGTGATGATCGTCCGGATCTCCTCGTTGCCGAGAATCTTGTCGATGCGCGCACGCTCGACGTTCAAGATCTTTCCGCGAAGCGGCAGAATCGCCTGGAACGCACGATTACGCCCCTGCTTCGCCGAGCCGCCGGCCGAGTCGCCCTCGACCAGATAGATCTCGCACAAGGCGGGATCGCTCAGTGAACAATCAGCCAGCTTGCCGGGAAGATGACCGACATCCAGAGCTGACTTCTTGCGAGTCAGGTCGCGCGCCTTACGAGCCGCCTCGCGAGCAAGTGCGGCCGAGACGGTCTTCTCGATTATGCTGTTCGCGACACGAGGATGCTCTTCGAGATACGCCGACAGCTGCTCGTTGACCACGGTCTTGACCGCGCCCTCGACTTCGGAGTTGCCGAGCTTGGTCTTGGTCTGACCCTCGAATTGCGGCTCGCGGACTTTCACCGACAGAACCGCGGTCAGTCCCTCACGCACGTCGTCACCACTCAGCGTGAAATCGGCCTTCCTGAGCGCGCCGTTCTTCGCCGCATAGGCGTTGATCGTGCGCGTCAGCGCCGACTTGAGGCCGGTGAGGTGCGTCCCACCCTCATGCGTGTTGATGTTGTTGACGAATGAGTAGACGTTCTCGTTGTAGCCGTCGTTGTACTGGAACGCCAGCTCGATCTCGACGCCGTCGCGCTCGGTATCCATGTACACGACTTCCGAGTGCAGCACCTTCTTTTTCTCGTTGAGGAACTGCACCATCTCCTTGAGTCCGTCCCTGGCGTGGAACTCTTCCGTCTTCTCCTGGCCGACTCGCTCGTCCTTGATCGTGATCGTCAAGCCCTTGTTGAGATACGACAGCTCGCGCAGCCTGTTGGCAATCGTCGCGTAGTCGTATTTCAGCTCGGTGAAGATCGTCGTGTCGGGTTTGAACCAGACGGTCGTGCCCCGGACTCTCTCCGGAATCTTGGCCAACACCTTGAGCTTGGTCACGGTGATGCCGCGCACGAAGTCCATGTAGTACTCCTTCCCCTCGCGCCGCACCGTCACCTTGAGCTGCTCGGAGAGAGCATTCACGACGGAGACACCCACGCCGTGCAATCCGCCAGAGACCTTGTAGGAGCTCTTGTCGAACTTTCCGCCAGCGTGCAGCACCGTCATCGCCAGCTCGACGCCGGGAATCTTTTCCGTTGGATGGATGTCGACAGGAAATCCTCGGCCGTCATCAATCACGGTGATCGAGTCGTCGATGTGAATCGTGACGTCGATTCTGGTCGCGTGACCGGCCATCGCTTCGTCGATCGAGTTGTCTACTACTTCGTAAACGAGGTGGTGGAGACCTCTCGAGGACGTGGACCCGATGTACATGCCGGGACGCTTGCGTACTGCCTCGAGACCTTTGAGAACCTGGATTTGACCAGCGTCATACTTCGACGTGCTGATTTCTGCAGCAGCTTTAGCCATTACTCGTGGGAAAATTTTCTGATGATGACCAGGTATGGCCGAGGCAAAATGCGCCTTAATCTAGAGCTTTCAATTTAACCCTCGGGGCGGGGTAAAGCAACCTCAGCCGTTAATCGGAACCCATTGTGGGACAATGACTTATGGGGCTGAAAGCGACCGGGTCGGGCCGTTTTGAGAATAGCCCTCCCACACGAGAAATGGAGGACGAAATGTGACGTGCGGTCGATGCTCGGGGCCGAGCGAAATACGGTCGGGCCGATCAGCGCATCAGTTGCAGGCGGATCCTCTTGATCCGGGTCCGTCCCCCTTTTTCGTTGAGCGCGCGCAGAAGCTGAGGCTCCATCAACGACAGCTCGGTCATCCAGCCGTTGGTCTTCACCGACACGAACAGCGTCCCGTCCTGGGTCACCGAGATTGGCTTCGTCACCGTCGCGATCTGCTTTCCGACGAGCGACTCCCATTCCGGAACGACCTGCGCGGCTTCGACGCGCTCCTCGAGCTTCGACTGTTTCAGAAACGCGCCGAGCACGTTGCCGAGGGCTTCGGGCTTCCGCTTCTTGTCCTCGGGGTCGCGCTTTCTCACGACGTTGTTGCGCCCGCGCCCAAAGCGATCTGTCTGGCGACGAATCGTTTCGTCATCTTATGATTGTTTGGTTGTTGCCTGGACATCAGTAGTTATTTTCTGAAGGCGTCTGGCCACGTTCCCGAAGGAGTGTGCCGAATGAGATCAAGAGTACTTCCGCGGCTTCTCGGAATCGTCCTCATTGTATCCAGCTGTGGAGGAAGCACGACTGCAGCCAATCTGGTTGACTTGACGGGCGATTGGACCTCACCAACAGGAAGCGTCACGGGTTCCTTCGATTCAGGCCTTAAGCTTACGCTCGTAGAAGCCACGGGCGGTTCTATTTCGGGAACCTGGTCTGGACAAGGCACACCATGCACGCCCGTCACGCCCGGCGCCGTGCCAGACTGTTTTTGGTCGGGTCCGATCACAGGTTCTCATAAGGGCGAAAGCGTTTCGGTGACACTGCAAACTGGCCGCACCACTTTCAGCGGCACGGTCGACAACACGAATTCAATCAGTGGCACAGCACAAGCTGTCGATTCCAAAGGAAGCCCGACTGCGCCCACTGCCATCACATTCGTCCGGTAAGTTTCCAGGAAACCGTCACCGAGCTGTTTGCAGCACGCGCACCAGGATCGAGATGGCAAGCGCCGAGAGCAGCCAATAGGAGATCGTCCGGATCCAGTTGGTGCGAATGAGCAGTCCGATCTTTTCTTCATTGTACCCAGTAAGTGCCATCTCGCTGTGAAGTCGGCGCTGCCACAGCTTGTTCGCGCGCATGTACTCGGCGAACCCTTCTTTCGGAACAGCGGGATAGATCCCGTAGTGCTGGAGCTGCAGCGTCGTCATGTTGCCGGCGTTGTAGATCGCGAGGAAGACAAAGACAACGAAGAGAGTCATCGCCGTGCTCCGCGTACGTGAACGAGCTCTCTCAAGTGTCTCTGGTTCTCCACCGTGTCGAGCATCACGCGGGCAACCTCCTCTTTGGTGATTTGCATTCCCGCCTCACTCGGCGGGTCGTAGAGTACTGACGTTGATTGGCCGTCTGGCGCCGAGCCTGTCATCCGCGCCGGCCTGAGGACGGTCCAGTCCAGATCGCTTGCCGTGACCAGCTGCTCCATCGCGCGCTGGTCGCTTGAAAAATGACGGAGAATGGTGCGCGATACGATGCGGTTCACCAGGCCGATGTGCGAGTCGAGGAGGGCGGAAGACAGGATGACGAGTCTTCTTACTCCGGCTTTGCGCATTGCGGCGATCGTCGCGCGGGAGCTGTCCACGAGAACCGAGGTTGCGCCGAGTCCGCGAGTGCCCAACACCGAGAGCACCGCATCGTGGCCGGGAAGGGCGTCGGCAAGCTCCGCCTCGTTCATTGGATTGCCGGAGATGCTGAGGACTTTCGCCTTGTCGGCGCCGGCGAAGGGCGAGCGTCCGAAGGTCGTGACGCTATGTCCGCGCGCGATCGCTTGAGCGACCAGCACGCCACCGGTCTTACCCGTCGCTCCGAGTACGAAGAGTTTCATCGGCGGTGGGATTGTATCACTCGGCCATCACAGGTTCCACGGAATAAGTCGTCGGATCCTGCTTATAGAATCTCTCGAGCTGCGCGTAGAGCGCGCGATGCTTTTTCCTGAGTGCGCGCGGGCGCTCGAAAAATGCCTCCGTGATCACAGCGAAGAACTCCGCCGGATTCGTTGCGCCGTATTGGTCGAGCAGCGTCGGGAGCCCAGCGTATGACGCATTGCGCAGCGCATTGAACTCGGCGCTCATCACCCGTGCCCAGGCGAGATAGTCGCCCCGCGTCTCGAGGGCCGGCGTGCCGTCGGTATTTTGATTCTCGAAATCGAGTTGATGAGCGAACTCGTGCAGCACGAGATTCTCGCCGTCCGTCGGGTCGGAAGCGCCATGGCGAACTGCGTCCCACGCCAGCACGAGCGCGCCGAGCCGCTTGCCGGTGTGGCCGAGCCGGTCCTCGCCGCCTTCTTCCCAGATGCCGCCGCCGATGTGGCGATCCTCGTGCGCGGTGTAGCCCGATGGGTACACGAGGATGGAAATGAGCTCCGGGTAGTAGTCAGTGTCACGATGAAGCAGTAGCAGGCACGCCTGACCCGCGATCGTGACGCGCATCTCCTCAGTGAGATCGAGACCGCCGACTCCCTCGAAGTGCTTCTCGGCCAGGAATACCTGGGTGTGGCCGAGCAGCTCGGTCTGATCTTGTGCCGAGAGCCGAGAGAAGATTGGGAGATTGCGCTCTAGTATCGTGCGCCACGCGGCAGGCACGGGCTGGGCGCGCAGTCGCGCGCGGCGCCGGGATTTGAAGAGGTCGAACACCATGCACCGAAGATTAACGCCTGGCCTGGGTCGTGGTGCGCGCTTTCTTTTGGTCCATCGCGCGGGGTCGGCGCGGGGTATCCTCTTCGGGAGCTCTCGCCTGCCGCTTCGCCGCCTTGCGGCTCGCTGCACCGCGCCGCTTGGCAGCGGCGCTGGCTGCGGCCGCTCCCTCAGAGGACACCCCGCGCCTCCCCGTCCGTCGAGACCTGTAATAGCGCATGCCTCGACTCGGCGGCGTTATTGGGCCGCACGCGCTACGGCGTTGACTTTGTCGGGCACAGTTTCGGCACCAGCTCGCTCACGCGCGCGACGTTCGGGTTGTCGGCATCGTGATTCTGGCGCCTCATCGTGGTCATGGCGAGCTGGGAGAGCATCCGGCAATCGAGCGACGGATTCTCTAGCAGCGCCGCAATGACGTTCCGGTCAGTCGCGGTGCGGGAAATCTGGTCGAGAATTTCTTTCGGTGTCGACGGGTTGCCGGCGAACCAGATATCGAGGCCAGTGATCGTGGCCGGCCGGTGGTATAGCTCGAGCAGAACTTTCGGCGGGGTGTGACGATGCGCGGCCAGGGCCTGAAAAAAATAGTCGGGATACGACTTGGTTCGGTAAACGCGCTCCAGTGTCTCGGGTCGAGTATTCGGATTGCGCACTGCTTCGAGCGCGATGCCGAGATCGCTGGAATTCGCGAGGGAGTCGAGAATGTCGGGAGAGATCGAATCCCTCGGGAGCGCGGCCAGGAGAAAGGCGCGGTCGGTCATTCGAGTGCGAATGCTGCTGTCGAGCCAGGCGCGCTCGCGTCCCGGATTCTCTTTGAGCGCCGCGGCGATCGAGTCGCGGTCGAGCGAGATCTCGGCCCGGAAAGCCTCCTGCGTTTTATCCCTGCCTTTGTTCTTCGATATCTCCTGCCGTCCCCCGTAGATGTTGAATGAGCTGAGCGCGAGCGCACACGCCAAACCAAGCCACGCCCCGATTCGCCGCGAGGGATCGGTGGAAGTTCTGTAGCGGCCGAAGGCGAGGCCAAGGAAGCCACCGAGCGCGCCAAACATCGGAATGACGATGAAGCCGATGCCGGCGGTGGACGATCTCGACTGGTCGATCGACCAGATTCCTGTCACCATCACTGCCGCGCCGAGCAAAAGGCTCAGCAGGATACCACGCGCCTCCCTCCTTACAAGAAGGATGACCAATACGACCAGATAAGCGATCGGTACGCCGACGAGCGCCAGGAAAAAGATCAGCTTCCGGCGTCCTCGCCGATCATGGGCGCGATTCCCTCCGGCCGATTACGGCCGCGATTCCATCTCCGTGGGTTTCTGGGCTGGCTTTGTGGTCTCCGCATCCTGCGAGATCCGTATCTGCGGCTCGTGAAGAATGGGAATGCTCACCGACGCCGCGATGAAACAGAGATCGTGCGCCGTCTCGTGCAGCTCCAGCGCGCGCTTCTCGTCGGAGCCCGGGGCGAGCGTCACCTTGGGCCGGAGCGTCACGCTCTCGAACTTGCCGCCGCCATCGGGGCGCAGCAGCAGCGTCCCGCTCGCCTCATCCTCGTAGGCGATGACGTTGATCTTGCTCCGCGCACAAAGTGCCAGATAGCTGAGCAGATGACAGGAGGAGAGCGCGGCTACGAAAAGGTCTTCCGGGTTGTAGACGTTGGCGTCGCCACGAAAGATCGGGTCCGCACTGCCGGTAATATCCGGCTTGCCGTCGATCTGAAGACGGTACTTACGGCCGTATCCCGTGTAAGTGGACGTGCCATCGCCGAGGTTCCCGTCCCAAATGAGATGGGCCTTGTAGTCGTGCGCGTTTTTTCTGCCGGGTGATACGGACATGAAAAGCCTCCGTGTAGGAATTCCTACCTTATAGTAGTGATCCGCCCGCTACGGAAAATTTGCGTGGGCGCCGAGACATTCGTTAGGGCGTTTTCTTACCTGGCTGAAGTCTTCGTTACAATCAGCCGACTGAACGCGTACCGATTCGAGACCCCGTCGTCCCCTGAATGTTGCGAGCGCCTTAGAACTTCCCGGTCCACTCCTTCCCGAGGAAGTTCATGCACACTCTGGATCACGCTGCGCGACTCACATTGGGTGTCGTCGCGGGCCTCTGCCTCACCGCTTGCTCTGACAAATCCGCAGCAACTGCCCCGAATCTCCAGGTCACATCCCTCGTCACCGCGTCTCGAAACGTTGGTGAGGAGGGCTTTCGTTTCACCGCGCTCTCTTCCTCCTTCGCCTGCACGGTTTCCGGCGGCGATCCAGTGAATCCGTTTTCTCTGGCGTCCGGTCTTGGACAGACGATCATCGCGAGCGAGCCACAGTTCGCCGACGCTGGCGACATGAACGTTCAGAACGAAAATGGTCCGGATGCCGGACGCTATCTCTATAGGCCAAGCGAGGGCGCCATTAGCGAGGTGTCGGTGACGGACCTGAAGAACCTTGGGCCAAACAGCACCAAGCGCTTCGCGTTCCGCGCCGATTGGGAGAGCCTCGATCCGACTGTGTGGACGCCGTGGGGCACGCTACTCATCGGTGAGGAGGCGAACGTCGCGGTCAAGCCCGATCCGGACTTCCCGAGCGCCAAAGCGGGTTTGGTCTACGAGCTCATCCCGAACAAGAACGATCCTTCCGTGCTCGACAAAATCGTGGCGCGCCCCGCGATCGGATCCAAGGCACACGAAGGAATGCGCTTCGACACAAAGGGAAACCTTTACAGCATCAGCGAGCGCAATCCTGGCTACATCTACAGGTTCACACCCGACAAGAAAGGGGACCTTTCGCGCGGGCAGCTTTACGTCCTGAAGATCACGTCGCCGACCGGCGATCGCACCGGCGAGGCCGAGTGGATCGCACTCGATCGCAACGCGGTGAGAATCGATGCCGCCGCCGCGGCCGACGCGGTGGGTGCCACGGGCTACAATCGCCCCGAAGACGTCGAGATGGCGACATCGACGGGAAACTTTCCCGAGAATCCGAATACGCTGTTCGTCGCGGTCACGGCACCGAGCGGTCCGGCCGACAACCGCATCCTGGCGATCGATCTGGACGACCGGGGCGGGAAGGACGAGGAGGGCGGCAAGAAATCGAGCTCCACTGCCTTCGTTTACGACTATGTCAAGATCGGGCTCAACACCACGTCGGAGTTCGAGTGGCCGGACAACGTAGCGCTCGATCCTCACGGCAACCTGTACATCACCGAAGATCCGGGTAGCAGCTTCCCCACCAAGAGGAAGGGCGACGACATCTGGGTCGCGAGGCCGGGCAAGGGCCGGCACTCACCGGCAGCGAGCGTCGAGCGGGTCGCTAGCCTGACCGATTGCGATGCCGAGCCGACCGGGATTTACTGGGAGCTGAAGGGCGATCGGCTGTTCGTGAACGTTCAGCACCGCGGGGGCGATCATCTAGACAAGGCGGTCGCTATTGAAGCCGCGGATCGGAAATCCGAGCGGTGACAAACTGCAACTGAACGAGAGGGCAGCTTGAGCCTTGAAGCTGATAGCTGAGAGCCTTTACTACGTCGGGACGTACTGCGGTGGATCGGAAGGGTTCTTGCCTTCACGCCACCCGGTGGCGTCCCGACGTTTGCAGCTAATCGCCATCAGCTTTAGTTCAGCTGCCAGCTCCCTTCTCGTTCAGTTCGCAGTTCCCTTCGATATCCCCTTACGCAGCCACGCACTCACCGCGCCGTCCCTGATCTGTAGCCTGTCGAGCCGCATCAGCCCCGGCGGAATGTCGGCCTCGCGCGGCACCACCAGAATCGTCTGACCGAGTCCGCGCTCCTCGAGCATCACGAGAATTTTGCCGGCGCGACGGATGTCCAGCTCCGCGAACGGATCGTCGAGGAGCAGCATCGGCTCCGCGCCCGCGTGATCGCGCAGTGTCGCGGCCTCGAGCAGCCTCAGCGCGATCGCGGCCGAGCGTTGTTGTCCGGCCGAGCCGAAGAGGCGGAGGTCCCGGCCGCCGAGCGTCAGCTCCACGTCGTCGCGGTGCGGGCCAACGTGCGTCATCCCTCTTCTGAGATCGAGCGCGCGCTTTTCTTCGAATGCGGCGAGGAGAACGTCGTGCCGCGCCTCCGAGTCCGCGAACGGGCTCACATAGCGGATCCGGGCGTCACCCTTCTCACCCATCCGTTGCACGAGGTTTGAAAACTCCGGCGCCGACTCGCGCACCCATTTCGCGCGCGCCTCGATCAAAACCGATCCGTGCTCAGCCATGGCCGGCTCCCAGACGGCGACCTGCTGCTCGTTGTCGGCGGATCCCCGTCGCGCCGCGTTGCGGAGCGCCGCGTTCCGCCGCGCGAGGTTGGCGCGGTACTTCTGGAGCGCCTGGAGATACTTCCTGTCGGTGAGCGCGAGCACGAGGTCGAGGTAGCGGCGTCTCTCCGTCGGCGAGCCACTGACCAGCTCCAGATCGCGGGGCGAGAACATCACCGAGGGGAGCGCGCCCAACGCGTCGCTGAGTCTCCTGATCTCAGTACCGTCGCGCAGAACTTTCTTGCGTTTGGTGTTGCGGTCGAATCCGACGGAGAGGTCGCGTGCCTCCGGCGTGTGCGCGTGCGCCGCGATGTGGAATCCCGCCGTGTCGAAGCGCGTCAGGTCCTGATCGCGGGTGTCGCGGATGGATCGCAGGATCTGCAGATAGTAGATCGCCTCCAGCAAATTCGACTTTCCGTGACCGTTGTCTCCGACGACGACGGCGCCCTCTGGCGGCAGCTCGAGATCGACGCGCTCGAGATTCCGGAAATCGCGAATCGCGATGCTGTCGAGTCTGATGCGATCCCGGGTCCCGTCGTCCGGTGCCTGACTGGCGGCGGCAGCGGCGGCGGCGATGATGCTCATCTGCCCTTGAACGCGGGCGCGCGCTTCTCCAGGAAGGCGCTCATGCCTTCGCGCATGTCGTCGGTCGCCGCGAGGAGGCCGAAATGGTTGGCCTCGAGAATCAGGCCTTCGTCGAGCGACATCTCGAGTCCGCGCTCGATCGCCTCGATGCAGAGCGCGATCGCGAGGGGACCATTCGCGAGAATCGTCTTCATCATTTCTCTTGCTACGTTCATCAACTCTGCTGCCGGCGTTACCCTGTTGACGAGTCCAATCCTGTAAGCCTCGGCGGCATCGATCGTCTCGCCGGTCATGAGGAGCTGCATCGCGCGCCCCTTGCCGACGAGGCGCGGGAGGCGCTGACTCCCTCCATACCCGGGCAGAATGCCGAGCTTGCTCTCGGGCTGTCCGAATTTCGCGACATCGGATGCGATGCGGATGTGGCACGCCATCGCCAGCTCGCACCCGCCGCCCAGCGCGAAGCCGTTGACCGCGGCGATGACGGGCTTGGGACAGGTCTCGATCCTGCGGAACACATCCTGGCCTGCACGTGAGCGCGCCTTCGCGAGCACCGGCGTCTGGCTCGACAGCTCCGAGATGTCGGCGCCGGCCACGAACGCGCGTCCGGCGCCCGTGACTATGACTCCGCCGATCGAATCGTCTACGCGGATCTCATCTATCGCGTGGCCGAGCTCGGCGATCGTCGCGTCGTTCAACGCGTTGAGCTTGTCGGGGCGATTGACCGTCAGAGTGGCGACGCGGTCCGCAACTTCCAGCGTCAGGAATTTGAAGGGCATTTAGGAGGGTTTGTTGGTAAATTTGCCGGCATCAGTCGAGCGGCGGCGACCGCTCAAATCTACGCAGAAGCTTCGCCCCTGGGCGATGGGATAAATGACGCAGAAGTGGATCGTCCGCGAAGGCTCGAAGACGAAAGGATTCCGTTACAAGGGATCGAGCGGGAGCGCGATAAAGAACGCGGCAGAGCTGGAGCGCTTCAATTCGCTCCGAATTCCGCCGGCGTGGCGCGACGTGCACATCTCGACCCTTCCGCGCGCCGCCATTCAGGTGTGGGGGTTCGACGCGCGCGGGCGGAAGCAGTACAAGTATCATCCGCGCGCGGTGCAGAAGGGCGAGCTGCGGAAATACTATCGAGTGCGGCAGATGGCCCGCGATCTGCCCGCATTGCGTGCGAGAATCCAGCGCGATTTCCGCCGCCAGGGTCTGACGAAGGAGGAAGTGTGCGCTGGAATCGTTCGGCTCATCTCACAGGGGTTCTTTCGCGTCGGCAGCGAGAAGTACCAGAAGGAGAACAACACCTTTGGCATCACTACGATGCGCAAATCCCACGTCCTCGTCCTCGATGACAACACCGTTGAATTCGAGTACGTCGGCAAGAGATCGATCACGCAGCGGAACGTCGTTGATGGTAAGGACCTCGTACGCTTCGTCACGGAGCTCCTCGGGACGCCCGGGCCCAGGCTGTTCAGGTATCGCGAAGACGGGAAGTGGCAGAGTGTCGATTCACGCGACGTCAACGACTACATCGAGCGGATCGCGCACTTCCCATACACGGCGAAGGATTTCAGGACCTGGGGCGGAACGCTGCGCGCCGCGACGGTGCTGGCGGACCTCGGGAAGGGAAAAAGCCAGAACGAGCGGAAGAAAAATGTCGTCACCGCGGTTCGGCTCGTCGCGTCCGAGCTCGGCAACACCCCTACTATATGTAGGAAGTCGTACGTGCATCCGGTGGTGGTGATGAAGTACCTGCGGAGCGGGACGACCATCTCGCTGCCGGCGCGGGCCAAGGCCGGCGGTTCGAATGGAACGGGTTACGCGCCTGAAGAAGAGGCGCTCATTGCCTTTTTGGACGAATATTTCCCTGAGCGGAGGAAGGCGATCCGTGACGAATAATAGAACTGCAAATTACTCCGAGGATGGAGCGACGAATGAGTGAAGCCCTTCTCTCAGAGGATGGCGCCCCCGTGACGCCGCTATTTCGCATGTCGACCGCGATGAAGCACGTCCTGGCAATCGACCAGGGCACGACCGGAACTACGGCGCTGGTGATCGCCTCCGATGGCCGCATCGTCGGGCGCGGGTACCAGGAGATCACGCAGCACTATCCGCAGCCCGGCTGGGTCGAGCACGACGCGCGCGAGATCTGGGAGGTGACGCTGGCGGTTGCCGGCGAGGCTCTGCGCGACGCCGGCGTGCGCCCGGGCGACCTCGCGGCGCTTGGCATCACCAACCAGCGCGAGACNNCCGGCTGGGTCGAGCACGACGCCGAGGAGATTCTCGAGCGCACGCTCCTGGCGGCGCGCGAGGCGATCGCGGCGAGCGGAGTGAGCCCCGACGTGATCGGCATCACCAATCAGCGGGAGACGATCGTCGTCTGGCACCGCGACACGGGAAAGCCGCTCGCACGCGCGATCGTGTGGCAAGACCGGCGCACCACTGAGCGCTGCGCAGAACTAAACAGTAGGCGAAGCTTCATCGCGGAACGCACGGGATTGCGCCCCGATCCGTATTTCTCTGCCACGAAAATCGAGTGGCTGCTAAAGAAGCCCGAGATCGCCTTCGTCGCAAGAAACGGGAGACTGCTCGCGGGCACGATCGACACCTGGCTGATCTGGAAGCTCACCGGCGGTCGCGTTCACGCCACCGATCCCACGAACGCGTCGCNNTCTTCGACATCAATCGATTGAAGTGGAGCAGGGAGCTGTGCGACATCTTCAAGATCCCGATGGAAATCCTGCCCGAGGTGCGTCCATCGGCCGGTGATTTCGGAAAGACGGTGACGTCGTTCTTCGGCAAATCCATTCCGATTACAGGAGTCGCCGGCGATCAACAGGCCGCCCTCTTCGGGCAGGGATGCTTCGTCGCGGGGCAGGCGAAGAATACGTACGGCACCGGCGCGTTTCTGCTGCTCAACACGGGGAGCGAAGTGCCGCGCGCGGGAGAAGGACTGCTCGCGACGGTCGCTTGCGACGCCCAGGGCGGAGCCGCGTACGCGCTCGAGGCGTCCATCTTTGTCGCCGGCGCCGCGATCCAGTGGCTGCGTGACGGACTCGGCATCCTTTACAACGCGGCGGAGAGCGAGCGACTAGCGGCCTCGCTCGAGTCCAACGATGGCGTCTACTTCGTGCCCGCTCTCGTCGGACTCGGCGCGCCGAACTGGGAGCCGAGGGCGCGCGGGACGATGCTGGGCCTCACCAGAGGGACGACGCGCGCGCACCTGGCGCGCGCGGCGCTCGAGGCGATGGCGTACGGATCGGCAGAGATGCTGGCGGTGATGGCAAAAAGGGGCAAGGTCAAATTCGAATCCATGCGGGTTGACGGCGGCGCCTCGGCCAACAACTGGCTGCTGCAATTCCAGGCGGACATCCTCGGAATTCCCGTCGAACGGCCCGACATGGTGGAGACGACGGCGCTGGGCGCCGCCGGTCTCGCTGGAATCGCGGGCGGAGTGTGGAGCGACGCGGCCGAATTCATCGGCACGAGACAGTTCACGCGCTTCACGTCGGCGATGCCGAGGGAATCGGCGGATGGGTTGATGGCCGGGTGGCAGCGCGCGGTGAGAGCCGCGCTGGTCTGGGCGCGCGACCCGGGAGACGCCGGCGCGGCGAAGAAGAACAAGAAGCGGGTTTCAGCGAAGGGGAAGGCGACGGGAAAGGCGAAGGCGGCGTCAACGGGGAAGGCCAACGCGAAGGGGAAGGGGAACGTGAAGGGGAAGGGGAACGTGAAGGGGAAGGGGAACGTGAAACGGAAGTCGAGCGCGCGCAGCGGCCGCAAGTGAATCACGTTCTGAGCGTGTGCCTCGCCGTAAATCTCCTTTACGCCCAGACGGCTGTAGTTCGCGACAGCTGGTTCGGCATCGACAAGATCAAGCACTTCTTCATGTCGGCGTTCATCGAGAGCGTTTCGTACAGCGCGTTACAGGCTGCGCACGTGAATCATCGCTCCGCGATGACGGGCGCGATCGGAGTGACAGCGGCTTTTGGTGTCGGGCGAGAGATCCACGATTCGCGGAATCCGAACAACCACTTCAGCGTGAGGGATCTGACATGGGACGCGCTTGGAGCGGGTGCGGGCGTCGTTCTGTTGTCGCATACTATAAGGTAGGCCCGTGGGCGAGCCGGCTCCGCAACTGTCAGTCAGCAAGCCTGACCGAGTGATTCATCACCAGGCGCCGGAAAATCAAACATCAGGGGGTTCCCGTGCGACGTACCGCTCTCGCTGTCGGCGTTCTGTTTTTGTCCGCAACCGCGTGCAACTTCGACTCGACGAAATCGTCTGCCGGCACGGCCAGCTCCACGATCTCCAGTGACCCGAGCCGGCCGGATCAGACCGACGCGCTGATGCAAACCAGTCGTGACTGGGCCAAGGCCGCAATGACCAGCGATGTTGAGCGGATACTCTCCTACTGGGCGGACGACGCCATCGTCCTCGAGCCGGACCAGCACGCCCTCATCGGTAAGGCGGCCATCCGTCAGATGGTCCAGACGAGCATGAAGCTTCCAAAGTTCAGCATCACCTGGAGTCCGGAGAGCGCCGTCATCTCCAAGGGCGGAGATATGGGCTATCTGATCGAGCACAATCGCGTCTCGTTTGCGGATTCTACTGGTAAGGTGCACACACAGTTCGGAAAGGCCGTTACCATCTGGCGGAAAGATGCGAGCGGTGCCTGGAAGTGCGTCGTCGATACCTGGAACGGCAGCCCCTCGCAGAACGTATATCCGGCGGTGTGAGTATGCATCGCCTTCATTGAGGCGCACTGGAGAACAGTCTCAGCGGCCGGTCAGAGCACTCCGTACTCGCGTAGTGTTCCATCGGGACTCTCCGTAACCCACACTCGCGACCNNCCAATGAGCTGGGCGAAATTGACAGGCGCGCCGCGAATGTCATGCAACGAGCCGTCATCCAGCTCGAGACGGAAGCCCGTCGGACCGTTCCTCAGCTTTCCGTCCCACGCCCTCGCGCCATTGGCGCCGCGCACGCGATAGTCGGCGACGTGAAAACGATTGGCCGACGTCCGGTTCCCACGCAGCCATAGATCCAGTTGTGACAGCTTGAGCATTCCCGCAGTCGCGCCGTCGATGACGACGCGTCCGCTCGAGCTGCGCACGACCGCCATCGGATAGGGGTCGCTGCCTTCCAGCACGAAAGTTCCCCTCAGGGTATCCGCCGCCGGTTGCGCGTCGACCGCCGGCTTCACTGCCGGAGCTCGGCACGCCATGGCCACACCGGCGCAGACAGCGAGAAGCCGCATCACTGAATTCTGGCGACGACCAGGCGAAACACGGTGGGCGCCGGAGCGCCAGACGTCCCCGCGGAAAGTCCGATCGTGCGCGTGATCCCGGCTTGTCCGATCAGGTCATACGGCGAAAAGGAGCCACCATGGATTCCCGTGTTGTCCACGGTGAAATCGCCGAAGGTGAGCAGTTGCGGAACGAGCGGATAAGTTTTCGGAAAGTTGGCCGGCTGCGAAAAATCAACGTTCATTCCGGAGAAGATGTCGCGGGTGTTCCACGACGCAAAATTCACATCCGCGTTCCCGGCCATCGCCGTGTTTCCGTCAAGGTAGAGCGCGAGCGACCAATTCCCGAGGATCTGGACAGGATCTGCGCCTGATTGCTGCGAGATGTTTGCGATACCAGTCGAGACGGCGCTCGTTATCCCGCGCAGATAAGTCTGCTCGGACGTCGCGTAGCGATCGACATTGTATCGGATGAAAGACCACGACGCGCCGTAGAAGGTAAAGTCTCCGTCCGACACGCGTCCAAAGACCGAGGTCGCGCCCGGCAGATCCAGGAAGGAATAAAGCATGGAGAAATGATCGAACATGACGAACGGCGCGCCGATGCAGCTCGGGGTGGTTGGACGCACATCACAGTACAGTGTCGACTGGTAAGTCATGTTGCCTTTCCAGACCGCGCCGGTATAGACCCTGTCGCGCGCCCACACTTCTTCGGCAACCATGGCCATTCCTTCTTCGAGCCACGACTCTTCGAAGCTGGTTGTGTTGGGGTTTTCGAGGCGCGCGCCGAATGCCGCAATGTGCTTGACCTCGTGGACGATCACCGGCCTAATCCCTCGGAGGAACGCTACGGGGTTATCGGTGCCGTCAAAAACGGTCCCGGCGACGGTAGGAACCCTCGCGTAAAAATTCTCTCCGAAGTTGCTGACTTGATTGGTTGTATCGCGGGGAAAGAAGTCGCACGAAAGAACGAATCCGGCGAGCGCCGGAGGAATCACAGGGGTGAACACCATGTTCAGGTGCTGATCGTTGTCGGTGTCCACATCGGTGAGGAGCGGATCGCCGAAATTGTTCGCGTCGCTCGGGTACATGCTCGTGTCGAACTCCTGCCCAAGCTGCGTGAATGTGTCGTCCATCTGCCCGGCCAGCGGCGCGGCGACATCTTCGTAGATGATGCCCTTCGTTCCAACGTAGACGACGCGGGCGGTGATCTCGACGAAATCGTTGCAGCTGGCCGACGCGCCAACCGCCGTGGACGGCGTGAACACGCGAAAGGCGCGGAGATCACCAACGGCAACCGGCGGCGCCACGGCGACCGAAGCGCGCAGCGACGGCGCTATAGACCTCTGTGATGCGCGCCGGAAATGGCTCTTCATCCGGGTGAGGATCAGCCGGTTCGACTCGAGCATCTGTAAGTGCATCGCAGAATGGACGGACTGCAACTTCTCACTGGCGGTAATCTCACGGCTGAATACCGGCGCCCTGAGCGATTGACGCAATGTGAACATGGGTGCGGCGAGTGTCGTCCCCGGAGGAATCGAGGTCGCGCCGGCAAAGCGGAAAGGAGTGATTGCCGTCGGTATGGTTGATGAGTTGAGCACGTTCACGGCGTAACGTCCAATCGCCGGAGACAGTTCGGTGCAATTGATGTCTGGCGGAGTGTCGAGCACGACAGCACTCCCGACCGTGAGCGTCCGGAGCGCGCCAGCTCTGAGAGTAAGGCGTCCGATCCCGCTCGCGCCGTTCGCGGTGACCTGAACGTTCGCCTGATGGCTCGGCGTGCATGGCAGCGCCATGGGAACTGCGATCACGAGTTGAGTGGCGGTCGCGCTCGTGACCGTCGCGATCTGACCATCGATTGTTACCGCGTCTCCGCTCGCCGAGGGATCGAAGCCGGCTCCAGTGATGGTGGCAACGGCGCCGGGTGTCATCGGAGAGGGAGAAACCGATGATACCTGCACCAGACTCTCGGCAGTCGTCAGGGAAAATAGAATTGGCGCGACTCCCCCGACCGTCGCGTTCAATGTATTCGTCCCCGCGGCCGTTCCCGTGATGAACATCGTCGCAACGCGTCCCTGCGCGTCGGTCTGAGCGCTGGCCGGCAAGGCTTGTCCTCCTCCCGCCGCAACGCTGAATGTGACCGTCTCCTGCACGCGCGGATTTCCGAACGCGTCTCTGACCACGAAGCGCACGGAATCTCCGGCTGTCGCGCCCGGTGGAACAGCTCCCGGGTCGGGACTGGTTCTGGTGAGGGACGCTGGTGCGCCTGCCACGACCGTCACGGAAACGCTCGCGTGTACACTGCCGACGGATGCCGTGATAGTGGCGCCGCCAACCGGCCCGACCGACGTGACCTGCCCGTCACCAGAAATGGTTGCGACGTTCGCCGCGCTCGTCGAGAAAACGACGATCTGACCGGACATCGGCTGACCCTTCGTGTCGAGAACCATGGCCGAGATCGAGAGCACGCCTCCGGCCGGAATGGGAGGAGGATTGCTCGGGGTAAGCGAGATCCTGCCCGGAGAGCTCGGCTCGGTCCCTCCACCACCTCCACAGGACGCGACGAGCAACGCCGCGCCACAGAGTGCGAGGGATGTAGTGAAGGTCGGAATTATTTTGCGGACGGGGAGGCGCATTCACTTCCAACGCTTTAGACGGGGACCTACTTGCTAAGAACGTGTGCTCAGCCTGTCAATAGACAAACGCGGACGGCGCACCGCGGCAATGAATTGTCGTCACGCTTTGGCGCTGATGAGAGGGCGTCTACCGCACGATAACATCCATTCGCCTGTCCACTATCGCGAAGCCTTCCGATCGGGGGTTTTCTTGCAGCATCGGCTTCGGTTGTCGTTATCAGGCACGCAAGATGGAAGCGGCCGGAATCAGAGCTAAACTCAAGTAAGGTACAGGCATTGGACCAGGCTCGGATCGTAAAGGTAGGGTCAGGCTTCGGCAAGCGCGTTGAAGTGCTGCGGACGACATCANNACCTTTGCGCGGCACAGCCACGACACCTACACGCTCGGCCTGGTACTTGGCGGAGCGGGAACATTCTGGTGCCGCGGCGAAGAACGATTCGCATGCAAGGGCGATCTCGTGGTGATTCCGCCCGGCGAAGTGCACACGGGCAGCGTCGGCGTCGGAGTGGATTCCCTGTCTTATCTGGCGATCTATCTTCCGGTCGAACTGGCAGCATTGCACGCCGAGGCCGCGGGCGCGCGCGGTGGGAACCCGCCCGAGTTTGGCTCGGTTGTTCTCCGTGATTCTGTTGTTCGCCGGGCGTATCAGGCGCTCGACCAGGCGATAGGCTCCCGCGATGCCGTTCGTCACGCGAGCGCTCGGGGCAACGCAGATGCTGCGGCGGATTTCGATGAACCGGCGGCTGAAGAATCCGCCTGCGTTGCGATCACGGAATTGATACGCCGACACGCTCCGCGACACGCACGCGATCGTGCGTTGGGTTCGAGCGGCGCGATCGCACGCGAGCCGTGGATCGTGAGCGTCGTGCGCGACGTGTTGGAGGATTCCTACGCCAACGCGGGCCAGACTTCGCTGAACGTGCTCGCGCAGAGGACCGGGGTAACTCCGTTCCACGTCATCCGCGCATTTCGCGCAGCGACCGGGCTGGCGCCACACCAGTATCTGATCCAGGTGCGCGTCGAGCGAGCTCGGCAGTTTCTGGCGGAGGGAACCGTGCCGTCTCTCGCGGCGGCCATGACGGGCTTCGTCGATCAGAGCCACCTGACGTATCACTTCAAGAAGCACCTGGGGATAACCCCGGGGAATTATCGGCGGTGCGTGGCGATCCGGTGATCGCGCCGTAGGTCAATTTCCTCCAAGCTTTCTTTGACAATTGCAGGTACCCTCCATCTGCAGGCATCGATCCCAGATGGAGGCACCGTGCAACACCGAATTGCAAAGGTCAGCTCGCGCGCGCGGTCAGTTGTAGTTACCACCGTGCTCGTCTCGTGCAGCGTCGTCGCCCTCGTTGCGGCGTGCAACCAGACAACGGGGATCTCGCCCAACGACCCGGCGCTGATCGCGCAGGGGAAAGACATCTTCCGCTTCGACACGTTCGGCGACGAGACGTTCTGGACCGACACTCTCCGGATGCACGAAGTCATCAGGAGCGCCGTTGATCCCACCACCGCGCTGTCCGTCGGGCTCAAGGTGGATACCGACTCGCTGCCGGCGGCGGTGGTGGCGGGCATCCAGAACGGATCGATCAGCCTCACAAGTCCGGCGACAACGGTCGCGCTGCTCAAGCTCAACGCCGTTGTCGGTGTCAAGGGAACCGTGACGAATGTCGGCGGCCAGGATGTTCTCACGCGTGTGGGCATCACGTGCGCGCTCTGTCATTCCACCGTCGACAACTCGTTCGCTCCGGGAATCGGCAGGCGGCTGGACGGATGGCCCAACCACGATCTCAATCCCGGCGCGATCATCGCGCTCTCGAGCGCGCTGACACCGGCTCAGAAGGCGGTTTACAACTCGTGGGGGAAGGGGAAGTACGACGCGCGCTACAACTTCGACGGCCTCAATGGACCGACCGTAATTCCGCCTGCCTACGGGCTCAAGGGCGTCACCAGCGTCACCTACACAGGCGACGGGGCAGAGCTGGCGTATTGGAACCGCTACGTTGCGGTCACTCAGATGCACGGTCACGGGTCATGGGTCGAGTCGCGCGCGACGCCGCCGCAAAACGTGCAGAATCCGCCCGACATGGTCACGGCAAAGCTCGCGGCGCTGCAGGCTTACCAGCTAAGCATTCAGAGCCCACCCGCTCCGGCGGGCAGCTTCGATGCGACGGCTGCGGCGCGCGGCCGACTGGTGTTCGATGGCGCGGGGCAGTGCGCGTCGTGCCACATCGGAAGTCATTTCACCGATGCCCCGGGACGGCTCCACTCTCCCACGGAAGTCGTGAGCGAGCCCGAGCCCAACAACGCGCCGAGCTTCGCCTCCCGGAGCGCGACCAAGATGTACCGGTCAACGCCCCTTCGAGGGCTATGGCAGCACGCTCCGTATTTTCACAACGGCGTAGCGACGACGCTCGACGGAGTTGTCGAGCTGTACAACACGCGGAAGGCGCTCAATCTCACCGCGCAGCAGAAGGCGGACCTGGTTCAGTACCTCAAGTCACTCTAAACCAGGCCGGCCATCTGGCTGACGAGTAGCGCATCATCTCGTGCCGACAGTTCCCGGTACCCATGCGTCTGTCGCGTGCATGCCGACCAAAGTCCCAACCAGAGTTCCCACGATCCCACCCAGCACTCCCCCGAGCACTGCATCGCTCTCCCTTGAGGACGGTCCAAAAATGTCGCCAATGCAGCTGAAGTCCACGCAGGGCTTGGGCTTCGAGTAGGAGAGGTATCCGGCAACGGCGCCACCACCTGCCCCGATCAAGAGTCCCCAAATCGCTCCCTTCGCTTTATGCGTATGCTGTTCCCACGAGACCTCCATCGTCGTAATGTCCGACGTGGCGACCGATCGGTTGATGGTGCTCGCCCCCTGCCGCAAGACGAGTGTGTCGCGCGTCACCGATACGACGGTGGCGATCTGTTTCCCGGTCCCGAACACCGGGGCGGCGATTCGCACCCGGGATCCGGCATCCACCCGAGCTTCGGCGGGCACGGGCATCTGGGAGAACCCGGCCGCGGGTGTCATCAGCGCGACTGCGCACAGCGTGGAGATGAATCGCATTGCTGCTCCATTTTTTTGAGGCCTCGCGAAGGCGAAGGTGCCTTTGCGTGTGCCTTGGTCCAGCAACTATGTGGTCCCCAGGTCCGCGCGCGAATACGTCAGTTGACGTAGACGGGAATGCGCTCCTGAAACGCCGCGCTGCTCCGTATATTTGATTGCGTGAAGCCACGAACGAAATTCCTCATCGGCGGAGCCCTGGTCATCGGCACGGCCGGCTATCTCGCAGCGAGCGCCATCAAGGACACGGGCGTCTACTACCTGACACCGGGCGAGCTCTCGGCCAAAACCAAAGTTGACCCGACGTTCTACGAGACCGGCGTCAAGGTTGGCGCCCGCGTGGTCAACGGCTCGATCGTCCGCGCCCCCGGCGGTATGCAGGTCGCGTTCAAGATGACCGACGGCGCCCAGACTTACGACGTGGTCTACCGCGGCATCACTCCCGACACGTTCACCGACGGCGTCGATGTCGTCGTCGAAGGACGGCTCGGCCGCGACAACACGTTCCGCGCGACCACGCTCCTCGCCAAATGCGCGTCGCGCTACGAGAACGCGCCCGAGAAATACAAGGACACTCCGGGATACAAGCGAGCGGGGCAGCGGGCGTGATCCTGGTCGGTGAGCTGTCGCTCTGGGTCGCGCTCCTCATGGCTACCTGGGCGGCCACGGTGTCGTTCGCCGGCGGACAGATGCGCCGAGCGGACCTGATCGAGAGCGGCGAGCGCGCGATCTACGCGACGCTGGCGATGGTTGTGCTCGCGTCCCTAGGCCTCTGGACGGCGCTCCTCACCCACGACTTCTCGATCAAGTACGTCGCGTCCTACACGAGCGCGAATCTGCCCAAGATCTACACGATCACTGCATTCTGGGGCGGGCAATCGGGATCGCTGTTGTTCTGGGCGCTGATTCTCTCGATTTATTCGGCGATCGCGCTCTGGACGAATCGCACTCGCAATCGCGAGTTGATGCCGTACGTGTCGGGCACGTTGGCGCTGATCCTGGTTTTCTTTCTCGCCACCATCTGCCTCGGCTCCAATCCGTTCGAGCGCCTCGACTTCATTCCCCTCGATGGCCGCGGGTTGAATCCGCAGCTGCAAAACCCCGGCATGGCGATCCACCCGCCCAATCTCTATCTCGGGT
>PKVB01000171.1 GCA_003131365.1 Gemmatimonadota bacterium | reverse complement strand
GAGCGGTCCTACTGAGTGCCGCCATTGACTGCGGCGAGCTGCGCCAGAAGTTCGGGTCCGGCTTTCAGATTGAACTTCACCGTGACCTCATTTCCGACTTTGAGTCTGCCGAACATGAAGCTCGGCGCCTTGATGCCGTAGTCGGACATGAGAATCGCCTGCTCTGCCTGTGCAGTGGCCTTGCCATCGCTCAGTCGCTCGGCGTTGATCTTCATGTTGACGACCTTTTGCTGCCCGGAGATCGTCAAGGTGCCGGTCGTCTTCGCGACGAATGCGGCAGGTGACGCGCTACCGTTGAGAATGTCGTAGCCAGACATCGTGTACTTGATGAGCGGATTCTTGTCGGCATCCAGGGTGCTGTACATGTTCTTGTCCATCTGCCCATTGCCGCAGGAGAGCGTCCGCACGACGATGTTGACCTGCACGCTCACGATCGGACGCGCAATCTTGGTGAGATCCTTCGTGTAGCCGGGATCTACATCCACATAGGCGTTGATCTTGTTGGTCTTGCAGTGAAAATCGTGCATCGACGNNTAGCCGCTACTGCCATCAGCGCGGAAACGGTCATTAAGGTCTTTCTCATCTTCATAATCCTCAGTTCGTAAAAGCGGATGTTTCTGTTATGCACTGAGGATACGAACAGATGGCGGCCCCTACAGTCGGACTTCACCTCAACTTTCGCGGGTATGTGACTGAATTTTCGGCGCGGAATCCCCATTCATTTTTCGGGGAAACCCCTACACGGTTTGAGCGCCCGAATCGGATCAATCAGGCCCCAGCAGGGGAAACTCCGACAATAAATCAACCATTGGCTGACTGTTTCGTTCGGGTCCGGCCCGAACATTGGAGGTAAAGAGGTGCAATCGTGCCTACATGTTCAGTCGTGCGTTCCGCGCGGAGGGTTTTATGTACAAGATGATCATGGTCCCGACCGATGGATCAGGCTTCGATCGCGAGGCGATTCGGGTGGCTCTTCGAGTTGCTGAGCGCAGCCAGGCAGCAGTCCGGCTCGTTCGCGTTCACTCCACCGGTGCGTTTTTCGGAATGGAGTCTTCTCCGGAGGCAGCGACGGTTCCCGTGGCGATGTTCCAGGAGGAGCGGGACAGGATTCTGAATGAGCTCTACTCCCTCGCAGCGGAATGCAGAAGCACTAGCGACGCCAAGATCGGGGTGGCGCTCGAGGACGGTCCCGTGCCGGACGCTCTGGAGGCATACGCCAGCGCCAACAACGTGGATCTCATCGTCATAAGCAGTCACGGACGCGGCGGCATATCGCGGCTATCGCTCGGCAGCGTGACGGATTCACTCATTCGTCATACGACCACTCCGGTTCTGGTCGTCAAACCGCGGGCCAGTTACCTGAATCCAGAGGCCGGAGAGCCCTTCAGACGCATCGTAGTCCCTCTCGATGGTTCGAGCCTGGCGGAGCAGATACTTCCGGAAGTCGCCGCCCTGGCGAAGGTCGACGAGGCCAAGCTCACTCTACTACAGGTTCTGGTACCGCGCACTTCACCGCAGAAGGCAATGGCCGGTGGAGGGATCTCGTGGTGGGACAAGAACATCGCCGCCGCGCAGGCCTACTTGTTCCGCACCGCCGGAAAGCTGCGCCAGGATGGTTTTCTCACTACTACCGACGTCGTTGTCAGCGAGAACATCGCGCAGGCTATTGCTGACTACGCAGGAACCGCGAGAGCCGATCTAATCGCCATCGCTACTCATGGACGTGGTGGCATTTCCCGCGCTCTTCGGGGAAGTGTCGCGGATGTCGTGACGAGGACCGCGCGCACATCGATGCTTGTGTTTCGCCCGGCTGGCGCTCTCGCCGACGAAGCGCCGGAGAAAGAAGCGCGCCTTCCGGACGGAATGCCTGTTATTGCGTGACGAAGCCGGTAGCGCCGAGCCGCCCTCCCAGGCACCGCTTTCCCCCTACTGCAATTAAAGGTTTCCCTGCTGGGCGTGGCGGACGCACGCCCCCATCTTGTCGATGCGTTGGCAGCGTCCTCAGGTTTGCTGGCGGAGACCCGGAAGCAGTCGCCGGAGTCTCCGATACCCCCAGCTAACGCACAACCTCGGCGCGTCGTACGAGCGAAGAAGCTCGCGTCCGGGCGATCCCGTCTATTTGCCGTGCCCGATGGTTTCGCGCCCGTGGCCGCTTTGCCCTGGATGATCTCGTCGATGAGACCGTACGCCTTGGCCTCCTCAGCGCTCATGAAGAAGTCNNTCTCGTCGCTCGGACCCCAGTCGCTCTTCGAGGTGTTTCTCGCACACCTGTGTACTGGTTTCTCCCATCCATTCTCAACCACACGCTGACAGACATTTCCACGCGAATCCGCAAAGTTGTCTCCATATGCGGCAGTGCCACTCATAGCGGAGGGAAAAATCATGAAAACGGATCTACAACTGCAGCGCGATGTGCTCGACGAGCTCAAGTTCGAGCCCAGCATCCGCGAGGCAGAAATCGGAATCGCGGCCAAGGGAGGCGTCGTCACCTTGACCGGGTTTGTCGACAGTTACGCGGAAAAATTCGCTGCGGAGCGCACCGCCGAGCGCGTGGGCGGCGTCAAGGCAGTCGCCGACGAGATCAAGGTAAAGCTGCCCGGAACGCATCAGCGCTCGGATACCGACATCGCTCACGCGGTGGTCAACGCGCTACGGTGGGACATCCAGGTCCCGGACGACCGCATCAAGGCCACTGTCGAGGAGGGCTGGATCGCCCTTGAAGGCGACGTCGAGTGGCAGTACCAGAAGTGGGCAGCGGAAGGAGCTGTGCGNNATGACCGGAGTCAAAGGCGTAACCAACCTCATCGCGGTAAAGCCAAAGAATGCTTCTACGCACGAAGTGGGTCAGAAGATCAAGGACTCCATGCGCCGGCATGCAGAGCGTGACGCCGACAGGATCACGATCGACGCGAAAGACGGCCGTGTAACCCTGCGGGGAACCGTCAGCTCGTTTGCCGAGCGGCAGGACGCGGAGCGTGCTGCGTGGCAGGCTCTTGGAGTTACGAACGTGGAAGACCTGATCGCCGTCGCCTATTGACCGGCGTTCAGGCGCGCACGCAGCGGTGGCAGAATCGCCCCGATGCGTGCGCGATATCTCGCGAATTCTGGAAGGGGGCTGTATGAAGCGTTTTCTCAACCGCCGCGAAGCAGGGCTCGAATTGGCGGAGAAGCTCGACCGGTTTGCCGGGAGACAAGATGTAGTCGTTCTCGGGCTCGCACGCGGAGGAGTTCCCGTCGCGTACGAAATAGCACGCACTCTCGATTTGCCGCTTGATGTGTTCGTCGTGCGAAAGCTGGGCGCACCGGGGCACGAGGAGTTTGCCATCGGCGCCATCGCCACTGGTGGTGTCCGCGTGCTGAACCAGGAAGCAATTCAGCTTCTTGGGATTACTCGGAGCGCGATCGAGCAGATAACGATGCTGGAACAGCAGGAGCTGAAACGCCGGGAGAAGATGTATCGGGGAGACCGCGGCGCGGTGGACGTAACGGGCCGTACGGTAATCGTCGTGGATGATGGTCTCGCCACAGGCGCCACGATGCAGGCCGCGATAACTGCTCTGCGCAAACGGCACCCGGCCGCCATCATCGTCGCTGCTCCTGTCGTTGCTCCCGACACCTGCAGACATCTCCGGACCGTGGCGGACGGGTGTGAGTACGTGCAGGCACCCGACCCGTTTTACGGAGTGGGACTCTGGTACGCTGACTTTTCGCCAACAAGCGACCGCGAAGTCCAGTTGCTTCTGGAGGCCGCCGAGCGCGACGCCACGCCTCCCGTTCCACGCTACGCTTACCAGTACTGAGGAGGGCAACATGACCCTATCTGTTGATAGAGGCTTCTACGACGGGCTGCGCAAGGCAGCGCATCCACTTACGGGGGACCGCAAGGATTTCGATCCGCTGATGGTACTCGTCGGTGACAGCCGATTTGTCCTTATCGGTGAAGCCTCCCATGGAACCCACGAGTTCTATCGGATTCGCGCCGAGATCACGAAACGACTCATTCGCGAGAAAGGCTTTTCGGCCATCGCGGTTGAAGCGGACTGGCCGGACGCGTATCGGGTGAATCGTTACGTGCAGGGCCGCGGCAGCGACACAGGTGCCTCGCAGGCGCTCGAGGGGTTCAAGCGCTTTCCGCAATGGATGTGGCGAAATGCGGACGTGCTCGAGTTCGTCGGCTGGCTCCGCGACTATAACGACGCTATCGGGGCCTCGCGAAAAGTCGGCTTCTACGGGCTCGACCTCTACAGCCTGCACGCCTCGATGGACGCCGTTCTGTCGTATCTGCGGAAAGTCGATCCGGAAGCCGCTCTCAGAGCGGAGCAACGCTATGCTTGCTTCGACCAATTCGGAGAAGATCCACAGTCCTACGGTTACGCCGCGACGGCCGGGCTGGCACCATCGTGCGAGACTGAAGTGATTGCGCAGCTCGTGGATCTCCAGAAATCGGCGGCCGAGTACGCGACCCACGATGGGAGGATGGCGGCCGACGATCTCTTCTTTGCCGAACAGAATGCGAGAGTCGTCCTGAATGCCGAGCGCTACTACCGCGCGATGTTCGGAAACCGGGCCGCGTCATGGAACATGCGGGACCGGCACATGGCCGCGACGCTGGATTCGTTAGTGGCGTTTCTCGAGTACGACCGGCGGCAGTCGAAGATCGTAGTTTGGGCACACAACTCACANNTACTGATGCGAGAGCGATGGGGAAGCACCGCGTTCCTCGTTGGGTTCAGCACCCACTCGGGCACTGTAACCGCCGCATCTGACTGGGACAAACCCGCGGAGAGGAAGATCGTGCGGCCGGCGCTGGATGGAAGTTATGAAGCGCTGTTCCACGAGTTGGGCCTCGGAAACTTCCTTCTCGGCCTGCGCGGAAACGAGGAGGCCATTCTCGGCTTGAGGCAGCCGCGGCTGGAGCGTGCGATAGGTGTCATCTATCGCCCGGAGACCGAGCGAATGAGCCACTACTTTGGAGCACGATTGCCGCACCAGTTCGACGCCGTGCTCCATTATGACGTGACCCGCGCCG
>PKVB01000040.1 GCA_003131365.1 Gemmatimonadota bacterium | reverse complement strand
GCGTCGTAACAAAGATCCTCAAGTAGTCCACGCGACTTAAACGCGAGAGAGAGTTATGGTAGGAAGAATTCGAATTCGGCTCAAGGCGTTCGACCACGCCGTCATCGATCAGGCCTCGGCGGACATCGTCCGCACGGCCGAGAAGACTGGCGCGCAGGTGAGTGGTCCGATTCCTTTGCCGACCAAGACGAAGAGATGGACAGTTCTTCGCTCACCTCATGTGGACAAAAAGTCGAGGGAGCAGTTCGAGCTCAAGACGCACAAGCGGTTGATCGACATCCTGGATTCGCGCGCAGCCACCGTTGACGCACTGACCAAGCTCGATCTTCCGGCCGGCGTCGACGTCGAGATCAAGGTCGAGTAGCAAGCGACCTTGGACCTATAGAGGATTCAATGATCGGTATCATCGGCAGGAAGCTGGGCATGACCCAGATCTTCAATGAAGAGGGACAGCAGATTCCTTGCACCGTCGTGGAGGCAACTCCCAACTCGGTGATCAAGGTTCTGACCAAGGACAAGGTGGGGTTCGATTCCGTCGAGCTCGGCTTCGGCGAGCAGCGTCACGCCCGCGAGTCGAAGAAAGGCGAGCGCACTCCCCGCGGCCGTCGCGCGCACAAGGCCGTCGTCGGCCACGCGGCGAAGGCGGGACTCACCATCGCGCCCGCAGTTCTCCGCAGCTTTCGTCTCGACGACGCCCAGCTCAAGGAGAACAGGAAAGCGATCCCCACATACAACCTTGGCGACAAGGTGACGGTGGAGATCTTCACTCCCGGCGAGCAGGTGAAGGTGACGGGCACTTCGAAAGGCCGCGGCTTCCAGGGGGTCGTAAAGCGTTACGGATTCCATGGCGGTCCCAACACCCACGGCAACACCAAGCACCGTCGTCCCGGCTCCATCGGACCCGGCACCGATCCGTCGCGTGTCATCAAGGGCAAGAAGATGCCAGGACATTATGGCGCAGAACGACATACGCAGACGCACCTTCGCATCGAGCGCGTGGACGTGGCTCGCAATCTCCTTTACATCCGCGGCTCCGTGGCCGGTCCCCCCAACGGGATCGTCCTCGTGAAGAAGCAGGGCTAATCATGGCAGAGACTACGAATCCCACTCTGAAGGCGGTCGCGTACACCGCCGGCGGAACCGAGCGCGAGAGCGTGGAGCTTCCGGGCGATCTGTTCGACGGCACCGTCAACATGCCGGTGATGCACCAGGCTGTTAAGGCGTATCTGGGAAACCAGCGTCTCGGGCTCGCGTACACCAAGACGCGCGGTCTCGTGACCGGTGGAAACCAAAAGCCGTGGAAGCAGAAGGGAACCGGACGCGCCCGTCAGGGCTCGCGCCGCGCTCCGCACTTTGTGGGCGGCGGCACCGTCTTTGGTCCGACGGGTCGGAAATACAACCAGACCGTTCCGCGCCAGATCCGTGCACTCGCCCGCAAGAGCGCGCTCAACGCGCGCGCGCGTGAGGCTGCTCTGATCGTGATCGACAACTTCAACTACGAGTCGCCGAGCACCAAGCAGATGGTCTCGCTCCTCGGAGCACTCGGCGTGACGGACAAGAAGGTACTTATCCTTACAGACGGCGTTAAGCACAATGTTTTCTTGAGCGGTCGCAACCTGCAGCGGACCCACGTGATGCCGTACGCCGATGTCTCGACGTACCACATCCTCTGGTCGGATGTCGTGCTCGTCGAATCCAACGCGCTCGGCTACGAGCTCGCCGCGGTGGAAGAGAAGGCACGCGCAGCGCGCCCGAAGTCCGAGAGCAAGTCTCGCGGAGCGGAGAAGGCGGAGCGCAAGACGGCCAAGGCCGCAACCAAGAATTCCAACGCCCACAAGACGGCGAGAAAGGCTGCCAAGGCCGCGGGCAAATCCGCGAAGCCAAAGGCAAAGAGCGCAAAGAAGCCGGCGGCCAAGAAATCCGCCGGCAAAAAGAAGAAGGGTAAGTAACCATGCCAACACTGACCCGCACCATCATCACACCGATCGTCACCGAGCAAACCTCGTCGGCGTATCAGGATCGTGGCGAGTACACGTTTCGCGTGCACCCGAAAGCGACGAAGATCCACATCAGAAAAGCGATCGAGGAGCTCTTCAACGTGAAGGTCACCGGCGTCTGGACCTCGAACCATCGCGGCAAGGATCGTCGCGTGGGACAGGTCATTGGGCGTCGTCCACACTGGAAAAAAGCGATTGTGACTCTGAAGGCTGGAGACTCAATCGACATCTTCGAGGCTTAAGAAATGGGCGTTCGTCAATTCAAGCCAGTAACCCCGAGCTCGCGCTCACGCTCGATTCCCGATTTCTCGGAGATCACGCGGACCACGGGCGAGAAGTCGCTGATGGAGCCGCTCACGAAGAGTGGCGGCCGCGACAATCACGGGCACATCGCCATGCGCCGCATCGGTGGCGGTCACAAGCGCATGTACCGCATCATCGATTTCAAGCGCAACAAGTTCGGCATGCAGGCGACTGTGCGTGAGATCGAATACGATCCGAATCGCACGGCGCGCATTGCGCTGGTCGAGTACGAGGATGGCGAGAAGCGCTACATCCTGCACCCGAAGGGACTCTCCGTCGGGGACAAGATCGTTTCCGGCAAGGGCTCGGACAGTCGCGTCGGCAACGCGCTTCCGCTCCGCGAGATCCCGCTCGGCACCGACGTGCACTGCGTCGAGCTGAAGCCGGGCGCGGGTGGGAAGATGGCGCGCTCCGCGGGAACCAAGCTTGAGGTCGTTGCCAAAGAGGGAGAGTACGTGACGCTCCGCATGGCGTCGACCGAGATGCGCATGGTGCACGGCGACTGCCTGGGGACCGTCGGAACGGTCGGCAACGCCGAGCACGAGCTGTTGTCGCATGGCAAGGCCGGCAAGAGCCGCTGGCTCGGCGTGCGTCCCAAGGTTCGCGGTGAAGTCATGAACCCGGTCGATCACCCGCATGGTGGTCGTACGCGCGGTGGCCGCAACGTGGTGGACAAGTGGGGCAACAAGGAAGGCGTGAAGACGCGCAACAAGAAGAAGCCTTCGCAACGCCTCATCGTTCGCGGTCGGAAACGCGGGAAAGCAACGCAGTAGCCTAGCAACGCAATAGCCTGGCAACACTACAGCAAGCAACCAATTCTGGGAATCGGATATGGCGAGAAGTATTAAGAAGGGACCATACGTTCAGGACGCGTTGATGACGAAAGTCTCGACGATGAACAGCAAGAACGAGAAGAGAGTGATCAAGACGTGGGGGAGGTCGAGCACGATCATCCCCGACTTCGTCGGTCACACCTTCGCGGTCCACAACGGCAACAAGTTCATCCCGGTCTACGTGACGGAGAACATGGTCGGGCACAAGCTCGGTGAGTTCTCGCCGACGCGTCTATTCCGCGGCCACACCGGCGCGGTGAAGGCGACGGACAAGAAAGCTGGCGGAGTTCCGACGTCGCCCGGCGCAGCGCCGGCGGCCGCGTCCGGTCCTCCGGCCAAGGGCCGGGAGAACAAGTGAGCGAGAGATCCAGGGTCCGCGCGGCGCGTCACGCCGCCGAGAGGAAAGGAGTGTCGAGCGCCATCCAGCGCACGACGCGCCAGTCGCCGTACAAGATGCGCCTCGTCATCGATCAGATCCGCGGCAAGGATGTGAACGAAGCGCTCGGCCTTCTCCGCTTCTCCAAGAAGCTCGCGGCGAAGCAGATCGAGAAAGTTCTCAACTCCGCCGTCGCGAATGCCGAGTTCAAGTCGAGAGAAGGAAATGAGCCGGTGGACGTGGACACGCTTTACATCAGTCACGCGATCGTGAACGAGGGTCCCGCGCTTCGCCGTTTCATGCCGGCGGCGCAGGGTCGCGCCACTCCGATCAGAAAGAGAACCAGTCACGTCGAGATCATCCTCGACGCCCATGCAGAGAAGCTACGCGCTACGCGCTCCGCACGCAGTGCTGAGCGTTCGACGGCACCGGCTTCGAGTTCCTCAAGGAGCAAAGGTTAATGGGTCAGAAAACACATCCGATCGGCTTCCGCCTCGGCATCTCCAAGACTTGGAGATCGCAGTGGTACGCGAACCGGGACTTTCCGGCGCTGCTCCGTGAGGACGAGCTCCTTCGCAAGTATCTGAAGGCGCGGCTCGGACACGCGGCGATCGCCGACATCCGCATCGAGCGAAAGCCGGGCAAGGTCGTCGTCACGATCCACACCGGCCGTCCGGGCGTCGTCATCGGTAAGAAGGGCGCCGAAGTCGACCAGCTCCGTGACGAGCTCACCAGGCTCTCGGGCAAGGAAGTTGGGATCAACGTCGAAGAGATCAAGCGTCCGGAGCTCGACGCGCAGCTTGTCGCCGACAACATCGCGAACCAGCTGGCGCAGCGCATTTCGTTCCGCCGCGCCATGAAGCGCGCGGTGCAGAGCGCGATGCGCATGGGCGCGGGCGGGATCAAGATCAAGTGCGGCGGCCGTCTCGGCGGCGCCGAAATCGCGCGCATGGAATGGTATCGCGAAGGCCGCGTGCCCTTGCATACGCTGCGCGCCGACATCGANNAGATCGTCGAAGATCGCCGCGGCAAGACTTACTCGACTGGCGTCTAAGGAGATCTAAAGGTGCTTAGTCCCAAGCGCGTAAAGTTCAGAAAGAGGTTCAAGGGCCGGACGAAAGGGCTTGCCACGCGTGGCAACGAAGTCTCGTTCGGACACTATGGCCTGAAGGCGCTCGAGCCCGGCTGGGTTTCCAACCGGCAGATCGAGGCGGCNNTTTTCCCGGACAAGCCGATCACAAAGAAACCGGCCGAGACCCGCATGGGTAAGGGAAAGGGCTCACCGGAAGGCTGGGTGGCGGTAGTGAAGCCCGGAAGAGTCATGTTCGAGCTCGAGGGCGTGACGCCAGAGATCGGAAAGAAGGCGATGGCGTTGGCCGCCGCCAAGATCGGACTGAAGTCGAAGTTCGTGACACGCGATGAGGCGCACACTGATGCTAGCTAAGGACATTCGCGAGATGAGCGAGGCGGACATCAACTCCCGCATCGCCGATCTGGAGCGGGAGAGATTCAATCTCCGCCTGGCGTCCGGCACGCGCACTCTCGACGACCCGCTGCGGCTGCGGGTGATTCGCAAGGATGTGGCGCGGCTCAAGACCGTGCTCAACGAGAAAATCATAGGTATCGCCGAGGCAAAGGAGCCGACGCGTGTGAAGGCCAGACGTGTGACGGGAAGACGCGGGCTTAAATCGGCCACTGCGATCAACCGTGCGAAGAGGAGTAAGAGGGCTTAATGGCTGAATTGGCGAAGAGAGAAGCTACGCAGGCAACCGACCGTAACTCGCGCAAGACGAGGATCGGCAAGGTCGTCAGCGACAAGATGGCGAAGACCGTCGTGGTCTCGATCGAGCGCAGAGTGCAGCATCCCGTGTACGGCAAGATGGTTCGCCGCACGACGAAGCTGAAGGCGCACGACGAGCTGAACGCGGCCAAGACGGGCGACACCGTCCGCATCATGGAGACCCGGCCCTTGTCGAAGGACAAGCGGTGGCGCGTGGTCGAAATCATCGAACGTGCACGTTAACGGAGACGACCAGTGATCCAGCAGGAATCGGTGGTCAAGGTAGCGGACAACTCGGGCGCGAAGACGGCGCTCGTGATCCGCGTGCTCGGCGGAACCCGCCGGCGCTATGCTTCGCTTGGCGACGTCGTGATCGTCGCCGTGAAGAACGCGCTCCCGAACGGCACGGTCAAGAAATCGGACGTGGCGCGCGCGGTGGTGGTGCGCACGGCCAAGGAGACGCGCCGCAAGGACGGCTCCTACATCCGCTTCGACGAGAACGCGGTCGTGATCATCAACGAACAGGGCGAGCCGCGGGCGACCCGCATCTTCGGACCAGTGGCGCGCGAGCTCCGGGAGAAGAAGTACATGAAGATCGTCTCCCTGGCACCAGAGGTTCTGTAAAGTGAGAATCCTGAAATACAGAAAGACGGCCAAGACGCGGCTGCACGCGCGTCACGCCGAGAACGCGAAGCGGCTGAAGCTGCACGTGTCGAAGGGCGACACCGTGCGGGTGATGCGCGGCGACGACAAGGGCAAGGAAGGCAAAGTGCTGCGCGTCTTCCTCAAGACCGGGCGCGTTCTCATCGAGGGCGTGAACATGGTGAAGATGCACCGCAAGGCGCGGACGGCCGAGGAGACGAGCGGAATTCGCGAGGCGCCGGCATCGTTGCATTCGTCGAACGTGATGCTGCTCGATCCCAAGTCGGGTGAGCCGACGCGGACGAAGGCCCGTTTCGACACCGACGCGACGCACATCGAGCGTCGGAGAACCAAGGAGCGCGTCAGCGTCAAGAACGGGGAGCCCATCCCCCGCGTGCGCTGAGCGAGGAATAGAGAATGGCGACTAAAGAGAAGAAACAGGGGAAGAAGCGCGAGGTCCAGGCACAGGTCCAGGCGGAGCACGCCGGCAAGGATCTGCCCGTACCGCCGGCGCGCCTTCATGTCTACTACAAGAAGACCGTGCGCGACCGGCTAATGTCGCAGTTCGGCTTCACGAACGTTCATCAGATCCCGACACTCGAGAAGATCGTGATCAACTGCGGAGTCGGCGAAGCGATCAAGAACGCGAAGGTTCTTGATACGGTCGTCTTCGAGCTGAGCATCATCACAGGCCAGCGTCCCGTGCGGAAAAAGGCGAAGAAATCGATCGCCAATTTCGGATTGCGCGAGGGACAGGAGATCGGGTGCGCGGTCACACTTCGCGGCGCCCGGATGTGGGAGTTCCTCGATCGGTTCGTGACGGTGGCGATCCCGCGCATTCGCGACTTCCGCGGCATCAATACGCGGTCGTTCGACGGCCGCGGGAACTACACGCTCGGCGTCAAGGAGCAGATGATTTTCCCGGAGATCAACTACGACATGGTCGAGCAGATCCACGGGATGGACATCACTCTCGTCACGACCACGAACAAGGATGACCAGGCGTTCGCGCTGCTGCGGGAGCTCGGGATGCCCTTCCGTGGCGACGACAAGCCGATCATCACGCAGAACCAGTAAGTGTCAACCAACAGCCAAGAGAGATTGTAATGGCGCGTAAGGCCATGGTGGAGAAGAGCAAGCGCAAGCCGAAGTTCCCCGTTCGTCAGCACAACAGGTGCGGACGGTGCGGAAGATCGCGCGCTTTCCTGAGAAAGTTCGGACTTTGCAGAATCTGTTTCAGAGAACAGGCGCTGTCGGGATATATCCCGGGCGTCCGCAAGGCGAGCTGGTAACCATTCATTTCTACGCGTCCCGGCGACGGGATACGGTAGAACAGAGGAAGATCATTTAATGAGTATGACCGATCCGATAGCCGATATGCTCACGCGCATCCGCAACGCCTGCGGAGCCAAGCACCGTCGCGTTGACATGCCGCTCTCGAAGCTCAAGGTGGAGATCGCGAAGATCCTGAAGGAGAACAACTTCATTCAGGACTACAAGACGCTCGATACGGAAGAAGGCAGGCAGCTGCTGCGTGTCGTGCTCAAGTACGCGCAGGGCGGCCAACCGGTGATTCGCGAGCTGCGTCGCATCTCGACGCCCGGACTTCGCAAGTACGTCGCGGTCGCGGAAATTCCGCGCGTTCGCAACGGGCTCGGCATGGCGATCCTCAGCACATCGCAGGGTGTGATGTCGGATCGTCAGGCGCGGCAGGCCCGCACCGGCGGCGAGCTCCTCGCCCTGGTCTGGTAAGGGAGATAGAGGCAGATGTCACGAATTGGAAAGCATCCGGTAGTCATTCCTAAGGGCGTGACCGCGACCGTCGAAGGCAACAAGGTCCACGTCAAGGGACCGAAGGGTGAGCTGGAACGGACACCCCACGAGCAGATGAAGGTCTCGTTAAAGGACGGCCAGATTCTGGTCGAGCGCCCATCGGATGAAGACAACCACAAGGCGCTCCACGGCCTGAGCCGCACGCTCGTCGCCAACATGGTCGAGGGCGTGACCAAAGGCTTCCGAAAGGAACTTGAACTTGTCGGCGTCGGCTATAAGGCGGAACCCCGCCCGTACGGATTGCAGCTCGCGCTCGGGTTCTCGCATCCGGTGAAGTACGAAGCGCCGAAGGGAATCAAGCTGAGCGCGCCTCAGCCGACTTCGATCGTCATCGAGGGCGCGAACAAGGAAATCGTGGGCCAGGTCGCGGCGGAGCTGCGCAGCCTCAGGCCACCCGAGCCTTACAAGGGCAAGGGAATCAAGTACGTTGGAGAACAGGTCCGTCGCAAAGCTGGAAAGGCGGGCAAGGCGGGAGCCAAGTAATGCCGAAGATGGCCAGACCAAAGTCGCGCGATCAGCTTCGTACGCGCCGTCATTTCCGCCTTCGCAAGAAAGTGGTGGGAAGTGCCGAGCGTCCACGCCTGGTCGTGTATCGTTCGCTCAAGCACATCTACGCGCAGCTCGTGAATGATCAGCTCGGCCGCGCGCTGCTCGGNNGGATGACACGACTCAGCGCACGATCATGACGGTGACCGATTCGGGTCTCGAAGGGAAGCCGACCGAGAGATCGGTGGAAGTTGGAAAGCGCATCGCCGCCAAGGCAAAAGATGCCGGCGTCAAGCGCGTGGTGTTCGACCGAGCTGGATATAAATATCACGGCCGCGTGAAGGGTGTGGCCGACGGAGCCCGCGAGGGCGGGCTGGAGTTTTAATAAATGGCAGAAAACGAGAATCCCGAAGGAGCTTCGCCGGCATCACCGTCCGATGGGCCGAGGCAGGAACCTGCGGCGCAGGAACGACCCCGCACGGGCGGTAGCGCTCGCAGCGGCGGCGGTGCCGGTGGGCGTGGCGGACGGGGCGGTGGTGGACGTGGCGGCCCTGGGGGCGGCGGCGGTGGCGCCGGTCGTGGTCGTGGATCTGGCGGCAGCGGTGGTGGTGGTGGCGGCGGACAAGGCGGAGGCGGACCGCGCGGCGAAGGTGGCCAGCGCGGTGGTGGACGCGGCCGTGACGGCAAGGGCCGCGATCGCGACGGTGGACGCGGCGATGGCGGCAGTGAGCTCGTCGAGAACGTGATCGCCATCAACCGCGTGGCCAAGGTCGTGAAGGGCGGACGCCGCTTCTCATTCAACGCGCTCGTCGCAGTCGGAGATGGTCAGGGCCGAGTTGGTTTTGCGACCGGCAAGGCGAACGAAGTGTCGGAGGCCGTCCGCAAGGCTGTCGACGGAGCGCGCCGCAACATGGTCGCGATCCCGATGACCGGCGGAACGATTCCGCACGAAGTCGTCGGCACGCACGGGGCGGGCAAAGTCCTGATGAAGCCAGCAGCTCCTGGCGCCGGCGTCATCGCCGGCGGCGCGGTGCGCGCGATCATGGAATGCGCCGGCATCTCGGACATTCTCACCAAGAGCCTCGGCTCGACCAATCCGCACAACATGGTACTTGCTGCATTAGATGGCCTCCAGCAACTAACCACAGTAGAGCAGATCGCGCGCGAGCGCGGCATCGAAGTCTCGGCACTCGGTTACCGCTCGCGCGCCAAGTCGAAGGAGGCTGTCGCTCATGCCTAGGACACACGTGTGGTGGAGAACCAAGGGGCCGAAGACGACCCCCAAGGAAACCATCACGAAGGGAAAGGTTCGCATCAAGCAGGTGAGAAGCGGCATCGGCCACTCGTGGCGGATGCGCCTGACGCTCGAAGCGCTCGGGCTCCGGCATCACCAGTCTGAAGTGACCAGGCAGGATTCACCCGCATTGCGCGGACAAATCAAGCACGTCCGTCACTTGGTTGAAGTGACGCCGGTAGAGGATTAAACAGTGGCAGACAAACCAACACGCCGGGAAAAACTCGGAGAGCCAGATCGCGTCGAGAAGATCGGCCTGCACAATCTGGTTCCTGCTCCGGGATCGCACCGGAATCGCAAGAGAATCGGACGTGGACCGGGCTCCGGCACCGGCAAGACGTCGGGCAAGGGACACAAGGGTATCAAGGCCAGATCGGGGCACCACGGCCCCGGCGGCGGCAAGCCCCAGTTCGAGGGCGGGCAGATGCCGCTCACTCGCCGCATACCCAAGCGTGGTTTCACGAATATCTTTCGTGTAGTGAATCAGGTCGTCAGCTTCGACGACCTTGGCAAGCTGCCGAAGGGCGCTGAGGTGACGGAAGAGACCCTGGCCGAAGCGGGATTGATCCGAAAGGGAAAGGGCCCCGCCAAGCTTCTCGCGAATGGCGACGCCGCAAAGGGCGTCACCGTGCGCGGCGTAAAGATGAGCGCTGGTGCTCGGCAGAAAATCGAATCGGCCGGAGGCCGAATAGAGAACTAATGGCGCAATCAGCCCCCGCGGCGGCAGTAAGCAACATCTACAACACGCCGGAGTTGCGAGACAAGATCCTATTCACGTTCATCTGTCTCGTGATCTACAGAGTCGGGGCGCACATCACCGCGCCGGGCGTCGACGTCGTCGCGCTCACCGATTTCTTTGCCAACAAGGGCAAAGGCGGGCTGCTGGGCCTGTACGATTTGTTCGTGGGCGGCGGACTTTCGCACGCGACCGTGTTCGCGCTCGGCATCATGCCCTACATCTCGGCCAGCATCTTCATGCAGATCGCCGGCGTCGTGATCCCGACCGTCGAGAAGCTGCAGAAGGACGAGGAGGGCAGAAAGCGCGTGACGCAGTGGACGCGCTACGTGACTGTCGTCCTGGCGGTGGTGCAGGGATGGGGATTCGCGCTCTTCACGTCGTCCCTCCAGGATGCCGTGGTTAATCCCGGCTTGNNTGATGTGGCTCGGTGAGCAGATCACGGAGAGAGGACTCGGGAATGGGGCGTCGCTGATCATTTTCTTCTCGATCGTCGAGAGGTTCTGGCCGGGAATCATCAGCACTCTTGGCTTCGTGAAGACGCAGGCGGTCGGCCCCTTCTCGCTCGTGGTACTCGGCATCGTCATGGTCGGAGTCGTCGCCGGCACCATTGCCGTCACGATGGCGGCCCGCAGGGTCATGATTCAGATCCCGCAGCGCACGATGTCCCGCGGCAGGCAGCGCGAGGCGGCAAAGAACTTCATTCCGCTCCGTGTAAACGCGGCGGGTGTGATGCCGATCATCTTCGCTTCATCGGTGATCGTGGTCCCCGGGGCGATCGCATCGTTCAGCGGGAATGCGAGGGCCGCCCAATGGGCGGAATACGTCTCGCCCGGCACCTGGCTTTACTACGTCCTGTCCGCGATCCTCATCGTCTTTTTCACCTACTTCTATACGTCGATCATCTTCAACCCAGTCGACATCTCGGAGAACCTGAAGAAGCAGGGAGGATTCATTCCTGGCGTGAAGCCCGGCGGCAAGACTGCCGAGTACATCGATCACGTGGTGTCGCGGATCACGTTCCCGGGCGCATTGTTCCTGACGTTCATCGCGCTGCTGCCGGTGTTCATAGCCGACATGATCAACGTACCGTTCAGGTTCGGTGGAACCTCGCTCCTCATCGTCGTGGGTGTCGCGCTCGACACGATAACGCAGGTCAATCAGCACCTGCTGCTCAGGAAGTACGACGGCTTCATGAAGAAGGGCCGAGTACGATTCCGGGGCCGTACGACCGGCGGCACTTACTAGACTCGATCGGAGGAGCCAAAAGCTCCTCCGAATCTTTTGCGGGTATCTCCGATGATCATCGTGCTGCTCGGCCCACCCGGGGCTGGTAAGGGAACGCAGGCGGACAAGCTTGCGGCGCGCCTCGGGATTCCCAAGATCGCGACCGGCGACGTGCTGCGCGCGGCGCTTCGTGAGGGCACCAAGCGGGGCCTCGAGGCAAAGGCCTACATGGATCGGGGCGACCTGGTGCCGGACTCGGTCATCCTCGGTATTCTTCAGGATGTCATGACCTCCCCCGCGACGAAGAAGGGAGCCATTCTGGATGGCGCGGTTCGCACCGTCCCGCAGGCTGAAGGGCTCGGGGTCATGCTCGCCGAGATCGGCAAGAAGGTGGACAAGGTGCTGCTGTTCGACGTGGACGACGACGAGCTAGTGAAGCGACTGAGCACGCGCACGGTCTGCGAGGGCTGTCAGACGCCCTACATGGGACGCGATCCGGGAACGAGCTGCGAGAAGTGCGGCGGGAAGCTCGTGCGCCGCAAGGACGACGAGCCGGAGGCCATCCGGAATCGCCTCGAAGTCTATCGCAGGCAGACGGCACCGGTGATCGACTGGTACCGTGTCCAGAACCAAAAGGTGTTGAAGATCGACGCTGACGCTCCCGTTGACGAAGTGACCGCCCGCGCCGTAAAGGCGCTCGGGAAATGATTCAGATCAAGTCGCCGCGCGAGATCGATATCATGGCGCGTGGGGGCCAGATACTGGCGGCGACGGTGCGGCTGCTCGAGCAGAGCGTGCGTCCCGGCATGACGACCATGGATCTGGACAAGATCGCCGACGACTTCATTCGCAGCCATCCCGGCGCGATCCCGGCGTTCAAGGGCCTCTACAATTTTCCCGCCAGCATCTGCACGTCGATCAACCAGGAGATCGTGCATGGAATTCCCTCGAAGAAGCGCCTGATCGAGGAGGGAGACATCGTCTCGATCGACATCGGCGTGAAACTGGACGGTTACTACACGGATTCAGCCACCACCGTCGCCGTCGGGAAAATCGATCCGGAGTCGAAGAAGCTTCTCGATGTCACGAAGAAGGCCCTCGCGGCGGGAATTGAGGCGGCAACTGCCGAGAATCACGTCGGCGACATTGGCGCGGCGGTGCAGGGCGTAGTCGAAGCGGCCGGGTTCAGCGTCGTGCGCGATCTGGTTGGGCACGGGATCGGGGTCGGGTTTCANNGGAAGCCCAAGCGCGGCGTCCGCCTTCAGCCCGGGCTGACGATCGCCATCGAGCCGATGGTCAATGTGGGGATGCCGGCCACGCGAACCATGCCCGATCGGTGGACCGTCGTCAGCGTGGACGGGACGCGCTCGGCGCACTTCGAGCACACGATCGCGATCACGGAGAACGGACCGCGGATACTGACGGCGCTAGCGAACTAGCGGCGCAACCTTGACGTAGCGGCTGGTCTGACCGCCCCAGATCAGCTGCAGAGTATCGCCCGCCACCGCGAACCGTACCCCGCGGTCGCCTCCGCCCTGCCCGGGAAGATGCAGCATCGCCGAATCGCCCAACGCCACGTACGTGCCCTGCATCGTGCGGATCGGTACTCTCAAGCGGAAGTCGCCGCCCGGAGTGTATTCCTCGAACGCGGGCACTCCGGTATAGTGGAGGTAGGTCCAGCGGCCGACCACGGGATCGGCGCCGCTCACAGGCGCACTGACACGCGTTTCGCGCTGTTCTCGTCCCTCGTTGATCATCACGAGGGTGTCGCGTATGATCGAAAACTGGAACGCATTCACGCCATTCTGCGGATCGATGATGTAGAGGCTGTCGCGAGCGCGCCTGTACTTCATATCCACCATTGCGCCCAGGGTGTAGCTCATGGTGTTGTCGGGCGCGAATGAGATCGTGGATCCCAATCCACCGATCGACCGAGTCACCGCTTCCCACGTACCGATCAATGTCGTGGAGGGACGCGCCGGCGCGATCTGCGCCGCGGCGATATTTAGCGCCAGCAGGTTGGGAATGAATAGAATTTCGCGCGAGCGTATCCTCATGCCTGACTCCGCTTTGAGCATCAGCCGGAAAGTGCTCGCTCGACGATCGACGTGGCTCGTTCCGCAAGCTCGCCGGCTTTTTTTACAAGTTGCTCCGCCTCGCGCGCGAGCGACTGACCCCTCGACTTGTCCTCGAGCGCCTGCACGTTGACCCGCACGTTGTAAGCCGCGCCCTTGGCCGCCGCAGCCGCAAGCAGCGCTGCGACGCCGGCATCGGTTACAGCGTTCGTATTTCCCTTCTCGGCGACGAGCGCCGCAAGCTGTGCGACTTCGACGGCGGCGCGCGCGGTCTCGAGCGGCACCTCGGCCGCCTTGAGCAGCGCGTTCGTAACGGTTTCGGAGCGGCGAGCGGCCGCGTCAGCCGGCTCCTTGGGCAGCTTGTAGGCTTCCGAGACCAGCGCGTACGCTTCGGCATCCCGCTTGACCAGCGACGTCAGCTGATTTCCGAGCGCAACCGCCTTGAGAGCGGCTTCCTTCATCTCGGAATCGACCGCCGTGTACTTCTTCTTTCCGATGGTCAGGCCTGCCACCATCTGTGTGAGGGCGGCGGCCAGCGCGCCCGCGTGCGCGGCGACGCTTCCTCCTCCGGGCACCGGATTCGACGACGCGACCGAAGCCAGGAATCCACTCACGCTCTCGCCCCCGCTCATGACTTCGCGCACCTGACGCTCCAGCAGCTGCGCCGGCGTGAACTCCCTGAGCCGCAGATGACTGACGGCCGTGTCGAGCAGAACTTTCTCGGGCACGAGTCCGACGATCTCGCTCCACGTCACCTGTGCTCCTTCGGTCTCGGCGCGCATCTTCACGAAATCGAACGCGATGTGGAGTGGCGTCTTTTCGGTATCGACGAGATTCATCGACACCTGAGCCTGCCCGTCCACTTCGAGGCCGAGTCCTTTCACGTACTTGAAGCCGCCGGAGGATCCGCGCACGGCCTTGGCGATGCTCTTGGCGATCTGAAGGTTCGATGCGGGACCGAGGTAGATGTTGTACGCGACGAGAAACGGCCGCGCGCCGATCGCGATCGCGCCGGAGGTGGGGTGGATCTTCGAAGGCCCAAAATCAGGATTGCGCGCCGGGTTCTTGCCCAGCTCTTCGCGCAGTCCCTCGAATTCGCCGCGACGAACGTCGGCGAGATTCTCGCGCGTGGGCGTCGTGGCTGCGCGCTCATATAGATAGACCGGAATCTTCAGCCCGCGTCCAACTCTCTCGCCGAGCGCGCGGGCGAGAGCGATGCAATCCTCCATCGTCGATCCTTCCAGGGGGATGAACGGCACGACGTCGGTTGCGCCAATGCGCGGATGCTCGCCGGTGTGTTTGCTCAGGTCGATTCGTTCCGCTGCCACCTTGATTCCAGCGAAGGCGGCGTCCACCGCCGTATCGGTGGGCGCGACGAACGTGATCACCGAGCGATTATGCGAGGCGTCGGAAGAAACGTCGAGAACCGAGACGCCATCCACCGCCGCGATCGCGTCGCGGATCGCGGTGATGACCTCGGGACGGCGGCCCTCGGAAAAATTCGGTACGCATTCAACGAGCTTCATTCGGTCTTTCCCTTGCTCATGTTGGCGCGCTTTACCGTCTGGAGCAGCCACGCGTGCATCGCGGGATTGCCGGCGACGAACGACTCGGCGGTGAGCACCGGCGGATTTCCCTCGAGATCCGTGACGATGCCTCCCGCTTCCTGCACCATCAGCAATCCGGCGGCGACATCCCAGGGCGCCAGTACGAGCTCCCAGAACGCGTCGAATCTACCGCATGCAACGTTCGACAGGTCGAGCGCCGCCGAGCCAGCGCGGCGAATTCCAGCCGTCCCGCGCGTAACCAAACTGAACTGCTCCATGTACTGTGGCAACTTCTCGAGGGTCTTGAAGGGGAATCCGGTTCCGATGAGGGACTTGCCGGGCTCCCGCAGGCTGGAGACGCGGATGGCCTTGCCGTTGAGAAAGGCGCCGCCGCCGCGTCTCGCCGTGAATTCCTCGTCCCGGGCGACGTTGAGGACGACACCGGCGCAGAGGACGCCATTACGCGCGATCGCGATCGACACGGAATACTCGGGGTAGCCATGCAGAAAGTTGGTGGTGCCATCGAGTGGGTCGGCAATTACCACGACTCCCCTGCTGGCGATGGCCGTCGGTGACAGCTCCTCGCCGAGCACCGTTGCGCCAGGGAGGCGGCGGGTGATGACGCCGACGATCTCGCGCTCGGAGGCCTTATCCACCTCGCTGACGAAATCGAACTGTCCCTTCGACTCCCACACCAGCTTTTCGCGCTGAGCGGTGGCGTCTCGAATGACCTGCGCTCCGCCTCGAGCCGCTTCCAGCGCGATGTCGAGCAGCTCGGAATCGTCGATATCAGTTTGTGAAATTGCTTGCAACTCCTCTCGATCGCTCTTTAATTTCGCGCAATGGCCCGCATCTTCAGCGGCATTCAGCCCTCCGGCTCCCTGCACATCGGAAACTACCTCGGCGCCGTCAAGAACTGGGTTGAGCTGCAGCACAAATACGAGTCGTTCTTTTGCATCGTCGACTACCACGCGATCACGGTTCCCTACGAGCCTGCTGATCTGCGCGCCCGCACGGCTGACATGGCGTTGTCACTGCTTGCGGCAGGACTGGATCCGTCGAAGTGCACGCTGTTCGTGCAGTCGATGGTGCCGGAACATACCGAGCTGGCGTGGATATTCAACACTCTCACTCCGTTGGGCGAGCTCGAGCGTCAGACTCAGTTCAAGGAAAAAGCGAGCCGCGAAGAGAGTGTTCCCGCCGGGCTACTCAACTATCCGGTACTGCAGGCGGCTGACATCCTACTTTACCGTGCCGAGCTGGTGCCCGTGGGAGAGGACCAGCTGCAGCATCTCGAGCTGTCGCGCGATATCGCGCGCAAGTGGAATGCGCGGTTTGGTGCGGGATTCTTTCAGGAGCCGAAGGCGCTTCTCACTCCCACCCGCCGCATCATGGGGCTCGATGGCCAGGCGAAGATGTCCAAGTCCCTCGGGAACACAGTCGATCTGCTCGAGGAGCCGGCGTCGATCTGGGAAAAACTGAAGCCCGCGGTGACCGATCCGGCGCGCGTGCGGCGCACCGATCCCGGGACCCCGGAAGTCTGCAACATCTATCATTTGCACAAGGCGTTCAGTCCGGCAGCGACTGTCGAGCACGTCGCGGTGCAATGCCGGACAGCGGGTTGGGGCTGCATCGATTGCAAGAAGGTTCTGCACGAATCGATGGAGAAGGAGCTCGCTCCAATTCGCGCGCGCGGGAAAGAGATCGCCGCAAATCCGAAGAAGATGAAGGACGATCTCGCCGCCGGGGCCGCGCACGCTCGAACGGAAGCTCAGAAGACGATGCGCGAAGTGAAGAATAAAATGGGCCTCACCTAGGCCGCCCGGGATGGCTCAAGCCGACCTCGTTCAGCGCGCGAAAAGTCTGCTCGACAAGCTGGCCCTGGCCCCAAGATTTTCCGGAAGCCCTGAGGAATCCAAAGCGAGAGCCCTCTGCCGGGCCGAGCTCGAGCGTGCTGGCTTCGATTGCCGGGAGCTGCCATTCGAGTATTCTCAGTGGCCCGGACGCTGGGGACCGCCCATCGCCGCGGCATTTCAGGCCGCCACGATTCTGGCGGTCGCTCACATGGCGGTGCATCGCGGTCCGCTCGCGGCACTAGTGGTCGGAGCGGCGTTGTGGATCGCGCTAATGCTTGCTTCCGGTGACGCAAAACGGCGCTGGACCGGGCAGTTCCCCCTGCAACGCGAGCGATCCGCAAATCTGGAAGCGACGCGCGGAAATCCCGGAGTTTGGCTCGTTGCGCATGCCGACTCAAAGTCCCAAACCGTGCCGATGCTGATTCGAATAGCGAGCTCAGTCGCGCTGACGGCGATCGCCGCCGCGTCGTTTATCGTCCTCCTGCTCTCGCTCGTTGGCTTGAGCTTGGCTGAATGGGTGTGGCACGCACTCGCGATCGGGGCAGTGGTAGGAGCGCTTCCTTCGATGCTCTGTTTCGTCCGAAACGAGTCCAATGGCGCGGTCGACAACGCGAGCGGAGTGGTGGCGATCCTCCTCGCGGCCCAGTCGGCCTCAGCGCCGCGTGATCTCGGGGTTCTCATAACCAGCGGCGAAGAGCTCGGCCTCGCGGGTGCTCGCGCCTGGGCGGGTGCCCACGCGCGGGCAAATTCGTCAGGGCCGGGAATCAAGGTGCTGAACTGCGACACCGTGGACGACGCCGGCGATTGGCGGTGCATGTACACCGGACACCGGCCCAAGCGAATCACGGCCGCGGCTGAAACAATCGCCGACCGGCAGGGCGTACGGCTGCGTATGGGGCGGGTAATCCCGGGGATCCTGGCCGACAGCATGGCGTTCGCCGACTTGGGTATCGAAGCGGTGACGCTGAGCCGAGGAACCCTGTCCACTCTCGCGCGCATCCATACCCGGCGCGATAATTCCAATGTGTTTACGGGAAGTGGCGCCGCGGAAGCGGGCGCCCTCCTTTCTGCTCTAGCCAAGGAACTGGGCTGATGCATTTGCTGATTCTCGCTGCCGTTATCATTCTGTCGCTAATCCTGATAGTCCTGGGCCTCCCGGGCCTCTGGATAATGGTGGCGACGGCTGTCACGTATAATTTGATCGTCCCGGGTGAGCCGATCGGTTGGGTCACGCTCATTGCCGTCGCGGTGCTGGCGTTCGTCGCCGAGCTGCTCGAGTTCTCCCTTACCGGCCGCTACGCCCGGAAGTACGGCGGCTCGCGCCGCGCGGGTTGGGGTGCGATTCTTGGGGGCATCGTCGGAGCGATGGTCGGGATTCCCGTGCCGATCATTGGATCGGTGATTGGCGCGTTCATCGGCTCTTTCCTTGGAGCGCTCATTGCGGAATTTACGGGTGGATCGTCAGCAGGAGATGCGACCCGCGTCGCCAAGGGAGCGTTGATCGGGCGGGTGGTATCAACGGTTCTCAAGATCGGAATTGGCCTCACGATTGGCGTTTGGATATTCATTTCAGCCGCGAAGTAACTTTTCAACCGCGGAATAACTTTCCCCTGCCGACGAAAAAATGACCGCAGCCGAAAGCGTCACCGCCTCGACGGACCCTGCCACCGGGGACGGGAAATACGTGTACTGCATCATCCGGAATGACCGCTCGCGCGAGTTCGGTGAGATTGGGATCGGGAGCGGCGCACGCGTCTACACGGTCAACCACAAGGACCTGGCGGCCGTGGTGAGCGACACGCCTATCGTCATCTATGATCCGACGCGCGAAAATGTTCTGGCGCACGAGTTTGTGAACGAGACGGTGATGCGGGAGTTCACGCTCATTCCGATGTCCTTCGGCACGATATTCCGCTCCGAGAACGACGTGCAGTCCCTGCTCAATTCCACCTATCGGGCGTTCACCGACGTTCTCGAGAAGATGAAGGACAAGATCGAGTTCGGGCTCAAGATCCTGTGGGACCGGGACAAGGTGGTCGCGTCGCTGGAGCGCGACAACGACGAGATTCGGCGGCTGAAGGACGAGATCACGCGCAACGCAGCCTCCTCGACCTACTTCGCGCGCATGCAGCTGGGTCGTCTGGTCGAGGCCGCAATGGAGGAAGCGAGCAATCGCTACGTGAACGACATCCACGAGCAGCTGAAGGATGTCTCCGTCGCCAGCCGCAGCAACAAGGTCATCGGTGACCGAATGATTCTGAATGCCGCCTTTCTCGTCGAGCGCAAGGACGAGAGGTCGTTCGACGAAAAAGTGAAGGCCATCAGCCTGCAGTACGAAGACCTTCTCACCTTCAAGTACACCGGACCGTGGCCTCCGTACAACTTTGTGAACATCAAGCTGAAGCTGGAGAAGGCGCCTTGAGGCGGGCCTGACCTATGGGACTTCTGACCAACATTCTGCTCGCGCCCTTCCTCAGCCCAGTGTGGGGGACGAGGTGGACGCTTGAACAAGTCGATCGCGTCGTCCGCGACGNNATGGCGCTCCAGATGCAGCTTGAAATGGGCGAGATCGACGACGACGAATATGTCCGCCGCGAAGCCGAGATCATGAAACGGCTACGCGAAGTCCGCGAATGGCGTGAGAAGTTCGGGATGTCCACCAGCGGTGGCCCGGTTCGTATCGCCGAAAGCGGCGAGCCAGAGTAGTCATCGCCGCCGCGGCCGTATGATCGAGCGTTTGTGCTACGTGTACGGCGTCGTCGGGTCGTCGGTTGAAACGGCGACAGCTCCGGCGGGCATAGATGGCGGCCCGGTCAGCCTTATTGCGAGCGGAGACGTCTCCGCGCTCGCCACTTCGGTCAGCGCCGAGGACTACGCCCCCGAAAGGGTCGAGGCACTGACGGCGGATGTGGACTGGGTGAGCGCTCGCGCCATGGCGCACGACAAGGTTCTCACGTGGGCGTCGGACAACGGCGCGGTGATTCCATTTCCGATGTGGACGCTCTTCCGCGATGCCAAAGCAGTCAAGACGGCTTTGTCAAAGCGGATGGCCGAGCTGCAGACGACGTTCACGCGGATAGCGGACGGCAGGGAATTCATCGTCCGGGCATATGTGCAGCCCGCCGTTCTCAAGGACTGGCTTGGGGAGCACAGCGCGGAGCAGGTGGCGCTCCACGCGGAAGCGGCGAAGGCGACACCCGGCCAGAAATATCTTCTCGAGAGAAAGATGGAAAGCCTTCGCCGCGACGCCGGTCGGGATGTGACGGCGAGAGTGGCCGAAGAGATCCACGACGCGCTCCGCGCGGTTTCGATGGAGTCGGTCCGCGAGCCGCCGGTCAACTCCGGCGCTCCGCGTGAGCAGGGACGCGCGGTTCTCAACGCATCGTTTCTGGTCTCGCCACCGCGTGTCGTCGAGTTTCAGCGGGCGCTGACGGCGATGGTCAACAAGTACGAGCCGTCGGGCTTCAAGTTCGACTTCACCGGGCCGTGGCCGCCGTATCACTTCGTGGGCGAGAGGTCGTCGTCGTGAGCCTCGACGAGATTTTCGGCGAGCCGCGCATCGAGCTCTCCGAAGTACTCAACCACATTCTCGACAAGGGCGTTGTCCTCAAGGGTGAAGTGATGCTCGCGGTTGCCGACATCGATCTGATCCAGCTGGACCTGGGGCTGCTGCTCACCGCGGTCGAATCGGCGATCAGACAGCCGCGTGTTGCCGGCGCCAGAACGTTGGGGCTCGCCGCGCCGCGTCCGGCGCCCAGGCCGCCAGCCTCATCCGGCTCGACGATGGAAAGCCAGGTCGTCGACTCACTCGACGCCCCGAAACAAGCGACGGTGATCCCTCTGGAAACCGTTGCCGAGAGCTTGCCTCAGCGTCTCAATACAGACCCCGAGAAAGTCGAAAACGGGCTCGCGAAGCTCGTCTTGACGTTGATTGAGGTTTTGCGTAAGGTCTTAGAGCACCAGGCAGTTCGGCGAATGGAGGGAGGACACCTGAGCGACGCGGAGATCGAAAAGCTCGGAATCGCGTTGCTTCGCCTCAACGACCGGATGCAGGACATGAAGGGGATCTTCGGTTTGACCGATGACGATCTCCAGATAGACCTGGGCCCCCTTGGCAAGCTACAGTAACCGGCGCACGAGCCGAACGGAGACGACTGCTTGGCAGACTTAGTATCCCCGTCGCGGACCTACGGGCTCGTCGACATCCTCGATCGTGTGCTCGACAAAGGCCTCGTCGTGGTTGGCGACATCAAGATCAATCTCGCCAACGTCGAGCTCCTCACGATTCAGATCCGTCTACTCATCTGCTCCATCGACAAGGCAGAGCAGATCGGAATAGACTGGTGGCGGACAGACCCGCGGCTGAGCTCGCAGGCCAAGACCGCCGCCATCCCACAGTCCACACACGCCGCCTCGGCAGAAAGACAACAGGAGTCACGACATGGCAGTTGAGCGTTCCCCGAGCGGTAGCTCACTTATCGATGTTCTCGATCGTGTTCTCGACAAGGGTATCGTCATCGACGCGTGGGTGCGCGTCTCCCTCGTCGGCATCGACCTCGTGACGATCGAGGCGCGCATTGTCGTCGCATCCATCGAGACCTATCTCAAGTACTCCGAAGCCGTGGGACTCGCACGGCCGGGATCCCGTCCGCGCGAACTGAGCGCCGGCGGAGCGGAAGAGCTCGACCGGATGCGGTTAGAAAATGCAGATCTGAAGCGGCGACTTGAGCGACTCCAAGCGTGAGAGCGCCGCGGTAGCCATCAACCCGCAACTCAGCGGAGAGCGCCTGGCGGAGCTCCTCTCCGCTATCTCCGAAGCGCCCGATTTCAAAGCTGCCGCGACCTTCATGCTCGCACAGTTCGCCGACATTGTTGGCGCGCGCAGGGCGTTGGCGGTGACGCTGGACACCCCGCCCCGGCGTTTTATCAGCACTGCCAGCATCGGATTCGAGGGCGACACGCCTCCCGCGGTCTCCTTTCCAACCGACGATCTCTCGAATCCTCTCGCCCTTTCGGCGTTGTCCCTTCAGCCCGTGAGCTGCGATGGTGTGGCCCCTCTGCCCGGAATCCCATTCGGCGAGTGGACGGCGATTCCGTATCCCCAGCCGCAGTTCCGGGGGGCGCCCGCTCTCCTTTCCGAAGCCGAGCTCGATCTCGTTGAGCTGCGCGGCTGCCAGGTGAGGCGACGGGCGGCCGTTGACCGCCGGAAGAGGCTCGGTCACGCGCCCGGCGGTGTTGCTCTTCTCGAGGCGTCAGTCGATAATGAGACTCTGGCCGCGCTCGTGAACGCGGCGGCTCTCGCGGGACCGGTTCTCGCGCGCATGGCCGCCGTCGAGGAATTCCGGCTGTCGACCGGCCGGCTCGACCAGCAGCGTGAGATGCTGACCACGATCATGAACTCGCTTCCCGATCCGATCGTGATCATCAACGCGGACCGCGACATGGTTGCCCAGAACCAGCGCGCCGAACACCTGCTGTCGACGACCGACAAGGATTCCGAGGGCAGGCGCCGCGCCGTTGAAATCAACAATCTGCTGTTCACCTCGCACCTCTCGAAAGCCGCCATGGGGTCGAAGGAGAGGGCCGGCTCGCGTGAGCTGAATCTCGTCGATCCCGATGAGGGGACCGACCTTCTGTTCGAAGTCTTGACGCACGCGCTCGGCGCCGGCGACGGAGGTCACGTCGGATCGACCGTCTCGATCCTGCGCGACGTGACGGATCTCCGCCGCGCGGCCAACGAGCTCGAGCGTCAGGTGCAGCGCGTGCGGCTCGCCGAGATCGATGCCAAGCGCGAGCGCGACCGCCTCAACCTCATTCTGGAGAACGTCGCGGACCCGATTCTCGTCACCGACGACCGCTCGAACATCATTCTCATGAACAAGGAGGCCGAGCAGCTGTTCGAGTCCGATGACAGCGCGAGCTGGGAACGGGCGGCCACGGTCCAGGCAAACGACACCAAGTTCACGACCTTCATCTCGGATTTCACGATCAGCCCGGCGCTGGCGCGTCGCGAGCAGATGAAGCTCCATATCCCGGATTCGGGCGTCGAGCTGCCGGTGGAAGTGGTCTCCGGAAAAATCCTCAATCGCCGCGGTGAGCCGCTGGCGATCGTGTCGGTGCTGCACGACCTCACCGAGCAGGCGGAGAACGAGCGGCTCTACGAAGAGCTCAAGACGTTCTCGAGCCAGCTCGAGGAGCGCATTCAGGCGGCGACGGCGGACTTGGCCGAGCAGAACACGCGGCTACAGTGGCAATCGCGCGAGCTGGAGAAAGCGAACCGGCTCAAGTCGGAATTCCTGGCCAGCATGTCGCACGAGCTGAGGACGCCAATCAACGCGCTCATCGGCTACGCGTCGCTAATGCTCGACCGGATCTACGGTGACCTCACGCCGCGGCAGGAAGAAGGACTCAATCGCATTCAGGGCGCGGCTCAGCACCTGCTGGCGCTGATCAACGACATTCTCGATTTGGCGAAGATCGAAGCGGGCAGGATGCCGCTGCATCTCGACGATGTGACGCTCAGCGACGTCATGACCGAGATCTCGCAGCAGATCGAGCCCATGGTCAAGAAGAAGAAGCTCACCTTGAGCGTCGAGCTGCCGCCGAGCAAGATCAAGCTCCACACCGACAGAACCAAGGTCAAACAGATTCTGCTCAACCTGCTCTCGAACGCCGTGAAGTTCACTCACCACGGTGGCATCTGGGTGACCGTGTCGAAGGACGAAGAGGATCTGCGATTCGACGTCCGCGACACGGGTATTGGAATCCGCGCGGCCGATCTCGAGTCGATTTGGGAGGATTTCAGGCAGGTTGACCAATCCCGCACGCGCGAGTTCGGCGGCACCGGCCTTGGCCTCAGCATCACCCGGAAACTCGTAGATGCTCTGGGCGGACACGTATTTGCGGAGAGTGTCTACGGAAAGGGCTCGACCTTTACGGTCGTCCTGCCGATCAAGAGCGTGGTCCGACCGGATGATCCGCCACGAATGGTGGACGAGGTGCCACCTCCGCCTCGGGCCCAGCGTTGACACGCACCCTCCGAGAAGTAGATTGAACCAACGCCCCGATGCTCTCGGGGCGTTTGCTTTTCCCGTCCCCTATAATTGAATGTTCGATTCACACACTCGTACGATCGTCGTCGTCGGCGCCCAATGGGGAGACGAAGGCAAGGGTAAGCTCGTTGATGTCCTCGCGGAGCGCGCCGACTGGGTAGTTCGGTATCAGGGCGGCGCCAACGCCGGCCACACCGTGCACATCGGCGACAAGTCATTCGTCCTCCACCAGATTCCCAGCGGAATCCTCCACCCGGGCGTCAGGTGCGCGATCGGCAACGGAGTGGTTCTGGACGTCGAGACGCTGTTCTCTGAGATTGACGAGCTTGTTTCGGAAGGGATCGATGTCGAAGGACGCCTGTACGTGAGCGATCGGGCGCATCTCGTGCTGCCGTATCACAAGCTGGTAGACAGCCAGAGCTCGGCCAGCAAGGAGATCGGCACGACGGGACGCGGGATCGGCCCGGCGTACGAGGACAAGTTTGGCAGGCGCGGGATCCGCGTTCTCGACCTTCGGAATCCGGAGAGGCTGAAAAAGCTGGTCGAGCGTGGAGTCGCGCACGCCAACATCCAGCTCTCGATGGCGGGCGCGAAGCGCGCGGATGTCGATTACACGCTCGGAGTTCTGGACCGGTTCACGAAGCGTCTCATGCCGTTGGCCGAAGACGTAGGTCTCAAGATCCACCGCGCGATCGTCGGCGGCGCCGCGGTGCTGCTCGAGGGCGCGCAGGGCTCGCTCCTCGACATCGATCACGGTACCTATCCGTACGTGACATCGAGCAGCACGACCTCCGGCGGAGCGGCAACCGGTGTCGGGATCGCGCCCGGCGAGCTCGACTCGGTCATCGGAGTCGTCAAGGCGTACACGACGCGCGTCGGGAACGGGCCACTGCCGACTGAGTTCGAAGAGCCCCTGGAGTCAGAGATCCGGAAGCTGGGCAACGAGTTTGGCGCTACGACCGGGCGTCCGCGCCGGTGTGGCTGGTTCGACGGCGTCGTCGTCCGCTACGCTGCTCGCGTGAACGGACTCACGGATCTCGCTGTCACCAAGCTCGACGTGCTCGACACTCTGGACCGGATCGGTCTCTGCACCGGCTACGAGGCGGATGGCGAGGTCTACGAGGAGTTTCCCGGCGATCTGGATGTGCTCGGCCGAGCGGTGCCGAGGTACGAGTGGTTCGACGGCTGGAAGACAACTACAGCCGAGGCTCGGAACCTGACAGATCTCCCGACGGAAGCTCGTCGCTACCTCGACCGCATACAGTCGCTCGTCGAGACGCAGATCACCTACGTGAGTGTTGGCACTCGCCGCGATCAGATCATCGGCGTAGAGGGCGCGCTTCCCGCGGGCCCCGTCGGCGTCGTCTGACCGACTGATCAAACCGATGGCGAACGACGCGGACCTCGTGATCGTCGGCGGGGGCCCGTGCGGGCTCGCCGTAGCGGTCTCGGCGCAACGCGCGGGGCTGCGAACGCTGGTGATCGAGAGCGGCGTCGTAGTCAGCACGATCGCCGCCTATCCGACCTACGTCCGATTCTTTTCAACGGCCGAGAAGCTCTCGATCGGCGGACTGCCCTTCGTCATCGCCACCGAGAAGCCGACGCGGAGAGATGCNNATCGGGCCGTGGTCTCGTACTTCGCGATCCCGCTGCGCCAGCGGGAGCGTGTGACCGCGATTCAGGGCCGCTCCGGAGAATTCACCGTAGTCTCGCGCACCGCTGGGGGCGAGGAGAGCAAAACCAGAGCGGGAGCGGTTGTAGTTGCCACCGGATACTTCGGCTCTCCCAATCGCATTGGCGTCCCGGGCGAAGACTTGCCGCATGTGACGCACGTCTATCGCGAGGGGCACGAAGCGTTTCTCCAGGATGTCGTGGTCGTCGGCGGCGGAAACTCCGCGGCCGAGGCGGCGCTCGATTTGTGGAGATCCGGCGCTCGAGTGACGCTCGTCCATTTCGGCCCGACGTTCGACAAGAAGATCAAACCGTGGGTGCTCCCCGATTTCACGAACCGCGTGAAGGAAGGGCTGATAACCGCGAGATGGGACAGCCGCGTAAAATCGATCGAGCCGCGTGACGTCGTGCTCGCAACTGGTAAAGATGAAGTTCGCGTGAAAGCTGATCGCGTCTACATCATGACCGGTTTCGCGCCGAGCCTCGACCTGCTGCGCGAGACTGGAGTGCCGATAGATCCGAAGACCGGCATACCGCACCACGACGCCAATACTCTCGAGACGCCCGTTCCGGGTTTGTTCATAGCGGGGGTCGTGGTCGCCGGCTACGACGCCAACAAGGTCTTTATCGAAAACGGCAGGTATCATGGCGACCGAATCGTCGCGCGTCTGCTCGGCCAGCGCGCTCCGGCGGAGCCGAAACTGAGCGCGGAACTGGATGCATAGCGCTCGGCCCGACTAGCTTTCCCGGATGCCCAACCACCCCGATGTAATGGAGAAGCTGGTGTCGCTGGCGAAGCGGCGCGGCTTCATCTTCCAATCCTCAGAGATCTATGGCGGCACCGGGTCCGTATGGGACTACGGACCGCTCGGCGTCGAGCTCAAGAGGAATCTCAAGGATCGCTGGTGGCACGCGATGGTGCGCGCTCGGAACGACATCGAGGGCCTGGATGCCGCGATCCTCATGCATCCGCGCGTCTGGGAAGCGAGCGGGCACGTCGCCGGTTTTGTGGATCCGCTCGTGGATTGCAAGAACTGCAAGAAGCGGTTCCGTGCCGATGATCCCCGCATCAAGGGCACGCCCGGAACGCCCGACGCCCAATGCCCCGCGTGCGGGATGAAGGGAACGCTCAGCGAGGCGCGTCAGTTCAATCTCATGTTCAAGACGTTCATGGGGCCCGTCGAGGAGTCGGCGTCAGTCGTGTATCTGCGTCCCGAGACGGCGCAGGGCATCTACGTCAACTTTCTGAACGTTCAGCAATCGACGCGGCAGAAGGTGCCGTTTGGAATCGCGCAGATCGGCAAGGCGTTTCGCAACGAGATCACGCCCGGCAATTTCATTTTTCGCACGCGCGAGTTCGAGCAGATGGAGATGCAGTTCTTCGTCGAGCCCGGCACCGACATGAAGTGGTTCGAGTACTGGAAGGAGCAGCGGATGGACTGGCACCGCGGACTTGGCCTCGCCGAGGACAGGCTCCGATTCCACGAGCACACGAAGGAGGAGCTGGCGCATTACGCGCGCGCCGCGTTCGATGTGCAATTCGATTTCGGCGGCACGCTTGGATTTCAGGAGATCGAAGGCGTGCACAACCGCGGCGACTTCGATCTGACGCAGCACCAGCAGTTCTCCGGCAAGAAGCTCGAATACTTCGATCAGCCGAACAACCGCCGGTTCATTCCGTTCGTGGTGGAGACGTCGGTGGGCGCTGACAGAACGGCTCTCGCGGTTCTCGTCAATGCGTATCGTGAAGAGGCTGTCGAAGGGGAATCGGAGGGCAGAACGGTGCTGGCCCTGCACGCTTCCATCGCGCCGATCAAGGCCGGTGTGTTTCCCCTCGTGAAAAAGGACGGAATGCCGGAGATGGCGCACCGCATCGCCGACGATCTCAGGCCATCGTTCCCTGTGTTTTACGACGACAGCGGGGCAATTGGCCGGCGCTATCGCCGCCAGGACGAGGTCGGGACTCCGTTCGGCATCACGATCGATGGTGAATCGCTCACGAACGCGACCGTGACGGTGCGCGATCGCGACACGCTCAAGCAGGAGCGAGTCGAGGCCGGCCAGCTCAAGGACTACCTCACGCGCATGCTCGCGACGTGAGCGTTCTCGACCTTCAGCGCCTGCGAGCTGAAGGCCAGGCGTTCATGGAAACGATCTCGCGCGAGAGCTATCTCGCCTACGCCGGACTGAAGAAGACGGCGGAGCTGCAGCCGATTTACGAGAAGTACAAGGGCATTCTCGGGGAGGAAGCGCTCGAGTTGACGCTCGACGCGTTCCATTCGACGACTGAAGAGACCGACGACAGGAGATCAGCGCAGGCGCTGCTGGAGTGGGAGATCGAGTCACAGGCCGCGAAGCCGCTCGCCGCGCTCGACGAACGCGAGATCGAGTGGGAGAATTCCGCCATCATTCGCTCGCCCGACGGACGAGTGATCCAGTACCAAGCGGCGCCAATCGAGATCGCCAACACCCGCGACCGCACGCTACGGCTGGCACTGGACCAGGCGAGAGCCAAGCTCGTGAAGGAAGAGCACGCGCCGATTCGGCTGGAGAGGCTCCAGCGCGNNGAGAAGGAGTACATCGAATCGCTCGGCGTCGGCGGGGACTACAACGCGTCGTTCGAGGCGGTGACGGGAATATCGCTCGGAACGTTGGGAGCGAGCTGCGAGCGGTTTCTGCGGGACACCGAATCGATGTGGGACGACACACTGCCCCGCGTTCTGAAGAAATCACTCGGCATCAAGCCGTCGCAGGCAAAACGCGCCGACGCGCTCGCGCTGTTCAGAGCCTCCGAATTCGACGATGCCTTTCCCGGCAACGAGATGGAGCCGGTGATGCGGCGACAGGTCTCGGAAATGGGAATAGATCCGACCGCCGATGGGCGGATCATCTTCGACGTCGGCGAGCGCGAAGGGAAAAGATCGCGCGCATTCTGCTCTCCGGTACGAGTGCCGGAGGAAGTGTATCTGGTGCTGCGGCCGCACGGCGGCCAAAGCGATTACAACACCTTTCTGCACGAGCTGGGGCACGCACTCCACTTCGCCTACGCGAGCCCGGACTACCCGTTCGAGTTCAGATGGCTCGGCGACAACTCCGTCACCGAAGCGTACGCGATGTTGTTCGACCACCGGATGCAGGACAGGGGCTGGCTCCTCCGCTACACGGGGTTGGGCACCGACCGCGTCGGAAAGTATCTGCGCACGGCGGGATTCGAGGAGCTGCATTTTCTCCGGCGGTACTGCGCCAAGTTTCTCTACGAGCGCGCGCTGTATAGCGGTGAGGTGCGCTGGTCGGAGCTCCCCGACCTCTACGTATCGCTGCTCACGAAGGCCACTGGATTCGAATACAATGCGGCCGACGCGTTCGTGGATGTCGATCCCAGATATTATTCAGCGCGATATCTGCGCGCCTGGCAGCTGCAGTCGATCCTGAATGAGGAGCTGACGACCCGGTTCGACGCGGACTGGTTTCGGAATCCGAGCGCGGGGCCGTGGATTGCGAACGAGCTCTTCGCGCAGGGCCAGCGCGAGACCGCGGATGAGATCGCGACGAGGGCTGGCGCCGGCACGCTGTCGTTCCAGCCGCTCGTGCGGAAGATCGAGTCGCTGCTCGCCTGACTCGGGTCGGCCCCTCGCGGAATCGCGCTCTGATCTTGTCGGCGCACCCTCACAGATCTCTGCTTGGGTCGAGTCGGGGTATCCTCTCCGGCGCTACGCTCGCTTGGTCGGAGCCCCTAACAGCGCTCCTTCGCTCCGCTCAGTCGCGGGTCTCCTCCTAGCGCTCGCTTTGGAAAGCGCCTGCGAGGACACCCCGCCTCTCCCTGGAGAGTTCCGCGAGACGGCGCGACGAGCTCGTCGCGCGATTCCTCTACGCGGAGTGAGTCAGGCTTGGATGGCGCACGGACTAACTCATCTCGGCGCGGCTGGTCTGCGCGTGCGTACCCTTTGATTCCGCGGACTAACTGCGGTCGGGAGAAGCGCGACAAACGCAGCCCTCGCTCTTCAATCGATGTCAGTGGGAAGGAGGGAGGGGGTCCTCGTAGCGGCTTTGCAAAGCGAGCGCGAGGAGGAGACCCGCGACCGAGCAGAGCGAGGGAGCGCAGTTAGGGGCTCCGACCAAGCGAGCGTAGCCGCGGAGAGGAACCCCCTCCCGACTGACCGGCGCGACGACCTAGAAAGAGAGGAGCTGCGCACGGGTGGCGTGTCAGCTTGTAGCGACTGCAGGCCGGGTCTAGATTGCACGGATGTCACAGCACAATCGGACTCTCCAGGAAACAACGACATCGCACAGTCCGGCCGAGGTCCTGCGTTCGGCGAAGGACTTTTTCGCCCGCCAGACCGGCATCTACGCTGCCTTTCCGGAGCAGGAATCGAAAGCGCACGTGACACTGCGCGGACAGGGCGGCGAAGAAGTAGTGATAGCCGCCATTCCGGGTTCGGGCGAGACGAAGGTTACCGGCTCGACGTACCTGTTCGGTCAGCAGGTAGCCCGCTTCTTCGCCACGCTCGCTCCGGTGCCGCTGGCCGTCGCCACAGAAGGCGGCGAATGACCACACCCACACCTTTCGTCAGCGGGCTGAGAACACAGGGCGGGGCGTTCAAGCTCGGCTCGGCATCGGGGCAAGCGGTGCTTCAGCTAAGGGCACAGGTGCTCGAGGCCTGGGACGCAATCCGAATCGATGCGGATCCATCGGCTTCCGTAAGGAGCCTCAAGCACCTCGCATTGAAAGAGCTCTATCCCGGAATTCAGAATGACGACCAGTACGTGGTCAAGCTGCACGGCTGGGAGATCCTGGACGAGGATGTCCCGATCTCGTCGACCGCGGCGAAGAACGGGTCGATTTTCCTCATCACCGACCGCCGCCGGCGACCGGTAGAGTAGGCGTCCCGCGCAATGCGGGCTGCGTTCATCTCCCACAGCGACTGCGGACGCCACGACACCGGATGGGGACATCCGGAGCACGTCGGGCGTCTGCGCGCCATCACCCGCGCTCTGCGCGATGACCCGGAGCTATTTCACTCCATCGAGCATCTCGAGGGACGGCACGCGATGATCGATGAGCTCGAGCTTGTGCATGATCCTGCCTACGTTCGGTCGGTCAGGGTAATCGCCGAGCAGGGAGGCGGGCGGCTCGACGCGGACACGGTGGCGAGCAGCGGATCCTGGGCGGCGGCTACCGCCGGCGCCGGGTGTGTCCTCCTGGGCGTAGATCTTTCGGTGAGCGGCGTCAATCCCCGCAGCTTTTCGGCGGTGCGCCCACCCGGTCACCACGCCGTCCACAACCGCGCCATGGGATTCTGCCTCTTCGGCAACGTCGCGATCGCCGCGCATTACGCGCGGAAGAAACACGGCTTACGGCGGATCCTGATCGTCGACTGGGATGTCCACCATGGGAATGGCACCCAGGCGTTGGTGGAGAACGAGCCGGACATCCACTTCGTCTCGATGCATCAGTGGCCGTGGTATCCGGGAACAGGAGCCGCCGATGATCGGGGCCCGCATCGAACCGTCTGGAATATTCCCAAGCCTGGCGGACTGCCGCGCTCGGAATACGTCGAGGCGCTCGAGCGGGGAATCGATGCCGCCACCGAGGGCTTCGTGCCGGAGCTGATACTCATTTCCGCCGGATTCGACTCACTCGCCCATGACCCACTGGGGGGATTCACACTCGAGCTTGATGACTTCGACGCCCTCACCCGGTCGCTCGTCTCTCGCGCGGATTCCTGGTGCGGCGGTCGCATCGTGAGCGCGCTGGAGGGCGGATATGCGCCCGACAGGCTGGCCCTGGCGGCAGTTCGTCACTTGGGCGCGCTCGCTACGTAACCGCTAACTTGAGAGTTCATGAGCGCGGCACTCGTTAGCCCACTGGACAGCTATCTAACACGGGTATCTAATCGTCTAGGTATGGCGACCAAAGCCTTGAGCGTCGTCGCCACCGTCACGTTTCCATTCGTCGTGGTGAGCGGGATGTGGGGAATGAACTTCGAGCAAATTCCGCTTCACTCTAATCCCCAAGGTTTCATGATCCTGGTGTTCGCGCAGCTCGCGCTCGGTTTGACAATCCTTGCCGGTCTCAAATGGCGCAAGCTTCTCTAGGTTCGCTGCGTTTGTACGGCGTCGCTGCCGTCGAATCGGGTCAGGCGATCTCGCTTGCCGAAGGCACGACCCTCGTGCACTATCGCGCGCTCGCGGCCGTCGTCGAGCCGTCGCCGTACTCCGTGTCGACACTCGAGGACAACGATGTGTCGAAATACGTGGCGGTCCTCGAGCAGGCCCACGCGCACTCCGCGATACTGCCGGCTCCCCCCGGAACCGTTTTCCGGTCGGAATCGACGCTCACCCGCTGGCTCGAGCTCCACTACTTCACCCTCACCGAGGCGCTCTCGGTGGTCGAAGGCCACGCCGCCGCGCGTGTGAGCGTCACGATGAAGGGAAGGCAGAGAGAGGATGCGAAAAAGAGTCTCGCTGGTCTCGCCGCGGAGAGTCTCAGACTGTTGAGAGGCCACGCCGCGGCGACGGTCACTCTTCCGAATACGGACGGTGACGAGGAAGCTGATGTTGTCGCCCGCGCGTCGTTCCTCATCGACACTCAGCGCTGGCAGGCCTTCAAGGACGCTGTGTCCAAGGAAGCAGAGCGGCAGGACGCCCTCGACTTCGCGGTCACCGGGCCGTGGCCCCCCTACGACTTCGTTCGCATGCAGTTCGGGGGCTGACGATGTTCTGCACTGACTGCGGGAGCTGGAACCGGGGAGAAGCGGCGCGCTGCGTCCGCTGCGGGATCATCATGCCCGACAGCTCGGACCGGCGGCAGTCTCCGCCCGATCCGTCGGTGACGGCGTTGCGCCAGGTGACGGGCGGGCGATACACCATCATGCACCGCGTCGGCGAGGGCGGGATGGCCAGCGTCTACTACGCGCTCCACGTCGTTCTCGACTCCCCTGTCGTGATCAAGGTTCTTCACCCGCACCTCGCGCGTGAGCACGAGATGCGCGAGCGCTTCAAGCGGGAAGCGGAATCAGCGGCGCAGCTGATGCACCCCCATATCTGCAAGATCATCGATTTCGGAATGGTCGACGATCACGTCTTCCTCGTAATGCCCTACCTGGCTCGCGGCACGTTGAGCGACCGCATCGGTGGGCATCGGTCCCTGTCTCCGGAAACCACGGCGGCCGTGGCGGCGCAGGTGGCTACCGGACTCGACTACGCGCACCGCCGGGGACTCGTGCACCGCGACATCAAGCCGGACAACATCCTCTTCGATGAGGACGAGAACGCGGTCGTCACTGATTTCGGAATCGCCACCGGACACTTCCGGAGCCGCATGACCGGGAGCGGAAACGTTATGGGCACTCCGCACTACATGTCGCCGGAGCAGGCGCGCGGAAAGCTGCTCGATGGCCGCAGCGACCTTTACGGCCTGGGCGTTGTGATGTACGAGACCCTGGTCGGCTTCCCGCCCTTCGACGGAGCCGACAGCTACTCGATCAGCTACAAGCATGTGACCGAGACCGCGGTGGCGCCCGACGTCGTGGATTCCAGGATTCCAGCGCAGCTCTCGGCGATCGTAATGCGCTGCCTCGAGAAAAACCCTGGCAACCGCTACGAGCGCGGCAACGATCTCGCCGATGCGCTCATCAACTTTCTGTCGACAGCGTCGGCGCACAACGAGTTTCGCATGGCTCGGACTGCGCGCCCCGTGCCCGCGGTGGCAGTCGGATGAAGCTCTCGCACCAGACAATCGAGCTCAGCCCGACGCATCCATTCGTGATCGCGCGCGGGGGTTACTCCCACCACCGCAACGTCATCGTGCGCCTCACCGACGACGATGGTCTGGAAGGCTACGGGGAGGCCGCGCCCAATCGCTACTACGGCGAATCCGTATCTACGGTCATCGCCGCCCTCGGGCAATTCAAGCCGGTGCTGGAGCGCGCCGATCCATTCTCCCTAGAGTCCATCGAGGCGCATCTCAACCGCGTCCTGCGCGGCAATGCCTCGGCCAAGAGCGCGGTCAGCTCGGCGCTCCACGATCTCGTGGGGAAACGGCTTGGCCTTCCCGTTTTCCGTCTCTGGGGACTCGATGCGGCGACGACTCCGCAGTCCAGCTTTACCATCGCCATCGCGGAAAATCACGAGCTGGAACGGCGCGTGGCGGAGGCGCGGGAGTACCCGATTCTCAAGATCAAGCTCGGAACCGACCGCGACACGGAGATAGTGCGCATCATCCGAAACGCGGCACCGGAGAAACGCCTGCGTGTTGACGCGAACGCTGCCTGGACGGCGATNNGATGCTGGAGCAGCCCGTCGCCGCGAACGACATCGAGGGACTCCGCTTCGTCCGCAAACGGTCCAAGCTGCCGGTTTTCGCTGACGAGTCGTGCCTGGTGGCGACCGATGTTGCCAAGCTCGCCGGAGCCATCGATGGCATCAATATCAAGCTCGCAAAATGTGGCAGCCTCCGCGAAGCGCTGCGGATGGTGCACGCCGCGCGCGCGCTGGACATGCAGGTCATGGCCGGCTGCATGATCGAGAGCTCGCTCGGTATCTCCGCGATCGCGCAGATCTCGCCGCTGCTCGACTACGCCGATTTCGATGGCGCGGCCCTTCTGTCGAGCGATCCTTTCTGCGGAGCCTCGATCGCCGGTGGGGTGATTCGATTGTCCGACGAACCNNCGTAGATCTGGCCGCGGCATTTCAGAGTGCGTGACAAGGCGCCGCGGTTCATCGAAGTCGCGCTGCCGCTGCCGCTCTTCCAGACATTCACCTACGCAGTCGAAGAAGGGCTCGCAAATCCGGTGGTGGTCGGGTCGCGCGTGGTCGTTCCTCTCCGCAGCGGCAAGGAGATTGGCGTCTGCATCGGAGTCAGCGACGTTAGTCCGCTCAAGCGAAAGCCCAAAGCCGTGCTGGAATCGCCCGACGCCGAGCCGGCGATCGGCGCATCGCTGCTCGAGCTGTGCAGATGGATGGCGGACTACTACATCGTCCCGCTTGGTGTCGTGCTCCGAACCGTGCTTCCTGCCGCCCTCACCGGGGCGGAGGATCCGCGTCCGACGCGCAAAACCCGGCGCGTGGTAAAGCTCGGCGTGGACATACCGTCCCTGCTGCAACGGGACAAGTCATTCGCCCGCTCCAAACAGCAGCGGGCGGTATTCGAGCTGGTCGAATCGCTCGGCGGGAATACGTCGCTTGAGAATCTGAGCGCGCAGCTCGATTTTTCTCCCTCCGTGCTCAAGTCGCTCGAGAAGCGCGGGCTCGTCGTCATCGAGGAAGAGGAGGTCGAGCGCGACCCGTTCTCGTCGCGCGGCGGTATCTCCGCGACCAGACTCGAGCCGACGCCGGCGCAGCTCCACGCGATTGACACCATGGCGAGCGCGGCTGAGGGGGATGTCTTTCTCCTCCACGGCATCACCGGAAGCGGCAAGACGCTCGTCTACATCGAGCTGCTGCGCCGGATCGTGGACGAGCGCGGACAGACGGCAATCGTGCTGGTCCCGGAGATCGCGCTCACTCCCCAGACGGTGGATCGGTTCCGCGCCGCTTTCGGCGATAGGATCGCGGTTCTGCATTCGGCGCTCAGCGAGGGAGAGCGATACGACGCCTGGCTCGCGCTCAAGCGGGGAGACAAGCGGATCGTCGTCGGTGCGCGGTCGGCGGTGTTCGCGCCGCTGGAGAACCTGGGGGCGATCATCGTCGACGAAGAGCACGAGTCGAGCTACAAGCAGGGTGAGACGCCGCGCTACCACGCGCGCGAAGTGGCGATCGTGCGCGCGAAAAACGAGGGAGCTATCACCGTTCTCGGGAGCGCCACCCCCTCACTGGAAAGCTGGGCGAATGCCTCCTCTGGGAAGTACAAGCTGTTGACGCTCCCGGAGCGGGTCGGCGGCGGACGACTCCCGAGCGTCGACGTGATCGATCTGAGACGGATTCCTACGGACTACAACGCGATGGCACAGGGCGGTGTGGATTACGGCGCCGTGATTCGCGAGCCGCTTCACGATGCGATTGTCGAGACCATGAGTCGCCGAGAGCAAAGTATTCTGCTCCTGAACCGGCGGGGTTACTCGTCATTTATCCAGTGTGTCGACTGCGGCGCCGTCGCGACTTGCCCGAACTGCAGCATCACGCTCACGCATCATCGGAATCCGGAGCGGCTCATCTGCCACTACTGCCTGCACAAGGAAGATCCCAGGCCAGATTGCGTGCGCTGCGGCGGACGATACCTCAGACAGCGAGGGCTCGGCACGCAGCAGGTCGAGCGGCTTCTGTCCGAGAGATTTCCAGCTGCTCGAATTGCGCGGATGGATGTCGACACTACGAGCGGGAAGTGGGCGCACACCCGGATTCTCGACCGCGTCGCCGCGGGAGAAGTTGATATTCTCCTCGGGACCCAGATGATCGCCAAGGGACTCGACTTCCCCAATGTCACGCTCGTGGGAGTCGTGGACGCCGATGTCGGGATCAATTTCCCGGACTTCAGGGCGTCGGAGCGGTGCTTTCAGCTTCTGAGTCAGGTCTCGGGCAGAGCGGGACGCGGCGCGAAAGGCGGTCGCGTGCTGATTCAAACGAGGCTGCCCGGCCATCACGCGGTGCGGTACGCCGTGGCGCACGATTACGTCTCCTTCGTGCGCGAAGAGATGGAAGGCCGAGTCGACCCGCCGTATCCGCCCAACGTCCGGATCGCGAACATCGTCTTCAGCGGGCTCGTCGAGGATTCGGTTGCCAAGCTCGCCATCCACGCCGGTGAATGGCTGCGCGAGCTGATCGCGACGCGCGCGGAAGACGAAGTGACGGTCGTGGGGCCCGCCCCGTGTCCCATTGAGCGAATCAAGAATCGCTGGCGCTGGCACGTCCTGCTCAAGTCCGCGCATCCAGGCGAGCTCACACGTGTCAGCAGGTACTTCATGGAGCGGTTCGAGGTGCCGAACACGGCGCAGCTGCGCGTCACGCTCGATCGCGACCCGGTGGCACTGCTTTAGAGCTTATCTTTAAAGCGTGACGATTCTACGGCACCCCGACTTCAATGCGCCCGCGTTGGCGAGCGCCCCCGACGCGCGGTTCGTTCCCGCGCCGGCCGACGGCGTGCTCCCCGAGAACTTCTTCTCGACGACGAATCTTCCGACCTACGTCCGCATCAAGGGCGCGTGGCGAATGCCGCGTGAGCCGAGGATGGATGCGTCGCTCGTGCTGGACGGCGACGACCTCTGCGTCAGGGAAGGGCGCAAGCTGAAGAAGGGCGACCGGGTAGCCGTCGGGAGCGCCGAGGACGGAAGCGAAGGCATCTACGTCCACACCGGCTCGTTCCTTGGCGAAGAAGAGGGCGAGTTCAAGTTCATGACGAGCGAGGTGTCGCGCGAGAAGCCGATCGACTATTCGCTGATGGCGCATATTCTCATCGAGGAGCGCGATCGCGGCGGGTATCCGATCTGGGTGACGGGACCGGCGCTGGTCCATTCCCGCGCGCGGGCCGACATGGTCTGGTTCATCCAGAACGGCTTCGTGTCGGCGCTGCTCGCTGGGAACGCCGTGGCGGTGCACGACATCGAAGCGTCGATATTCGGCACCACTCTCGGTATGACGCGCACCGGTGAGGCGACGACCGGCGGTCACGGCCTCCACATGCGCGCGATCAACAAGGTGCGCGCCGCGGGCTCGATCGCGAAAGCCGTCGATCAGGGCGTGATCAAGGACGGGATCATGCACGCGTGCGTGACGAAGGGGATTCCGTTTGTTCTCACTGGCTCCATCCGCGACGACGGCCCACTCCCCGAAGTGATTACCGACACTCTCGCCGCCCAGGACGCGATGAAGCGCCACACGACGCGCGCGACAATGGCGATTCTCATTGCGACCGCGCTGCACGCGATCGCCACCGGTAACATGCTCCCGGCATTCGTCACCGAGAAGGATGGGTCGATGCGCGAGCTTCCGACCATCTGCGTCGATTCGTCCGAATTCGTGGTGAGCAAGCTCAAGGACCGCGGCACCCACCAGGCATTCGGAGTGGTGACGAACGCGCAGGATTTCATGCACATTCTGAAGCTGTACGTGGAGCGCGAGCTCACCGACAGAAAGACCGTGCAGACTTCCGGTCAAACTTCGAAGGCACAGGCGTGATCGAGACGAACGAAGGATTCTCCCTCTCCAAAGCATCCGCGTGATCGAGACTACGGAAAGATTTCTGCGCGAGATAGCCGACCGCATCGGATTGGACGCCGTCGACGAGGTGAGGTTGTTTCCACCATTGCGCCAATCGGGTGTTGAAACCGGAGTGGCCGTCGTCGCCGCGATTCCGCCGCCGCCCGAGCCACAGCACCGGCACGAGCCCGACGAACCGCCCGAAGCGCTAAGCGAGAGCGCCGGCGACGAGTTCCTCCCGATCGAGGAGGAGGATCGCGCAATCATCGTGCATCGCCACACGGTTTTCACGGCGAGATATCGCCACACCCTCAAGGGACCCGACCGCGGCAAGTGGGAGGTCGAGGTCCAGGCCGAGGCCGACGCGCCGCTCGTCACTGTCGACCGGGTCGTGCGTGGCGTCATGAAGCGCGCGGGGGAGCAGTTCGAGCCCGAGAAGATCTCGGCTTCGGCGTTCAGGACGATCGTCGAAGGCGCCGCGGCTCTCTAGGCTTGCCGCGCTGCGGCTTGCATCTCTGTATGTGGTCGGTGAGGGTGTCCTCTTCGGCTCCGGTCTCTCGCTCGTTGGTGGTCCGATCGAATCGGCGCGAGACTAAGCATTAGTCGCCCGGAGAGAGCGTAACCGCACCGATTGTCGCTCGTGGGTCGTCGCCTGCGAGGACACCCTCACCTCCCTCCACAGTCTGTAACTGCTGCGACGCTTCGTGCCGCGTGTGCCCGCGTCGCCCCAGTGGGGGGGCACGGGACTGCCGAGCTTTGCTCGGCGCGCTCCCGCGCGCGGTGAACAGGACAGCGCGCGCGACCTGAGATCGCGCGCCCAGTGGCGCGACGGAGATGACTGGCCCCCCGTCGAACTTAGTGGGAAGGCGGAGAGGGTCCTCGTAGGCGACGACCCACGAGCGACAATCGGTGCGGTGATGCTCTCCGAGCGACTGATCCTTAGTCTCGCACCGATCCGATCGGACCACTAACGAGCGAGAGCCCGGAGCCGCAGAGGACCCTCTCCGCCGCACCGGAGAAGACCGCCCGCGGCAAAGAACTCAGACTGCTGTGCGCGGCACAGCGGGGGTCAAGCGCGCGGCGTCCGCAGGAGCATTGTCGGCGTTAGCGGCGGCGTAGCGCGCGAGAACCGTGCGGTGGATGTCGCGCGCGTCCTCCAGTGATTCCCCCGCCAGCCCCAGCCGCTCGGGTGAGATGATGAATGGATAAACCTGATCGCCGCCGGCCGACCCGTGCGCGCCGACCTGATCGTCGAACGAAATGATGTCGTACCCGTCGAACGTGCCGAACAAAACGCAATCGCCAGCGTTCGGCTGGTTCACCAGCGATTCCACTGCCCGCAGCACGTACGGCTCGGTGCCGAAGATCTCGAGCGGATTCTCGCCGGAGATGATCTGGATCTGCCCGTCGTGGAGAATCGCGCGGCCGTGCTTGCCCGCCAGATTCACCGCGCCACGCGAGACCGTGGCGACGAGGCCGATCCCCGGGTGTGCAACGAGCCGTTCGTAGAGTCTGGCCCAGCGCGCGTCGGCCGTTATCTGCTCGAGCGAGAGCCGCTGCTCCGTAGCCGCAAAGTACAGGAGCGCCAGACAGGAGCTGTAGGTGACGACGACATCGTTCGTCCGGTCGACGCGATACTTCTCTGGGAAAATGATCTCGCGCAACCCGTAGCGGCTTCTCAGCCAGTCGCGGAACCTGCGAATCGCGCTTCTCGCTCCGAACGAAGCCGGAGTCAGCTGCGCGACGGCTTCGACGACCTCGGGGCCGATGTCGGAGTACTCGGTATCCTCCGCAAAGCTGGCCAACGACCGCGAGGGCTGCGTGCCCTTCACCAGGGTCTCATCCAGAATCTGCTGCACCGTCGTTCCAAGCGACTCCCCGTACTGCACCCGGTAGCTCAGCGCCGGCGTCATTCCATGGTCGGAGATTATGATGAGATCGTAGCCCCGTCCCCCGGCCAGCTGTGCCATCCTCCAGATCTCGGCGATGCGCGCATCGGTGCGGCGCAGGTCGACGAGTGCCTGCTTGCTCGATGGCCCGAAGTGATGCGCCAGCTCGTCGTACTGCATGAAAGTGCTGTAAATAATAGGAACGCCGAGGTAGACGTCGAGCAGAATCGCCATCGTCTGCAGCTCGCGCACGACGACATTGCTGAGAATGCGGATGAACGGAAAAATGCCCTCCGAGTGCGTCACCCTTCCCGACAGCTCGCCGCGCGCGCGCTCCCATTCCTCGAGCAGCCATTCGAAGGCGCCCTGAAGAACCATGCGCGCCATACGAATGGGATGCAGCAGCATGAGGAGTCCCATCCGCGTTCCGCCAAGCCTGCGATACACGGACATCTTGTCACGCGTGGCGACGGTGAAGGCCACTGTCTGCGCATCACCGTCGAGAAGATTGACGTAACTCGAGCCGCCGGCGAGCGCACCCGGCGAATGGATGCGGTCGCGGATGTACTGTACGCCGTGCGGCGCATTGCAGGTGATTACCTTGCGCGCCGCCTTGTCGTAGAAGCGAAACGCCGGAATGCCACCGTTCTCGCCGTGAAACATCCCCGCCTGGCAATACGGAGTCGCCGACGGCAGTCCGCAGAACCAACGCCTGAGCGCGAATCCTTCGCGCAGCAGCCGCGCGATTGTCGGGCAGAGGCCCAGCTCGAGCGCGCGCCGCAGGTCGGAATACGCCAGGGCATCGATCTGAAGCATGATGAGCCCGCGCTGCGGCGGACGCGGACGCTTCTCTCGCGCGAACAAGCGGTACTTCGTTCGATAGTACCGCTGGAGCAGTGGCCCGGCGCGTGGGCGCGCTCGGCGCTCACTTATGCCAGGTGGCGTTCGATCTGACGTAGGAGCTCGCCGATTGGGACAGGCTTGATGAGGACATCGACGCATCCCGCCGCGAGACAGCCGCGACGTGAAGCGGAATCGTTGTGGCCGGTCATCGCCAGTGTCGCGCGGGGAAGCGAGCCGCGTTGGCGCATNNAGGTCCAGAATCTCCAGTCCGCTGCCATCTGGCAGTGTGAGATCGAGCAGCATCAGATCAATTGGCGTCGATGTACCGCGCTCGATCGCCTCGACGACCGTCGCCGCCACGTCTACATCGTACCCGGCCGCGGTGAAGAGCACGCGGAACGCGTCCGTGACGAGTGGACTGTCTTCCACGATCAGAATGCGCGCCGGCACTTAGTCGCGGGGCGGATTGAGCGGCAGCGTGAAAAAAAATCTGCTTCCTTTGCCAAGCTCGCTCTCGACCCAGATCGTTCCCGAGTGCAGCTGGACGAGGTTGCGCGCGATCGCGAGGCCGAGGCCCGATCCATGGTGTAGACGCGAGGGGGAGGCGTCGACCTGCGCGAACTCGCGGAACACGAGGTCGTAGTGATCGCGCGCGATGCCGCGGCCGTTGTCGCCGACCTCCACCGCCAGCTCCTCCATGTCGCTGCCGCGTCGGGAGAAGGCGATCCAGACGCGTCCGCCGTCGGGCGTGAACTTGATTGCGTTGCCGATCAGATTGGCCAGCACGTGTTTGATCTTGTCGCGATCCGCGTAAACCGTGGGCAAATCGTCTCCGTTACGACGCTCGATCGTCAGACGCTTTTTCGCCGCCAATGGCTGATTCAGCGTCCGCACCTGGTCGACGAGCCTCGTGATGTCGAAGTCCGCGCGGACGAGACTCACCTGGTCGCTCGCGCTCCGCACGTAGGTGAGGATCTCGTCCACCATGTCGATCAGCTGCTGCCCTCCGCTCACTATCCCGGTCACGCTTTCCCGCTGCTTTGGATTCAGCTCGCCCAGCATCCCCTCACGCAGTATCTCGGCGTGCGTGATGATCGCGGCGAGCGGCGTCCGGAGATCGTGCGAGACGTTGGAGAGGAACTGCGTCTTGAGCGCGTCGCGCGCTCGCAATTCGTCGATCGTGCGCTGCGCCTCTTTCGCCTGGGCCTCGAGCGCTTCTATACTCTCCTTCGCGGGGGAATCGGCGTGGTCGGACATGATCATATTGTAGTTGCGGTGACATCCGTTGCCAACGCATCCGCCTCCACGCCATCCGATTCCACCGCATCGAGGAGCTGCTGCCGCCGCAGCAGTGACCAGTATCGCCCGCGCAGCGCCATCAGCTCCGGGTGCCGTCCCTGCTCGACCACCGTTCCCTTCTCGAGCACGATGATCCACGACGCGTCCCGTATCGCGCTGATCCGGTGCGACGCGATGAGCGCCGTTCGCCCCGCCAGCGCTTCGCGCAGCGCGCGGAGAATCTCCGCCTCGGTGTGCGTGTCTACTGCCGACAGGGCGTCGTCGAGCAGAACGATACTCGGCTTCTTCGCCAGCGCTCGCGCGAGCGAGGCGCGTTGCTTCTGACCGCCCGACAGGTTGATCCCCCGCTCGCCGAGGATCGTCTCGTAACGGCCGGGAAACTGATCGATCGTCTGATCGAGCTGCGCGATGCCCGCCGCCCATTCTCCGGTCTGTGTAATCCCGCTCGTTCCGTACGAGAGGTTCGATCCGATCGTGTCGCTGAAGAGGAGACTCTCCTGCGGCACGAAGCCGATGTCCTGCCGGAGCTCCGCGGGCACGACGTTCTTTGTCGGAACGCCATCGATGAGAATCTCGCCTTCCTGCGGATCGTACATTCGCGGAATCAGATCGATGAGCGCGCTCTTTCCGCTTCCAGTTGCGCCGACCACCCCGAACGTCGCTCCCGCAGGCACGGTGAAGCTGACGTTGCGCAGGACCCAGCGCGGCTCGCCAGGGTTGTCCGACGGATAGTGAAACCCAACGTTCCGAAACTCGATCGTGCGGCCTGTTTTGGTCGCCGGCAGATGCTGACGCGGCTCTTCACCGTTGATCGTCGGGCGAACCACGAGTATCTCGGCCAGCCGTCCCATCGACGCATCGCCACGCTGAAACAGATTGACGACCCAGCCGAGCGCGATCATCGGCCACGTGAGCATCGTGAGATACATGCCGAAGGCGACGAACGAGCCCACTGAAATCGTGCCCTTGATCGTCAGCGCTCCGCCGACTCCGAGGACGATGACTGCGCCCAGTCCCCCGAAGAACGCGAAGAGTGGATTCAGGGTGCCCCACAACCGTACCAGTGACATGTTGAGCGCGAGGTACTGATCGTTGATAGCGCCGAACCGTGCCGTCTCGGCAGCTTCCTGCCGGTACGCGCGGACGATCCGCGCTCCGCTGAGATTCTCCTGCGCGCGCGTGGTGAGCGTCGAGAAATGTTCCTGAACCGCCTCGAACCGATCGTGGATCGCCTTTCCCATTTTGATCGTGAGCACCGGCAGGAAAAGCGTTGGCAGCAGCGCGAGCAGCGTCAGCTTGACGTCGATGCGGAGCATGAAGTACAGCGCGAACAAGCCGCCCGTGATCGTGTTGGCGAGGTACATCACGGCAGGACCAACCGCCATTCGGACCGCGCTCAGGTCGTTGGTGAGACGCGCCATGATGTCGCCGGTGCGGGTCTGTGCAAAGTACGCCGCGTCGAGCGTCTCCAGATGTGTGAAGAGATCATTGCGCAGGTCGTACTCGATCCAGCGGCTGACGCCGTTCATCAGCTCGCGCATCCCATATCTGAACCCGCCGCCGACGATGGCGGCGAGGACTATAAGGCCGCTGAGCTTCCAGATGGTGCTCATCGGCGCGCCATTGCTTATAGCGTCGATTGCGCGTCGAAGTACCCAGGGAATGACGCTTGTGATCGCCGACGACGCCAGAACGATTAGTAGCCCCGCTGCGAACGGTTTCCAGTACGGTTTGTAGTATGGCGCAGCGATGCGGAGATTCTTCATGTATGGCATATGGATTGCCGTTCATAGTTACTCATGAGTTTGGAAAAAACCAAGCGCTCACCACACGATGGAGGAGGCTTTAATGGTTCAATATATTCCCCGGTTTAGTGCGTCGCTCGCGCTCTCGCTCGCGCTATTCGCAGGTGCGTGCTCAAAGAAAGACGACACCGCCGCAGCGGATTCCGCGCTGAATAAGGACATTCAGCTCGCGAATGGGGACACCAGCGCGCAACCTGCGCTGACCGACGTTCCAGCCGGCACGGCCAAAACGCCGGGCACGACGACGACAACGAAGACGACGACCACCACGACCAGGAAGCCGACCACGACGACGCGCACGCCGACTACTTCGGTAACGTCGAGTGGAAACACGGTGACGCGCAACAACTCGGGCTCGGCCGCCAAAATCGGAACGATCCCAGCGGGTGCGACACTCAGCCTTGCGTCCGGCTCAACGATCTGCACGAACACCAATCACGTCGGCGATCGCTTCAACGCGAGCGTGACCAACGCGATTGTCGGCTCGAATGGAGCGGTGATCCCTGCCGGCGCGACGGCGACGGTTGAAGTGACGGAGCTCAAGCGCAGCGAGAACGCTAACGACAACGTGGTGATGGGCTTCCGTGTCGTCTCAGTCAACTTCGGCGGGCACACATATCCCGTCAGCGCTACGACGCAAACCGCTGACGTGACCAGAGTGAAGAATCAACCGAAGGGCAAGGATGTGCAGAAGGTCGTCGGTGGTGCTGCAATCGGCGCCATCGCCGGACAGATTCTTGGACATAGCACCAAAGCCACGATTATTGGCGGCGCAGTCGGCGCTGCTGCCGGGGCTGGAGCTGCCGCTGCGACGGCGAACTACGAAGGCTGCGTCAACTCGGGCAGCCGCATTACGGCTACGCTCAACTCGTCAACTCAGGTCAATATCTGAGAGAGCCCTGGCGGTAGCTGAAGGAATCCGGCGTGGGTGATCCGCCGGATTCTTTTTTTGTGCCTGGAATTCGATCTTGTGCCCTAAAACCCGACGGCTCCCCCGCGCGAGCGCGGGTCATCCATCCCTTCGTAGCCGCCCTTCACGCGCATGATCGATGCGGCCGACGCGATCCCTCTCAGTTCGTAGACGTAGTGTCCCATCTGCGTCAGTCGCTCCAGCACCGACCGTTCGATGCCGCCGGTCTCGACGCCGATGGAGTCGGGCAGGGACTGATGATGTATTCGTGGCGCGCTCATCGCATCAAAGAGCGACATCCGGTGGTCGATCACGTTGAGGATGATCTGCGACGTCGCGGAGATGATCCTTGGGCCCCCGCGCGCACCGGTCACGAGGAGAAGATTTCCCCTTGGATCGAGGACGATCGTCGGAGACATTGCGCTCAGCATCCGCTTGCCCGGCGCTATCGAATTGGCGGCGCCCTGAATCAGGCCGTACATGTTGGGCGTTCCGGGCCTGGCAGTGAAGTCGTCCATCTCGTCATTGAGAAAGAATCCCGCTCCGCTCACGAAGACGCCTGATCCATACAAGTCATTGAGCGTCGTAGTCGTCGCGACGGCGTTTCCAGCCACATCCACGACCGAGTAGTGCGTCGTCTCATTTCCCTCTCGCAGCTGCGACGCGAGCCGTGT
>PKVB01000022.1:3247-3826 GCA_003131365.1 Gemmatimonadota bacterium | reverse complement strand
GCTGTTCGGGCTGCTCGCGGTGGAGCTTGCCGTTTCGCTGACGGCGGACAAGGGTGCGACGCTGACTCGGGTTCTGGCGGCGGTCTTCTTCCTCATCTCCGTAACGTTCGTGTGGCGGTCGTTCTACGCGATGCGCGTTAAGAGTGGCGAGGCTTAGGTTCTTCGAGTGACCACGCATTTTGGCCAGGACTAACCTTTCCCAGTGACGACTTACCTTGGTGGCGCGATGGCCCGCCATGGTAAAACTTTTTCCCACCTGAAATGATCCGATCACTGTTCGCGCGGAAGCCGATCGAAGCGCTTCTGGCAGAGGGTGAGAATCCAAACGGANNGTGATCGGCGCCGGCATCTTCGGCTCGATCGGTTCGGCGGCGGCGGGTCAGGTGGATGCCGCGGGTAACGTGATCCGCGTGGGAGCCGGCCCCGCTTTGGTGATTTCGTTCCTGCTACTGGGCGCCTGTTGCGGCCTTGCCGGTCTCTGCTACGCGGAGCTGGCTTCGATGATCCCGCAGGCAGGGAGCGCCTACGCGTACTCGTACGCAACACTCGGCGAGCTCGTCGCCTGGATCATCGGCTGGG
>PKVB01000022.1:0-3195 GCA_003131365.1 Gemmatimonadota bacterium | reverse complement strand
AACAGCACATTGCGGGAATGCCGATTCTCATCAATGTGCCGGCGTTCTCGATCGTCGCCCTGATCACGTGGCTGCTGATGCTTGGGGTGAGAGAGAGCGCTCGGGCGAACAACATCATGGTCGCCGTCAAGCTCATTGTGCTGGCTCTCTTCATCATCATGGGATCGCAGCACATCAACACCGCGAACTACCATCCGTTCGCGCCGAATGGCTTCACCGGAATCCATCAGGGCGCGGCGATCGTGTTCTTTGCGTACATCGGCTTCGACGCGATCTCCACTGCCGCCGAGGAGACGAAGAATCCGCAGCGAAATCTTCCCATTGGGATTCTGGGGGGACTCGCCATATGTACCGTGATCTACATCGTCATCGGCTATGTCCTGACGGGCATGGTGCCATATCAGCAGCTCGGATCGGCCGCGGATCCTCTGGCGTTTGCGCTCAAGGCGACGGGAATGACCAACATTGCCAAGATCGTGGCGCTGGGAGCCGTTTTCTCCATGGCTGCGGTGCTCCTTGTGTTCCAGTACGGACAACCGCGCATTTTCTTCGCAATGGCGCGCGACGGCCTTCTCCCGCACTGGGCCAGCAAGCTTCACGGGAAGTACAGGACGCCCTACATCACGACGATTATCACCGGGGTTTTCGTGGCGTTCTGGTCCCTGATTGGCGATGCGGGTGAAACGTACGACCTCACTAACATCGGGACGCTGTTTGCGTTCGCGCTGGTCTGCACCGGCGTGATCGTGCTACGCTACACCGATCCGCAGCGGCCGCGTCCGTTCAGGGTGCCGTTCGTCCATTTCGTCGGAATCGTGGGCGCGGGGCTCTGCCTGTTCGTGATGAGGGGATTGCCGCATCTGGCGTGGGTCAGATTCGGGTGGTGGCTCGTGATCGGTCTCGTGCTCTACGTAGCGTACGGGTACGGGCACTCGACTCTAAGGCGGAGCAGGCCGCCGGTGCCGATCGAGCCGCCGCCGCCGATCAGCCGATAACGATCGACCTAAGCGCAAACAAGGCATGATCTACAAGCATTTCAGACGTGTCCCGCTGACAACCTGGATCATGATCTCGATGGTCGTCGGCGTGCTCATCGGCACGTTCGCGCCAGCGTTCGCGATGAAGCTCAGTCCCGTGTCGACCGTGTTCCTGCGGATGATCAAGTCGATCATCGTCCCCCTCATTTTCGGAACGCTGGTCGTTGGAATCGCCGGGCATGGGGACGACATGAAGCGCGTTGGGCGCCTCGCGCTCAAATCGATCATCTACTTCGAGATCGTGACGACCCTCGCGCTCGTCATCGGGTTGGCCGCGGTTAACCTGATACGTCCGGGCGTCGGTGTCACGCTCGCTGCGTCTGCCGAGGCCGGCAAGGAGCTCGCCCACAACACGCAGACAGGAGCCGGATTCCTCGAGCATCTCGTCCCCACGAGCTTCTTCGACGCCGCGGCGAAGAACGAAGTTCTGCAGGTGGTCTTCTTCGCGGTGATCTTCGCGGTGGCGTTGTCGAAAGTTCAGGGTCGCTCAAAAGAGATCGTTCTCGCAGGGTGCGAGGGTCTCGCCGACGTCATGTTCAAGTTCACGATGATCGTGATGCGCTTCGCCCCGTTCGGCATCGGCGCCGCGATCGCCGTGACGGTCGGGCGGAGCGGGCTCGGCGTCCTCTTCAACCTGGGCAAGCTGATACTCACCTTGTACGGAGCGCTGCTCGTCTTCTTCCTCGCGGTGCTGTTGCCGGTCGCCATCCTCTTCCGGGTGCCGCTCCGCAGATTCGTTCGCGCGGTGAGGTCGCCGGCGCTGATAGCGTTCTCGACGACGTCGTCGGAGGCCGCTCTTCCACTCGCGATGCAATCGATGGAGGCGATCGGAGTCCCGCGGCGCATAGTGGCGTTCGTGATGCCGACTGGATACTCGTTCAATCTCGACGGATCTACGCTCTACCTCGCGGTGGCGTCAGTTTTCGTGGCCCAGGCAGCGGGGGTTCCGATGACGTTGACGACTCAGCTCTTCATGATGTTGACGCTCATGATCACCAGCAAAGGCGTCGCCGCAGTCCCCCGAGCGTCGCTCGTGATTCTTTCTGGAACTCTCACGACATTCGGGTTGCCACTCGAAGGTGTCGCAATCATTCTGGGGGTCGATGCGCTGATGGACATGGCGCGCACCAGCACGAATCTCATCGGCAACTGTCTGGCGACAGTCGTGATGGCTAGGTGGGAAGGTGAATTCGCCGAGCCGCAGCCCGAAGTGCTCCTCGCACAGGAAGGACTTCTTCCGATCGAAGCTGTGCCCCCGGCACCGCGGACTTCAGGCGCTGCTCCAACCGCTTCCTGAGCGGCGAGCTGGCCTCCATCAGGCCACCACTAAACGCCACCGCAACCGCCGCACGCTCGTCCGTAAATAAATGACGCGCGAGTGCGCGGATGTGTAGCACCAGCTCTTCGGCAGCCAGCGCGAGGAGGGCGTTGGCGCGGAGATCGCCCGCTGTGGCCGCGCCGAAAACTACCGGGACGAGTGAAGCAAACGTACGGGCATCCGCGGCCGCTGCCCACGGAATGAGATCCTCGACATCCTCGCATTGNNCAGAATGGGGAAGAGAAGGGCAGTCGGCGGCTCCCGTCCGTCGCTCGACGCCGCGACAATGCTCAGCGCCCGCCTTCCGATCCAGCCACCGCTACCCTCGTCGCCGAACGCAGGACCCCAGCCGCCACAGCGTACGATCTCTCCAGCCGGGCTCCGGCCGTAAGCGATCGAGCCGGTTCCCACGACGAGGAGAATTCCCGGACGCTCGTCGAACGCATCGTACATCGCGATCAGGCCGTCCGAATCGATGATGACTTCTTCCGCGAGCTCCTTTGCATCGAGGGCGGAATGCAGCGCGCGACTCTCTTCGTCCCGACCGGTCCCGGCGACGCCGCAGTAAAGAACACGGGGGAACACGGCGCCTGGCTGCGCGATCTCCGCGAGCGCGTGGGTTACCAGCTCACCGATGACATCGGCCGAACGCTGAGCCTGTCCCGGCGTGACAGCTGACTTGGGGCCGTCGAGTGTCGCGAGAACCTCGCCGTCCGTCGTGCCAACGAGGACGCGGGTCTTCGATCCGCCTCCGTCAACGCCCACCACGATCTCACTCAATTCCAGCGATCTCCATCAGTCGGCGCGGGGTGTGTCAACGATGAAAGGATACCGACTCCC
>PKVB01000053.1 GCA_003131365.1 Gemmatimonadota bacterium | reverse complement strand
CTGTGTTCGAGGAAGCGGCCGACGATCGAGCGCACGCGGATGTTTTCCGAGATGCCTGCAATGCCGGGGCGCAGCGTGCACGCTGCGCGCACGATCAGATCGATCTCGACGCCAGCCTGCGAAGCTTCATAGAGGTGTTGAATGATATCGGGATCCACCAGCGCGTTCATTTTGGCTATGATGCGCGCTGGCTTCCCTGCACTGGCGTTGTCCGCTTCTCTGTCCACCATCTCGGTGAACCGCCTCCGCATGTTGGCCGGCGCCACGAGCAAATTCCGGTACTCGCTCTGGTGGGAAAAACCGGTGAGCGCGTTGAAGAGATCGGTCAAATCCGCGCCGATCGAAGGGCTGCTCGTGAGAAGGCCGAGGTCCGTGTAGACGTGCGCCGTTTTCGAGTTGTAGTTGCCGGACCCAATGTGCGAGTACCGCCGAATTCCGTCGGGCTCTCGCCGGACTACGAGAACGGTCTTCGTGTGCGTCTTGAGACCGGGCAGCCCGTAGGCGACGTGTACTCCGAATCCTTCGAGTTGGCGCGCCCAGGTGATGTTGTTGACTTCGTCGAATCGGGCCTGTAGCTCGATCAGGACGGCAACCTGCTTTCCGCGCTGAGCGGCTTCGGTCAAAGCGCGCACGATCGCCGTATCGCCCGACGTGCGATAAAGCGTCATCTTGATCGCGAGCACGTTCGGATCGACCGCGGCCGACGTCAGGAAATGCTCGACCGAAGACTGGAACGAGTCGAACGGGTGATGGAGGAGGATGTCCCGCTCGCGGATTGCGTCAAAGATCGAACGCGACGTGTCCTTGAGCTCGGGGGGCGTGGCAGGGACGAATGGGGGATCCCGCAGGTCGGGGATCTCCATTGTCGCGAGCCACATCAGATCACTGAGGTCGAGCAGCGGTCCGGTCTCGACCAGATCCGCCTCGGTCAGCGCGGGCATTTCCGGAGGCTGATCCTCCAGAAGCTCGCCGAGCAGAAGCTCACGCAGGTCCGGCGGTGTCCCTTTCTGCACCTCGACTCGAACCACCTCGGCGAAGCGCCGCTGGAAGACCTGTTCCTCGATTATCGTGAGCAGGTCTTCGTCTTCGTCCGAGTGGGCGAGCTCCAGGTCGGAGTATCGAGTGACGCGGAACGTGCTGAAGCCGCGAATCTCCATTCCGGGAAAAAGGGCGCCGAGATTGGCTCCAATCACTCGCTCGAGCGGGACGAACTGATTCGGCCGGCCAAAGGGAATCCACCGGGGGAGAACCTTCGGTACCTTGACGCGCGCAAAGCGTGTGGCGCCCGTGGCCGGGTCGAAAACCTGAACGGCGAGCGAGAGCGAAAGGTTGGAGATGTATGGGAACGGGTGTCCGGGATCGACCGCGAGAGGTGTGAGCACCGGAAAGACCTGTGATTCGAAGAACTGGTCTACGACGAGCCATTCGGCGGGCGTGAGCTCTTCGATCCGAACGATCTTGATTCCGTGTTCTCCAAGCTCGGGCAGCAACACGTCGTACAGGCACTTGCGCTGCTGCTCCACCAGGTCGGCGACGCGCTCAATGATTGCGGCCAGCTGCTGAGCGGGCGTCATCCCGTCGGGCGGGACGTGCTGCACTCCGGAGGCAATCTGGCGGCGCAGGCCCGCGACCCGGACCATGTAGAACTCGTCGAGGTTGGTGCTGAAGATCGCGAGGAACTTGAGTCGTTCGAGCAGCCGGGTTCTGGGGTCGAACGCCTCGTGGAGAACCCGGGCGTTGAACTCGAGCCAGCTAAGCTCACGATTGATGTAGAGGGAGGGGTCGATGGCGGGCATTTAACCGGATGACAGCGCTAGAGCCGTGCCGCACAGGGTTTAACGTTCGTTCAAAGACGGACTCAGCGTTAGATTCTGATCAACTTCTTTCGGAATCGTTACGTGGGCCATACCGACGCCGTCGTCGTTCTTACCACTCTTGCTACCACCGACGAGGCCGCGAAGTTCGTCAAACAGCTCCTCGAACGGCGATTGGTCGCGTGCGGGACGATTCTGCCCGGTACAAGGTCGCTTTACCGCTGGGAAGACAAGCTCGCCGACGAGACTGAGGTCGTCGTCATGCTCAAAACCCGCTCCGGTGCGATTCACGGCCTCGAGAAAGCCTTCAAGGAGCTGCACCCCTACAAGGTCCCCGAGCTCCTCACAATCCCCGTGTCTGGCGGGCTCGAACGCTACCTTGGGTGGATCAATGCCGAGACCAGCCTCACGATCGTCTAAATCGTCCTGAGGCCGGTCGAGCCTAACGATCGTCTAGATCGTCTTATAGGGGTGAGCCCCGCCGCGCCTTCCAGCACACAACCCTTCATGACATCGACGCGCGCCGCGCTCGCGGTTTTCGTCGTTGCCCTCTGGCTCGGCGGGCTCGCCATGATGCACCGCCGCAACGCCAACGTGAGCGAGGCGCAGCAGCTCGCGCAGGTCGCGCTGAGGCTCCAGCCCGAGACGTTTTACTACACCATTGAGCGCGATGGCACGCAGATCGGCGCGGCATCTTCGGCCCTCGATACAACGGCCAACTCGCTCGTCAGCGAGGAGTATTTCGTCGGCGACTATCCGTCGGGGAAATCGCTCGAGCGGACCTCGGCACGCTGGCAGACGAGACTGACGCGGGGATTCCGCCTCAACGATTTGATAATCGATATCGCGCGCCCCACGCGCCCCTTCTCGATCAAGGCCGCAATCCAGGAAGACACTCTGCTCTTCATCGCCGGAACGAGGAAGAATGGTGGTCGTCCGGCCGCTCACTACACGTTCATTCCACCGCTGTATACCCCGTCGCTCGCGCCGGTCGTCTTCATGCTGGGCGGTCCGCACACCGTCGGGCGAAAGCAGACATTGTCGGTGTTCGATCCGACCACTCGACTCGTGATCCGTCCCGAGCTCGAGATCCGCGCGGAGTCATTGTTCACGGTCGTGGACAGCGCCGCGATGGACGCGGCCGGAGATTGGTCGCCGGCACACCGCGACACCGTGCGCGCGTGGCGCATTGAAGGAGCACCCCAGGGTCTCACCACATGGGTTGACTCCGAGGGGCGGATTGTTGCAGCACGGGCCGGCAGTCTCTCTGCCTACCGCACCGCCTTCGAAATCGCATTCAAGAACGCAAAAGCCAAATGATAGAACTGAGAAGCCTCACCAAGAAATACGGCTCGTTCACAGCCGTTGATTCCATTGATCTGTCCGTTCCCGACGGCGAGCTGTTCGGATTCCTGGGCCCCAATGGCGCGGGCAAGACTACGACGCTTCGCATGATCGCGGGAATTCTCCAGCCGACGTCGGGCAGTATCCATCTCGCGGGAATCGATCTCGCTCAGGATCCGCTCGCCGCGAAATCAAAGCTGGGCTTCATTCCCGACCGCCCGTTCATCTACGAAAAGTTGACCGGGGCCGAGTTTCTCCGCTTCGTTGCTGGCTTGTACGGACAAGATGGCGACAAGGTCGAGCACCGCGGTCGCGAGCTGATGGCGCTGTTCGATCTCGAGGAATGGGCCGACGAGCTGGTCGAGAGCTACAGCCACGGGATGCGGCAGAAGCTGATCATCTCGAGCGCGTTCATTCACCGACCGGAAGTGATCGTGGTCGACGAGCCGATGATCGGCCTCGATCCGAAGGCGACGCGAATTCTCAAGGATCTGTTCCGTGAGTACGTGAAGCGCGGCCACACCATCATGATGTCCACCCACACTCTGGAAGTCGCAGAGACGCTGTGCGATCGCATTGCGATCATTCAGCAGGGCAAAATCCGTAGTGTCGGCACGATCCAGGATTTGCGCGACGAAGCCACGGGTGGCGGAGGGCTCGAGGAGATATTCCTCAAGCTCACCGGTGAGCGCGCGGCGCGCGATGCGATGGAAGTTCTCGATGCATAGCCGCAGAAATAGTTCAGTGGACGGTCTCAATGCGTAGTGAAATCGGTTCACCGGCTGTTGTTGGTGTCAACATCTCGCCTGGCGGGGTTGGCCAGGCCGCTACGGCCGCGCCGCTGACCACGCGGTTTCGGACTTCGCCGACTTTGCTGCACGTCCTCTCGCCCAAGTTCCTCTCGATCAAGGCCCGCCCGCTCGGAAAGACGGAGAGCAGATCGGGCAGGCTGATCCTGTTCCTCGTGATCGGCGCGGTCTTCTGGCTGTTCGTGTTCGGAATGTTCTATCGGCTGCTCAAGTATTTCCGCGGCATCCCCGAGATCGGCGCGCTGCTCGCGGCCAAGCTGCTCGGACTCATGTTCGTGAGCCTGTTCGGCATTCTCATTCTGTCAAACGTCGTCACCGCGCTCTCGAGCTTTTTTCTGGCCAAGGATCTCGATCTCTTAGTCGCCGCGCCGGTCGACTGGCTCCGACTCTACGGAGCGAAACTGCTGGAGACGACGGCGCACTCGAGCTGGATGGTGGTGCTCGTGGCAACGCCGGTGCTTACGGCGTACGGAATCATTTACCAAGGTGGATTTCTCTATCCATTCGTGGCGATCGCGGCGGTGCTGCCCTTCCTTTTCATTCCGGGGGCGATCGGGAGCTCGGTGACGCTCATTCTCGTCAACATTTTCCCGGCACGGCGGACGCGCGACATTCTGAGCGTCATCGCCGTGCTGGCGGCGGCGGGAGTCGTGCTGTTGTTCCGCCTCGTCCGCCCCGAGAGACTCGCGCGCCCCGAAGGATTCCGCTCACTCGTGGAGTTCATCTCCGTGCTCCGGACGCCGACGTCTTCCTGGATGCCAAGCGAGTGGGTGGCGCAGGGGATCATGACCTGGCTCAGAAACGATCCCGAGATACTGAACTTCTACCTGCTCTGGTCGACGGCCGCGGTTGCGGTGGTCTTTGGAGCGGTGCTGCATCGCTGGCTATACGCGCGCGGCTTCAGCAAATCGCAGGAGAGCGGCCAGCGGTGGGTGCGACAGGGGACGTTCGGCCGCTTGGTGGCCCGCATGCTCACGCCGTGGGGAGTTATGCGACGCGAGCTGGTGCTCAAGGAGATGCGCCTCTTCTTCCGCGACACGACTCAATGGTCGCAGCTGATCCTGTTGACCGTGCTCGTCGTCGTCTACGTGTTCAACATCAAGTTCCTGCCGCTGAAGGGCGAGGGCGTCACGCTCTTCCTGATCAACGTGGTGCCCTTCCTCAACCTCGTGCTCGCGGGCTTCGTGCTCGCGTCGATCGCCGCGCGCTTCATCTTCCCGGCCGTCAGCATGGAAGGGCGCACG
>PKVB01000191.1 GCA_003131365.1 Gemmatimonadota bacterium | reverse complement strand
CGGGATGTGCATCTTGCGATACGCGCCGAGGACCGAGCCATCGGCGTCGATCACTGCGGCGGAGTTGCGATAAACTCCCGCCGTCTGACGCTCGAAGATCGGAACGATGATGACCAGCTCCATCGCTTTTGCCAGCTTCTGCATGCGCGCGATCGTCGGCCCGTCGATCGGCTCGGCCAGATCGAAGCGCTCGTGTTTCTGCGATTTGCAGAAGTATGGCGCGTTGAACAGCTCCTGGAGGCAGACGATCTGCGCCCCTTTCTCCGCCGCTGCGCGGATGCGAGCTTCGGCTCGGTCGACGTTTTTCCTGACGTCGGCGGTGACGGATTCCTGGATGATTCCGACGGTGAAGGAAGGCGATGTGGCCATGAGTGGAACGTTAACCTCTTGCGCGTGCACAGGAAATGGCAGAGCGATTGCGTTAGCTTATTTGCATTCTCACCAGTCGAGACATGCAGTCAGACGAGACCGCACCTCCGACCGTACCAGCGAAATCGACGCTCAGCGAGGAGCGTCGCGCCCGTCGCAGCGCCGGTATCAACACGGCGTTCCGCGCGATCAAGGCGGAGCACGCATCAAACCGCTCGCCAATGGAAGTCCTGGCAGACAGGATGATTGGTGTCGCGAGCGCGACCCCGTTTCTCGTGATTCACGCGCTCATCTTCATCGGGTGGATCTGCTGGAACCTGCCGTTCTCCCGCTTCCGGAAGTTCGATCCGTACCCCTACGGGATGCTCACGATGGTCGTCTCGCTGGAGGCGATCTTCCTCTCGATCTTCGTGCTGATGACGCAGAGCCGCGAGTCGCGCATTGGCGAGCTGCGGGAGGAGCTGACGCTACAAGTGAATCTCCGGATGGAAGAGGAGATCACCAAGACGCTGCATCTGGTCGCCGGTCTCTACTCCCGTCTGAACCTCACGCTGGCGGTGGATCCCGAGCTGAGGGCGATGCTGGAGCCGCTCGATCCGAAGAAGATGGAGGCCGATCTTGCCGAGCAGATCAGCGCTTCGATGCCCGAGCTCCAGTTGAGAAAGCGGAAGAGCGGCACGAACACGTCTACTCGCCCAATCGTTTGACGAGAACGCGTTGCAGTGCCGCCTCCAGCGTCCCGATGGATGTCTAAGCCTGCGGGCGATCCTTTCCAACAAGTTGTCTCAACACGTACGGGAGTATCCCTCCGTGGCGGTAGTAGCTCATCTCCTCGGGGGTATCGATGCGGGAGACCGCCCGGAATTTCTTCTCGCTCCCATCCGCCGCGCGCGCCCGCACTGTAAGCGCGGCGCGCGGCTTGAGATCCGCCGACATTCCTTCGATCGTGTACGTCTCGAATCCCGTAAGGCCATGAGTCTGTCGCGTCTCTCCGTTCACGAACTCGAGCGGCAGCACTCCCATGCCCACGAGATTCGAGCGGTGGATCCGCTCGAACGACTCGGCGATCACGGCGCGAACACCGAGTAGCAGCGTCCCCTTGGCCGCCCAGTCGCGCGACGATCCGGTGCCATACTCCTTGCCAGCGATAATCACGAGCGGAGTTCCGATTTTCTGGTACTCCATGGCCGCATCATAAATCGAGACTGGCTTCTCACCCGGGACGCGCGTGGCCCAGCCTCCCTCGGTTCCGGGCGCGAGCTCGTTGCGGAGGCGGATGTTGGCGAACGTGCCTCGCATCATCACCTCGTGATTTCCTCTGCGGGCTCCGTACGAGTTGAAGTCGGCGGTCTTCACGCCGTGCTCGATCAGCCACTTGCCTGCCGGACTCGCAGCGGGAATCGAGCCCGCGGGCGAGATGTGATCGGTCGTGATCGAATCGCCGAACATCCCGAGCACCCGCGCGCCGCTGATCGGCCGGATGCCTGGTGGCGTGAGCGTCATCCCATCGAAGAAAGGAGGGTTTTTCACATACGTCGAGTCAGGATCCCACGCGTAGAGATCGCCCTCCGGTACCGGCAGACTTCTCCAGTTGTCATCGCCGTGGAAGACGTTCGAGTACTGCGCCTTGAACATCTCGGCCTTCACCGAGCGCAGTATCTCCTCCTCGACTTCCTTGGGCGCGGGCCAGATGTCGCGCAGGAAAACAGGCCCGCTCTTGCCGACACCGATCGGCTCAGTGGCGAAGTCGATGTCCATCCTTCCGGCGAGCGCGTAGGCGACGACGAGCGGTGGCGACGCCAGATAGTTGAATCGCGTGAGTGGATTTATGCGCCCTTCGAAATTTCGGTTGCCCGACAACACGGCGGCCACAACGAGCTTGTTGGCTTCGACGGCGTCCGCGACCGGCTGGGGGAGGGGACCGGAGTTCCCGATGCACGTCGTGCATCCGAATCCGACGACGTTGAAGCGAAGCCGCTGCAACGCGTCCATCACTCCCGCCTTTCGGAAATAGTCTGTCACCACCTTCGAACCGGGGGCGAGGCTTGTCTTAACCCACGGCTTAGTCATCAGGCCTTTCTCGACCGCGTTCCTCGCGAGCAATCCAGCCGCCAGCATCACGCTCGGATTGGACGTGTTGGTGCAGCTCGTGATCGCGGCGATCACGACCGAGCCATGGCGAATCGAGAACTTCTCGCCGTTCATCTCGACCGGCACGCTCGAATTCTCACCTGCTTGCTCGTCCAGATCGGTGGCGACCACGGACGGCGACGCCGCGACCGACATCGCCTGCTTAGCAGCAGCAACTGCCGCCACCGTTCCGGTTCGTTCGAGGTCGGCAGACAACGCTTCGCGGAACATCTTCTTCGAGAGCTTGAGCGGCACCCTGTCCTGCGGACGCTTCGGGCCGGCGAGGCTCGGCTCAACGGTTGAAAGATCCAGCTCAATGGTGTCGCTGAACAGCGGATCCGGAGTCTCGTCGGTGCGGAAGATGCCCTGCGCCTTGGCGTACGCTTCGACGAGCTGTACCTGCGCCTCGTCCCGCCCCGTGAATCTCAGATAGTTGATCGTCTCGGCGTCGATCGGAAAGAATCCCATCGTCGCGCCGTACTCAGGCGCCATGTTGCCGATTGTCGCGCGGTCGGCCAGCGAAAGGCTCGACAATCCTGCGCCATAAAATTCCACGAATTTGCCGACGACCTTTTTCTTGCGGAGCATTTCCGTCACGGTCAACACGAGATCAGTCGCAGTGGCACCAGGTTGCAAGCGGCCGTGCATCTTGAATCCGACGACCTCCGGGATGAGCATCGATACCGGCTGTCCGAGCATTGCCGCCTCGGCTTCGATTCCGCCGACGCCCCAGCCGAGTACACCGAGTCCGTTGATCATGGTGGTGTGGGAATCGGTGCCGACCAGCGAGTCGGGGTACGCGTACGTCACCTTGCCCACGACCTCCGTGAAAACTCCCTGCGCCAGATACTCGAGATTGATCTGGTGAACGATCCCGGTGTCGGGCGGAACGACGCGAAAGTTGTGCAGTGCCTTCTGCCCCCAGCGGAGGAACGCGTAGCGCTCCTGATTGCGGGCGAACTCGAAGTCGGCATTGATAAGAAACGCCGCCTCGGATCCGTACTCGTCGACCTGCACCGAGTGGTCGATGACTAGATCCACTGGCTGAAGCGGATTGATCAGGCGCGCGTCGCCGCCCAGGCGTGCCAGCGCGTCGCGCATTGCGGCGAGATCGACGACGGCAGGAACTCCGGTGAAATCCTGGAGCAGCACTCGCGCGGTGCGGAAGGCGATCTCTTTTTCGACTTTCCCCTTCATGTCCCAGGTCGCGAGGGTGCGCACGTCGTCGGGCTTGACGAACTTGCCGTCTTCGTTTCTGAGCAGGTTTTCGAGGAGGATCTTGAGGCTGACGGGGAGTCTGCCTGCGTTCCCGTCCGCGAGCTTGGACAGGGAATCCAGCCGAAAGATCGTGTACTGCCGACCCGCAACGTCCAGCGTTGATCGGCTACCGAAAGAATTCGGGTGTGTCATTTTGATTTTTTCCGAACTTGGCCGCGTCAGTGCGCTGGCCGTAGGCGCGGAGCCACTGCCGCTCGTCTCTCGAGACTCGGCAGGCTGAATTGAATCTAACACAAGGGAACAATTAACTGAACATTGACTCAGTTGCAGCTATCAGTCGTCCCGCGCCTAGCCAGCTTTGGTCGTCGGCTCGCTGGTAGGATCGACGGTCGTCTTGTCCTCGTGGGTGCCACCCATCTCGAGGCGCGTCGCTTCGATCGCGTACGTGGGGCAGTGGTGCACGAAGTCGCCATCCGCCGGTGACCACTCCACGACCGGCGTGAGCGGGTACGCTTTCCCGTGCGCGTCCATCGCCATCACGTCGGGCGCGAGCGCGGTGCAGAGGGTGCACCCGATGCACTTCTCCCGGTCGACCGCGATCTGCATCGGCCTGCGGGGAAAGACGCCGAGACCCCAGGTGATGCACTCCTCATAGTGCTTGCACGCCTCCATCGCGGCCGCGTAGCCCGCTTCGAGCAATTCGTCGGTGTGCGAGAAGCTGAACCAGCCGATGTGATTGACCTTGGGCCTGATCAGAATCATCGGAGGGCGCGTCCACGTGGCGAATGGCGCCAGCTGGAGCGCGTGCATCATCGTCGTGGCCGCGCGGACATAGATGGAGGCGAACCCGGCAGTCGCGATGTCGTTCTCCGGCTCGAGGTCGCTCGACCCTGTGTCTACCGCGATCACGGCATCCATTCCCCGGCCAGCGATCGACACGGGAAGGTTGTCGAGCACACCGCCATCGACGCACATCCTCCCACCGATCGCGCCGGGAGGATAAAACCCCGGCAGCGCGCACGACGCATAGACAGCATCCGCGACGCTCGCGTCGCGCAAGCCCGGCAATCCCCACACGATCTGTGAGCCGCGCTGGATGTCGACGGTGTTGACGAGGAGCGTCCTTTTCAGCTGATCGAACCTCTTCTCGGTCGCAATCAATTTCGCGATGTTTCTGAGTGGCTCCTCGAGGTAGATCGCGGGCGAGTGCTGCCGCTCCAGGATCATCCCCATCCGGTTGAGACGGAACAGATCGCGTCGTTTGAGTGCGCGGGCGCGATCAGCCATCTCCGACACCGGCATCCCACGGGCATACGCCGCTCCGATCAGCGCACCGATGCTCGTGCCCGCGACCACGGTCGGCTCGATCCCCAGTTCCTCGAGCGCGCGAAAGACACCGATGTGCGCGAATCCCTTGAGCCCGCCGCCGCCGAGGACAAGGGCTATCTTGCGCGCCTTGCGTCGTGGCTTGGAGGGAGTTGCTCGTTTCACGCTTCGTGGTGTCTGGCGGGCCATGCTAACGTTGGGTGCGGGACGCGATTTCGGGGTATGCTAAGGTTGGTGCGGAACGTTGTCTGGCTGGGATGNNGAAGGTTCGGTGTGGGAAGCTATAATGTAGTGACGTCCATCACACCCACTGAGTAAATCGATGATTCGTTTCACTGTTCTGCTCACGGCCACCCTCCTCACTATTGTCTCGGCCTCGATGGCGAGTGCGCAAACGGACCGCGAACCCAGCCGCATCACTGCCCAGGAAATCGACGCACACCTCCGCTTTCTCTCGTCCGACCTTCTCGAGGGCCGGGCACCGGCTACGCGTGGCGGACGAATCGCCGAAGAATACATCGCGACCCAGCTCCAGGGGTTCGGCGTAAAGCNNAGCGGATCCGAGTACCATCAAAGTCACAGCATCTGGCAAGGCCAACGCCAATCTCCGTTTCACCGATGACGTTGTCGTCTGGCCAGGCTCAGCTACCGATGCCAGCAGCGCGCACGGAGAGCTCGTGTTCGTCGGCTACGGCGCCACCGCGCCAGAGTACAAGTGGGACGACTTCAAGGGCACAGACGTCCGCGGAAAGATTCTTCTCGTCCTGGTGAACGATCCGCCTGCGACCGCCGCCGAGCCGAATCTCTTCGGCGCGAAGGCGATGACCTACTACGGACGCTGGACATACAAGTTCGAGGAAGCCGAGCGCCGGGGCGCGGCGGGAATGCTGATCGTGCACACCACCGAGCGTGCCGGCTATCCGTGGCAAGTGGTCGTCGGCTCCAATTCAGTCGAGCACCGCCTCCTCCCGCGCGCTGCGGCGGCGCCGCCTCCGATCGCGGTGTGCGGCTGGATCACCGACAGCGCCGCGACGGTAATTCTTTCGCAGGCCGGTCTCAACATGGCCGATCTGCGCAAACGCGCCGAGTCCCGCGATTTCCGCCCGGTTCCAACCGGAATCATTATCGACGCCTCGATGCGCAACAGCGTCCAGCACATGTCGTCGAACAACGTCGTCGGACTGGTGCGTGGAATAGACCCAGTGGTCCGTGACGAGTACGTCGCCTACAGCGCCCACTGGGATCACCTGGGAATTGGGCCCGTGGTAAATGGCGATTCTATCTATAATGGCGCGGCCGATAACGCATCTGGTGTCGCGTCGATCCTCGCAATCGCGCACGCCGCGGCCGAAGGAGTGAAGACGCGGCGGTCACAGCTCTTCATCTTCGTCACAGCTGAAGAATCCGGCCTCCTCGGCTCTGCCTACTTCGGCGAGCATCCCACCGTGCCCGCTTCGAAGATCATCGCGGCTCTCAACATGGACATAGTCCCGCTCTTTGGTCGCGTACGGAATCTCACCGTCGCGGGTGACAACAAGAGCTCGCTCGGACCGACACTCGCACAGCTGGTGAAGTCCGAAGGCATTCGCATCTCGCCCGACGCCCATCCGGAGCAGGGACACTTCTATCGTTCCGACCACTTTTCCTTCGCCAAGGCCGGAATTCCTTCGGTCTCCATCGGAGGGGGCGACGACATCGTAGGCCATCCGGCGGAATGGGGTCTCGCGCAATCGGATGACTACACCGCCCACCGCTACCATCAGCCGTCCGACGAGTATCGGCCCAATTTTGATCTGAGCGGCGCCACGCAGCTGGCCGACATCGTCTATCGGTTTGGCGTCGCCCTCGGCAACACGCGCACTATTCCCACCTGGAACTCCGACGCGGAATTCCGCGCGATGCGCGACGCTTCTCGAAAGGGTCAGTGAGCCGGGACAACCGAGTTTAAAAATGAAATCGACCCAGGGTCAGCGGCCGGACCCTTTGCTCGCCTTCCGTGAGGAGTTTCCGATCCTCGAGAAGACGACGTACCTCGTCTCCAATTCTCTCGGGCCGATGCCCCGCACGGTCCCCGAGAAACTGGCCGAGTACGCGCGTGACTGGGGCGGCCTCGGGGTAAAGGCGTGGAACCGCGGCTGGTGGGAGCTTCCCGTCGAAGTCGGAAACGAGATCGCGCCCCTCATTAACGCCGATGACGGCGAGATCGTGATGATGCCCAACGCTACCATCGCGCAAACCGCCGTGCTGTCGTCCATCGACTTCTCGAAAGAGCGCGATACGGTCGTGATGACCGAGCTCGACTTCCCATCCGTCCGCTACGCGTACTCCGAAATGGCGCAGCGGCTAGGCGCCCGCGTCGTGGTCGTGAGGTCTGACGACGGACTGACGATCGATCGCGACAGGTTGTTGGCCGCGATCGACGGACGCACTCGCCTCGTGGCAGTCTCGCACGTGTTGTTTCGGAGCGCGTACCTCATGGATGCGGACGCGATTTGCGCTCGCGCGCACGAGGTCGGCGCGCTTGTCTCGCTCGATTCCTTTCACGCCGTCGGGATCGTGCCGGTTGACGTGAAACGGAGCAAGCCCGATTTTCTTACTGGTGGCGCGCTCAAGTGGCTCTGCGGCGGACCCGGCGCGTGCTTCCTTTACGTGAGCCCGACTGTCCGCGATCAGCTCAAGCCAGCATTGACCGGCTGGCAGGCGCACTCGCGGCCGTTCGCCTTCGAAGATTCCATGGAGTACACGACCGGCGCCTTCCGCTGGCTGAACGGAACACCGGTGATTCCGGCGCTTTACGCCGCGGCGGAGGGGCCAAAGATTCTGCGTCGCGCCGGAGTCGCGGCCATCAGGGAAAAGAGCGTTCGCCTCACCTCACGGTTGATCGAGCTCGCCGACGCCCGCGGCTATACCGTGAATGCGCCTCGCGACCCCGCGCGTCGCGGTGGAACCGTTGCCCTCGATGTTCCCCACGGGTACGAGGTCACGCAGCACCTGCTGTCGCAAAACGTTCTCGTGGACTACCGCGTAGGTGCTGGTATCAGGATTGCCCCTCACTTCTTTACCAGGGAGGACGAGCTGGACGAAGCCGTTTCGGAGATCGACAAAGCTCTCGAGAGCGGGAGCTGGCAACGCTTCTCGGAAAAAATCGCGGTCGTCACCTGAGCCGTTCTGCCTTGGATGTTACTACCTTGAACAATGCAGTGTCTAAAGAGTACAATAGACCTATACTCGACTCCTCGGAGGGTGCGTAGTCATGCCAACACCTTTTTTGAGTTCTGAAGAGTACGACGAGAGAGCGCATCAACTGTACAACGAAGGACAGTATGACGAAGCTCTGGACGTACTTCGAGAAGGACTCGGTCTCTATCCGAATTCGGTGGAGCTCCATATTGGGGTTGGCTATGCCCACCACGCCCGCGAGGACTATGCGTGGGCGCGACGCAGCTTCGAGGAAGCGCTCGTTCTCGATCCGGACCACGAGGACGCGCTCGCCGGGCTAGGCGAGACCCTCCTGAAGTTCGGCCAGCAGGATTTTGCGCTCAAGAGCTTCCGCCATACCTTGGAATTAGGATACCAGGATGATGTCGAGCTGATGCTCCAGATCGGCCGCGCGCTTTTCCGCGAGGGTCTGATCGATGAATCCAAGCAGTTCTTCGAGATCGCGGCGCAGCAGACGCCCGATGCGGCGGAGGCCGTGTCCTGCATCGGCTACGCCGAGCACAGGCTGGGCAATGACGAGACGGCGATTTCGACGCTCCGTCGCGCCCTGCAGATGGATCCCGACCACACCGAAGCACGGATCTACCTCGGCAACATTTTCTACGATCGCGGCGACTACGAGGCTGCGCTCTATCATCTCGACCGTTCGACACCCGACGACCACTGGGACGAGCTGGGCATCTGGAGACTGATCGAGCTGAAGAAGATGATCTATCGCCTGCGCGACAACGATCCGGAGCTGCGTCCGTGGGAGGACAGGCTGCGCGATCTGGCGGGCGACCTCGACGACATCGACGAGATGCTGGCGGAGATCGAGGCGAAGTTCATCGACGCGGCTCAGACCGAGGCGAAGGGACAGCTCGAGCTGTTCGGCGCGCTCCTTTCCAGCTTCGCCGACGTCAAGTCGACGCCCGAATCCCACAGCATCACCCTCGAAAATGGCAACACGTTCGAAGGCACATGGGAGGAGATCGTGGAAAAGATGCGCGATGCCAAGTGCCTCAAGGAGACGCCAAAACCGGAGCAGGATGCAGAGAGCTTCATTCGACGTAGCGCGGATGCAGGGCTTTTGCGCATCCTGAGATGAGTCCACAGAACTCGCAGGCGGCGCTTGCAGCATTGAATGGGGTTCGCCCCGTTCTCAGTCACTTCGAGAAACCACGCACGGCGGAAGATCTTGCCGCCGATATCATCGATCTCTGGGCGGGCGCCGAAAGCGCGCTCCAGACGCTCGTCGGCAATTCCTCGCTCGCCGGACAACAGCTTGTTCGCGCAGCCCGTCAGGCCGAGGTGATCACGATCGACCAGGCGCACTCGCTGCTGGAGTTTCTCGCCGCACGCGACCGCGCCAATCGCACCAGCTACAAACCGACGCAGGCCGACGGGGACTCCGCGGTCGATGGATTCAAGGCGCTCGAGTCGGGGCTCACGGGCTCTGCGCCGGTGAAAGCCGCGGCGCCGGCGAGTCCATCTCCGGTTGCTTACACTCCGCGTCATTCGCGTCCGCCGCAGCCATCGAAACCGCCGCCACCACCCCAGCCGGCGTCACCATACGCACCACCGTCCGCGGGTGGCGGCTACCGACAGCCACCAGCCTACGCGGCCCGCAGCATGGCTGGGCCTCCCACGATAGAAATGCCTGGCTCCTTCTCCTCCTCCTCAGAGGCATCGACAGGTGGAGGCGGGAGTACTGGCAAAGGCGGTAGTACTGGCAGAGGCGGTAGTACCAGCGGAGGTGCAAGCGGCGGGATTGGGCGCACTATGGTCCAGCATGCGCTGGCTGCGGCGGACTCGGGCGGCCGAGGGTTTCCATGGTTGCCGATGCCGGTGTGGATCGGGATCGTGGTCATCGTGCTCCTCGCGGGCGGGGGATATTTCTTTTTCGGCCGCGGCACGAGCGGCGGCGGATTGACCGCCGGCATCGACGCTATGCAGAATGGCCAGCGTGAAGTAGCGCGCGGTATTTTCGCCAAGGCGGTAAACGACGACCCTGCGGCGCCGACGCCCCACATCTTCCTCGCCAGACTCGCGCGTGGGGAGGGCGACCTCGCCACTGCCCGGGCGCAGCTCGACACTGCTCTACGCCTGGATCCGAAGAACGCGGTCGCGTTGCGCGAGATGGGACTCGTGCTCTTCGCGAGCCGTCAGTACGATCTCGCCCGTCGATTCTTCGTGCGCGCGGTGCAGGCCAATCCGCAGGATCGCGCTTCACAGGGATACCTCGGCTGCGCGATGATGCGGCTCAATCGCGTACCGGAAGGAACAAAGTGGATCAGCGGTGCCGGCACCGGCCCATGGCAGGCTTGCCTGCAACCGACGACGCCTACTACCGCACCGCCGCCCTTGTGATCGAATTCAGGAACGTCGGGAAGATTTACAAATCACTCCTCGGCAACTCAGTTAAAGCGGTCGAGGAGTTTTCGTTGACGGTCGTCGATGGCGAGATACTCGGCATCGCTGGGCCGAATGGCGCGGGCAAGACCACGCTTATCGCGATGATGCTCGGCTACCTGCGTCCAACGGCCGGGGCCGTTGAGATCAACGGATTGCCCGCGCGACAGTACGTCGAGCGAAACGGAATCGGATACCTCTCGGAGCTGATCGCCATCAACCCGAAATGGCGCGCCGAGACCGCGCTGGTGCGCTTCGCGACGCTGGCGGGAATCTCCCGCTCGGAGATTCGGCAACGGGTTGGCTACGTCATCGACCTGCTCGGTCTCGATGAGCACCGCGACAAGAAGGTGAAGGCACTATCGAAGGGGAACCTACAGCGCCTGGGCCTGGCGCAGGCGCTTCTCCGCGACGAGCAGATCCTCGTTCTCGACGAGCCGACACATGGCCTGGACCCGGTGTGGACGCAGCGCTTCAGGGACATCGTCGAGGAGCTGCGGCGCCCCGACCGCACGATACTCATCGCCTCGCACAATCTCGACGAGCTTCAGCGCCTGGCGGATCGCGTCGCGATCATCGATCGCGGGCGTCTTCAGCGCGTGGTGAGCACCGGGTACGAGAACACAGCTCCGCTGGCGGGGGCGCGATTCAGAGTGACTCTCGCCAGCGGGCACGAGCTCATTCGCGCCGTATTTCCCCAGGCGGAAGATGCGGGCCGCGGCGAATACGACGTGACGGTGCGCAGCATCAAGGACCTCAATACCGCTCTCGCCGATCTGATAGGCAGGGGCGCGCTCGTCGCGAGCGTCGTCCCCGAAAGATCGGTGCTGGAGCAGCAATTCAGGGAAGCGGTGGGAGAGTCGCAGTGAGCCGCGCTAGCAGCCTGGCGAGATACGCGCTCTGGCAGTTCCGCGATTTCGTGTTCGAGCGCGGAGTTGCGATTCTCATTCTCAGCTTTCTGTGGGGCTACGCGTTGATCGCGCCGCTTCGGGGCGCAATGGGATCGCAAATGAGTCGGGCCTCGCCCATTTGGCCTCTCATGCTTCAGGGTGCAAGCACGCTCGTGTCGCTGTCGGTTCTCATCGCGCTCAACGGCATCATCTCCAGCGACCGCAAGCTGGGCTACTACCGGTTTCTATTCTCCAAGCCCGTGAATCCGGTTCTCTACTACGCGCAGGCTTTCTTCGTCGGCTTGATTGGCGTCGTCCTGTCGATGCTCGTGCTCTCCAGCCTGATGCACACGATCCTGCCGATCTTCAGCATCGTCAATTTTCTTCTCTACGCGGCGCTCATCTATATCGCGATGGGCGGAATCGGATTTTTCGTCTCGGCCGCGACGCGCTTCGATTGGGTATCGCTTGCGGTGGTGTGGCTGGGCTCGCGAATTCTGCGCAGCCTCTACGGCCCCAAGGGCGACTGGCGCAGCAAAGCGGTAGAGCTGCTGCCGCCCGTGCATAAACTCGATGAAGTGGCAAACTCATTAATCGGCACCGGAACGGCGCACGCGACCGATGTTCTCTGGCTACTCGGCTATGGCGCACTCTTTTTCGTGCTGGGGCTTGCCCTTCTACGGTGGGGATCCCTCGCAGACTGATAACTCAATCGCTGCCGGCTTCGAAATGCAACAGAACAGGCGAGAGGCGCCAGTAGGTAAGTTGCGAGTTGTTTGGTTCACTACGCCGGGACTTATCCCAGCGGACTGAGAGGAAAAGCGCGTGCTTTCCCCCATTACGCCACAGAGATAAGTCCCGGCGTCGTGAACTAGTCGCCTGGCAGCTATGCTACTGACGCCTCCCACCCCGTTCTNNTGAAATGGATCCAACCAGCATTCACCGCACCGTCCTCCCCAATGGCCTGACCGTCCTTGTTCAAGAGGACCGGTCCGCGCCCGTCGTCGCGATCGTGACCCACGTCAAAGCCGGGTACTTCGACGAGACCGACGAGGAGAACGGCCTCTCCCACGCCCTCGAGCACATGTACTTCAAGGGCACCGGAAAGCGTGGCGTAGGCGATATCGCCAAGGAGACCAAGGCGAGCGGCGGATATCTGAATGCCCAGACGATCTACGACACCACGGCATACTACACGGTGCTTCCGTCGTCCGGATTCGCGAAGGGGCTCGAGATTCAGGCTGACGCGTACTCGAATTCGGTCATCAACGCCGGCGAGCTCGCGAAGGAGATGGAAGTCATCATCCAGGAGGCGAAGCGGAAGTCCGACAATCCATCCGCAGTCGCTACCGAGACGCTGTTCGAGCTGCTTCATGATGCGCACCGCATGAGACGCTGGCGCATCGGGCGGGAGCCGGGCCTTCGCGCTTTTTCACGCGACCTGATGAACGGCTTCTATCGCAACTTCTATCGGCCCGGCAACACGATCCTGAGCATCTCCGGCGACGTCGATCACGCGGACGCACTCCGCCGCGCAAAGGAGCTGTACGGAGGCCTGGAGTCCGGGGATCCGGTGCGTCATCCGGGGCCGCCGGAGCCGAAGCACGATGACTTCCGCTATCGCGAGATTTCAGGCGACATCGCGCAGAGCCAGCTCGTCATTGGATGGCGAACTCCCGGCACTCTGGACCCGGACACCGCGGTCCTCGACCTGGCGGCATCCGTGCTGGCGACGGGACGCGCATCCCGGCTGTATCGTGCCGTTCGGGAGAAGAAGCTCGCATCGTCCATCACCGCCTACAATTACACGCCGACAGAGCTGGGTGTGTTCGTGGTTCACGCCGAGACGGAGCCCGAGAACACCGCCGAGGCGGCGCGGGTGATCTGGGATCAGCTGCACCAGCTGCGCGTCGGCGCAATCGATGACGGCGAGCTCACTCGGGTGCGTCGCATCTTCGAGGCGCGCTGGGTTCGACGCCTGGAGACGGCCGAAGGACGCGCCAATTACCTCGCCGAATGGGAAGCGCTGGGGAGCTGGCAGCTGGGCGACGAATACTTCAAGCGCTACGTGTCCGCGTCGGCCGACGACATTCAGCGCGTCGTGCGGAGGTATCTGTCAGAGGAGCGGGCGGCCGCTCTTGTCTATCGTCCGGAGAGCGCGCCCGTCGTCGCGCAGGACGCGGCGGACATGAAGCGGATTCTCGGTGAAGGCGGGTCGGACCGCCTCCCGGCGATTCCGCGGCGCGCCCTGACCACGTCACCGGAGACGAAGAGCCTGGAGCTGGAGAAGGAGGAGGCCGGCGTTTCCGTTTTTCGAACGGCGGAAAAAGTTCCGGTTCTCGTGCGGAGAAAGCCCGGCACGCCGATGGCCAGCATCGGCGTTTACATCGTCGGCGGAGCAGTCGAAGAAGAGACCGGGCAAGCCGGGATCACCCTCCTCACTGCCCGCACGATGCTGAAGGGAACTACCACGCGCAGCGCTGCCCAGATCGCGGAGGACGCCGAGATGCTCGGCGGAACAATTTCGGCGAGCGCCGGGAGCGACAGCTTTGGGTGGTCGTTGTCGGTGCCAGCGCCTCGTCTGGCTGAGGCGCTGGAGCTGCTCGGAGACGTGATACTGCGTCCGACGATTCCCGGCGATGCATTCGAGACAGAACGAACGGTCGCGCTTTCAAACGTCGCGATGCTGCGCGACGACATGTACCGCTACCCGATGAGGCTCGCGAGCTCGGTGGCGTTTGCCAAGCATCCCTACGGAACTCCCGCGATGGGAACCGAGGAGTCGCTGCGCGCGATCTCGGCAGAGCAGGCGCGAGAGTGGCATAAGTCACGCGTCCTCGAATCCGCGGCGGTGATCGGGATCGTCGCGGACGTGGATGCGAAGGAAATCGCCGATATGGTGGCGCGGGAGCTCGGCGCCCTCCAGCTGGAAAAGGCTCCAAAGGTTGGAAAGCCGCGTTGGCCCAAGAGCGTGAAGATTGCGGCTGAGTCGCGCGACAAGGCGCAGACTGCGATTGCGCTGGCATTTTCGGCGCCCGCGCGTGACGACGATGCCCGCTTCGCCGCCCATCTCATCGCGACCGTGGCGAGCGGACTCGGCGGCCGATTTTTCGAAGAGCTGCGCGACAAGCAGTCGCTAGCCTACACGGTGCAGGCGTCGGTGAGCGAGAGAAGGCTGGCCGGGATGTTTCTGTCGTACATTGCGACCTCACCCGAAAAGGAAGGCGTCGCGCGCGCGGGCCTCCTCGCCGAATTCGCGAAGCTGCGCGACGAGCTGGTCTCGGAGGAAGAGATGAGCCGCGCGAAGGAGTACGTGGTGGGATCGCACGCGATCAGCCAGGAGAGCGGCGGCGCTCAGCTGGGCGAAATGCTCGATGCCTGGATGTTCGGTGAGGGATTGCACGAGCTGCTCGAGTACGACGCGCGAATGCGCGCAGTGACCGCGGACCAGATGCGCGATGTAGCGCGCGAGTACTTCGATCCGGAAAGACGGGTGGAGGGGATAGTCCGCGGGGTAGGGCGGACGGTGTAGGCCGAAAAAAAGAACTGAATGCGATCCGAGATCTG
>PKVB01000029.1 GCA_003131365.1 Gemmatimonadota bacterium | reverse complement strand
GTTCCCCCAGCAGTAGGCTGAACCCGACGGCGCGATACCGCAGGTGTGGGCGCCTCCGGTGCTGATCGAAACAAAGGCGATGTTGCCGGTGACGGGGCCCGGAGTGTTGCTGTCACTTGTCAGGCCGTTGCCGAGCTGTCCGGAAGAGTTGAGGCCCCAGCAATACGCGGCGGCTCCAGCGGTGATGGCGCAACTGAAGTTGTTCCCGGCCTGTATCAATATGAAGCTGAGACCACCGTTGATTGGGACGGGAGTCAAGCTTGGGTTGTGCGAGCCAATTCCGAGCTCGCCATAGGTATTGTCGCCCCAACAATACACCCCGTCCGTCGTCATGCCGCAGGTGTGGGCGCCTCCAACCCTCACCGCCGAGAAGGTGACCGCGACAGATGCTTGAACCGGAACCAGGCTGTTGTTCTTCGTCCCGTCGCCAATCTCGCCGAAGTTGTTGTAGCCCCAACAATAAACACGACCACCAGTTGTGAGCCCGCAGGAATGCTGGTCAACGCGATCGAGCGAATTCCCGACGCTCACCGCGCCGAAAGAGAGCAGGCCGCTGGATGACGCGACGGCCTTGGCGCTGCTCGTCGTCGTGCCGTTGCCTAACTCGCCTGCCGTGTTGTTGCCCCAGCAGTACCCGCTGCCTCCAATAGTGACGCCGCACGAGACCGCGTTGCCTGCGCTGATGGTCGAGAACGTGAAAGTGTCTGTACCGGTAACGGTCTCACCGCCACCGCCGCAGCCGGTGAGCGCGAGACCGATCAACAATGTTCTGACACAATGGTTTACTGTCACGTCCATCGTGAGTTTGTTGGGTTTCATGGCCCCCAATCTTACAACCCGGGGCGTGTCGCGACGAGGGCGATGGGCCACGAGTACCTGGGTCGACTTCCAGCGATCATTCTGTTGTGCCGGAATGACCGTGAAGTTTCTGTTCAGCGCACGCCGAATCATTCCGGTGCTGGATAGAGAAATCGCTATCCCCGCTCCTTCGCGACCTCCGCATCGTGTTCGATGACGTAGCCGCCCTTCTGTGAACTCTCATTGCACAGTTGTCGTCGTGGTGATCGCCGTCAACAGTTGCTGATCCCAGCCCGTGGCGTCGCGCCACAAGTTGAAAGTGTTCGTATATCCCCAGGCGCAGCTCTGGATGCCGATCGAAGCGAAGGCTGAGGTGATCGTGTGGTAGTACGAGACGCGCTGATCCTCCGGGATCGGGTCGTACGCGCCATATTCGCCCAGGAACGGAACTCTACCCGTGCGGTTGATGAAATTCGTCACTTGCTGAAGCGCGGCGATGAGTTGCGCGTTGTCAGCAGCTGTCCCGAACTTGCGCCCCGTTGGCATCACCGGATTTACCCACGGCGCGCCCTGATGCGTGAACTCGAACGGGTCGTAGTAGTGAAAGGTCGCTACGATGTTCGGATCGTTCGGGAATGCTACGGTCGCCAGCGATTCGATCCCCGACCAGTTCTGTCCGCCGATTACAACCGGCCGCGTCGGGTTGCTCGCGCGCACCGCCGCCAATGCGGGGGTCAATACAGCCATCAAATTGCTGTCCTTGAGCTGTCCGTTGGGCTCGTTGATCAACTCGAACCACACACTGGACGGCGCGCCGCGGAAATCTTCGGCAACTTGGCGCCACAGCTCGGCGAAACGAGTCGTATTGCCGCTCGGATCCGTGAACAGCTCCTCATAGTGGTGCATGTCGAGGATGACGTTGAGGCCCGCCGCCAGATTGGTGTCGAGCACGTGGTGGACACGCGCCATGAAAGCAGGTTCGATCGTATAGGGCGGCGCGGCGAGCGCATGGGTGGAAAAGCGCACCGGGAGGCGGACCGTTGCGAAGCCTGCCTGCTTGATACGGGTCGCGTCCGCATCCTGGAACGCGCGACCCCACGCACCCTCGCTCGGCGCCTCGAGCATGTTGGCGAGGTTGACGCATTTGCCGAGCGGGAGCGCAACGCCGGTGGTGGGCCGGGCGGCGGGACCGGGCGCGAAGGTAGCGGACTGTGGTAGCGGCGCTGATATGTTTGGTCCGCGCGCGGTCGATCCGCCGCACGCGAACAACCCGGACACGATCGCCATCGCCGTCATGCTTCGCATCGAGCCACCTCCTCAACGCAATGGGAAAAGCAACGAGCTGTGAAAAACGGATATGACACTCACCACCGCTTGACTCTCGAGACAGTTGCTAACGCCCTAGTTCAGCTGCGGGCGATTCTGCTCTGAACATACACAACCCAATGACTTGGGCGCGCCCGTCTGCTGCAACGTTCGTTAGACCGCAACGCGCATCACCTCTAACTCGCAACCGGTCGCGCGAACGGCAATCGTGTCGCCTGACTGCATTCTGATTTCATAACGGCCATCAATCTGGTTGGCCACCTTCGCCTTGCTGGCGGTCGATAGCACGCTATTTCGTGCTGGCGCGAAGCGCGGCAATCAGCGCGCCGCGAACCAACGGGATTCGACTCGCGCCTGCTTCCGCGAGGAGCACGCGCCCGTGTGAATCGAACACCAAGTACGTCGGCGTAATCGTTCGCGGATTGAAGAGCAGCCAGTCCGCCCACGTGACGCTCGCAGAAACGAGCAACCGCGGCCGCGAGGTGAGCGCGCTGTCCACCGCCGCGTCGTTCCGGTCGCGGGCGATGGAAAACCACCTCACCGGCGCCCTCGTGAGCTCGGTGCGCAACGCATTGAGCGCCGGTCGACTCTGCTCGCTGTACGGACAGTCGGTCGCCCAGAACTCGATGACCGTCAAGGAATCGCCGGTCGAGCGGGTGAGATCAGGCACCGCGCGCGACGGATGAAGCGTTCGCGCCGGTAAAGCCGGCGAGAGAAATCCTTCGCTTACGGCGCGCATGCGAGGATCGGCGCTCACGATTGTCATGGCGGTCGCTGTTCTGGTGGCGATCCGCCACGCCTGGTCGCGGGCGAAGAAGGGGCGGTCGCCGACCTCCTCGGACGGCTGCGCGCCCACGGTCGCTCCGGTGTCGCGGCGGGTCATGAGCCGTCCGTCCGCGTTCAGATCGATCGCCACTTCCCAGTCGTCAAGGGTGCGTCCGAGCACGTCGTTCCGACTTCGCGGCCGCAGGCGCACCGTCATCTGTGTGCCCCCAACGTCCCAGACGCCGAGCCGGGTCTCTCGCGGTCGCACGTAGGTGTAGTTCCCCGCGACGACGAATTGCAAAGGAACGATGCGACCCGCCCCGTCCCGTGTTTGCACGCGCGCGGAAAACTCGGCGAGGTAGACGGTATCTCTCGCATGCTCGACCGGCGTGAAGGCGAGCGGTGTCTCGTCGGCGAAGCTGGAGTCGCCGTCGGTGTCCACCGCGTAGGCCCATCCGCCCGTGTCGGTCTTCCAGCGTACGGCGCGAACCGGCTGGAGCTCGGGCCCTTCGACGATCGTCGCGATTTGCCTGTCGGTGCTGCCATCGACGCGAAACGGCACACTCGCCGTCGCGCGCTCGAAGAAGACGTTCGATAGCCCCCACAGCGTATCAGTCCGCGTATCGACTATGGTGAGTAGTGGGACAACGAACTTCGATGGCGTCGTCTTCGGCGCCAATGATGTGATGACCACGGTAGTAGCCAGAGCCATGATGCGCATGTGCACACCTCGTGGAGTGTTGGAGTCAGATGAAGGGCTTCGCGGTGAGATGCAGCAGGCGGCCGTCGCGTCGAATCAAGATCGTCATCGGTCCATCGGGGCCGCGCGCGATCGACAGCACGACGTCGCCCCGTTGAAGACCCAGCACCGCCGCTGTTGAACCCACGACGACGCTATCGATGACGATCGATGACGAAACGATTCCGATCACGCGCGCCACGGCTGCCAGATCGTCGGCATCGACAGTACCGGCGCGCGGCACAGCGAGGCCCGACAACGCCTTGCGGGTGACGTCGGCCGGAGGGCCGCCATCGGAGCTGGTGATCTGGATGGTCGGCCGCGTGCACGACGCGATCGCCACGATCGCGACGGTGCGCTGCGTCCCCTCGCGCCGCACGATCAGCGACACTCGTTCGCCTGGCCGCACGGTCGCGAGGCGAGCCCCCCCGGCGCGCGTCGTGATGGGATGACCGTCGATCGCCGCCAAGGCGTCGCCGTCGCGCAGCACACTCCGGGCAGATCCGGTGAGATACCAGAGCGTGGGCTCAACGTTGAAGACGTGCACGGAGTCCTCGCTGTTGCGACCAGCGAAGAGGCAGTTCGCCCGAATGCATTGATACAATCCGACTCCTATGTCTCCGTAGGCGGCGTGTCCGTCGGGACAGGACGTCTGCGCGGCGGCAGTCGCGCTGAATCCCGCCATCAGGACCATCAGCGCGCCGATGCGCGGGCGCTGTCGTACTCCGAACCCGGTCACCGCAACCCTCCGTGGGCGCGCTCCAGAGAATGACGCCTCGCGGCAAACAGCTGCTCCATTTCGAGCGGGTATTCTGCCGAGCCGACGGCAATCACGGCACCGAGCGCGACCAGCGCCACCTCGCGATGCTCGTCGTGCACCCGGGGCTCGACCGAATCCACGGCCGACAATGCGTCGAGCGCCTGGACGAACTGCGTGCTGCTCTGTTGCAGGGCAAGCGTGGCAGGTTGTTCGAGGCGCGCCCGCGAGTCTGAACTGCCCGCTTTCGCCGAGAGACGGCCGGCGGCGAACCCGCCGGCGAGCAGAAGGATTCCGGCGGCGATTGCCACGCCGTGGCGCCGGCCCCCTCGCGCCGATGGCGGGATGCGGTCGATGTCTGCCCGCACCGCGTTCCAAAGGCGCTCCGGTGCCTGCGCATCGGCTCCCATTGCCCGTAGGCGGTTGAGGCGCTCGAGAATCGGATCGTCCGAATCATTCGTCATGGTTTCAGTGCCTCGCGCAATCGGGATCGCGCTGTGAATAGTTGGGCCTTGATGGTGCCGCTCGATTTGCCGAGTTGTTTCGCCACGCAGTCGACTGGCATCCCTTCGAGGTAATGCAGGACGACGGCGTGGCGCATCTGTGACGGAAGCCGTCCGATTGCCTCCTCGAGATCGCGATCCGTACCGGGAAGAATTGCCGCAATCGTTTCGCCAAAAGCGGCATCGGCCTCCTGCGCATCGTCCAGCGTGCGCCGGGCCGGCGCGCGACACCAGTCGGCAAAGGCGCGCATCGCGATGGTGTGGATCCAGGTCGACGGCTGACTGGATGACCGAAAGCTGCTCCACGCGCGCCATCCGCGAATGAAGGTCTCCTGCGTGAGATCCTCGCCGTCCTCCCGCGACCCGGTGAGTCGCATGAGCATGAGCAACAGGCGGCCGGCCTGGTCTCTATACAGGGCTTCGAATCGTTCGCGCGACGCATCACTCTGCATTCAGGGCTAGGGCATGGGCACATTGACCATCCTTGGATTAGTCGAATGGCCGCCGCAAAAGGTTTAGTCAGACTCTCTGGGTGTCCGAATGAGAACGCCGTGAAACCACTTCCCTTCTTTTTCGTGGTTCACGGGAAGGAGCAACGCGTGGCGGCATCCTGGCGGTGTCGCTGGCCTCGGAATAACGTCTCTCCCCGACCACCCCCTCGAGGCGCTGGACATGAACACGCTGCGTCCAGCTTTTGCCGTTTCTCCGCGCGATGCGCAAGCCGTATCACGCCCAGCTAAGCTGCGATGGCTCCTCATAATGTGGGCGCGCAGCGCCCACGCTCAATAGTGTGACCTCGTCAGCTTCAGCGCCACGTTAGGCCGCGGCCTCGCCGTCGCGCGTCCGCAAACGGTGGATCGTACGCATGCCGTGGGCGCCGACTAGCCACGCGACCCCAACCCCCACCCCAAGAAGAAGGATCTCAAGTGGGGGATGCGCGAGCCACAACGTCAGCGCGAAATTGACGGGCCACAAAGCGAGGAGAAAGTACGAGGGCCAGCGATGCCTCGGATAGAACACCAGCAGCACGACCAGTAGGACGCTCTTGGCGAGCGACTCAACCAGAAGCTCGAGATCATGCGAGGAACGGGCAAACTGTAGCGCCACTGTGGTCAGGCGGGCGATGAGCGTCGCGAGGAGCACTGCCCAACCGACGAAGACCTGCCAGCGGGCAACGCGGAGTGCGTGAGAGCGAGCTGTCTCGTCCATGAAGTATCGTCGCGGCCTAACGCCTTAGTTCAGTTGCAAGCACACTACCACCATTGCGGCAAAGCCGCATCCGAAAAGTGCTTGTCAGCTGCAACGTTCGTTGGGTAGCTCGGCACAGCGGCGCTGGGCCACGACCAAACGGTAACCTACATCGAGCTCTGTGCGGTGGCGCAATTCGGCATTGCGCCGTTCCCAGTTACCCGACGCTAGATCGCGCTTCAGGCGTTCAAGCTGCCGGTCGATGCTCGCCAAGCGACTGAACGTGGAAATGCCTGCACGAACCTCTTCGTCAAGGTAGGCTTCCGGGCGTAGCCAGTACGCGCCCAGGAATCCGTCGACGCAGTCGCCTGGGATTAGCAAGGGTTGCACATCGATTGAACCAAACACGGTGCTCAACAACTCAATTGAGGGGAAAATCCGCCGATCGATGGCAAGAATCTCAGGGAAGTAGTCCCGAACCAACCAGAAGCCCTCCGCGTCGGGATCCCAGGTGAGAATGATGACGCGGTCTCGTGCGACACGGGCGCATTCCTCGAGCCCCCGTCTCTGGTCGTTCCAAT
>PKVB01000083.1 GCA_003131365.1 Gemmatimonadota bacterium | reverse complement strand
GCCCAGCGAGGGCGCGAGGATGCATTCCGCGAGCTCGTGCGCCGCTACGAGCGCCCGGTGTTCTCGCTCATCTTCCGCATGGTGCGCGAGAGCGCCACCGCCGAGGACCTCGCGCAGGAAACCTTCATCAAGGTATTGAACCACATCGACCGATACCGGCCCGAGTTCAAATTCTCGAGCTGGCTGTTCAAGATCGCGAACAACATCACAATCGATCATCTCCGCCGCCGTCAGCTCGACACTATCAGCATCGAAGGATCTCCAGACGCGGTAACAGCCGAGCGCGCGCGCGCGACCTCGGTGACGGTGACGAGAGGCGGCGAATCCCCACTCGAGGAGCTCGAATCGAAGGAGCTGGGCGCATCGATCGAAAAGGCAATCGCGCGGCTGCGACCCGAGTATCGCGCCTGCATCATCCTGCGGCACGTAGAGGACTATTCGTACGACGAGATCGCGGAAATTGTGAAGCTGCCGCTCGGAACCGTGAAGACCTACATCCACCGGGCACGGCAGGAGCTGAGAGAGTATCTGGGGGACCTGAGATGACCCTTGAAATCCGTGGTTTTCGACCCCAAAAATGGCCGAAAAAAGACCCGAAAAAAACCTGAAAAAAGCTGAAACCTGACCCGTATCGAAACCGTAGGTCATCACGTGAGGAACCCATGATAGAGCACGATTTCCCCGAAGACTTTGTTCCCATTGCGGCGGAGCTACAGCGACTGCCGTATTTGTCGCCATCCCGGGGTTTCGCCGATCGCGTGGTCGCCGGGATAGACCGCCTGCAGCCAGCCGAGGTTGTGGCCCCCATGAGAGCCTCCAGGCATCTGGAGTTGCAACAGGGTGGACAGCGGCCGGTCGTCCGGCGTCGGTCTATGGGCGTCGTGAGGGCAACTGGCACGGCCGTGACCGGCGTCGCCCTCATTGCCGCCGCCGCATTCATGTTCTTCGAGATCGACATCCTAACCGCGATCCTGAGCGCCGCTTCAGTTCAATATGCATTCGCTATCGCGGCGGTCGGTTCAGAAATCGGCGCCATGGTGCTCGGACCCTCGGCAATCGCTTACCTCCAGGCCGGCTCGCTTCAGGCCTTCGCTCTCTACCTGACGCTAGCGATCGGATTGTCCGGCGGATATGCCGTGATCCGCACCGCGGCTCAAATCGCCAAAAGCAAGGCAGCGTAAATGAAATCCATCCTGCTCGGTGTCTCTCTAGTGGTTGCGGCCGTGGCCGCGCAGGATGCGCACGCTCAGCGAGGTGATGGCGTAAGATTTTCCGGATTCAGAGGGTACGCGCAGGTGACGACTGGTGACCTTACCGTCCCCGCTGGCACCACGACATCCGGCTCGGTGATGGTTGTCCGCGGAAATCTCGACGTCTATGGAAACGTGGACGGTGCTGCGACTGCGATTCTGGGCGACGTCATCGTGCACGAGGGCGGACGGGTTCGCGGCGGAGCAGTCGCGTTGATGGGTCACGTCCGCAACGAAGGCGGTTCGATCCTTGGCGTCATCAAGGACGTCGGCGCTACACACAACCGGTCGACTGTAAGCTTCGGTGGGCGGCCGCGGACTACACTCGGCTCGCTCGTCGCGGCCTTTCTCTGGCTCGTGGTTCTGCTCCTCGTCGGAACGTTCGTCCTCTTCTTCATGCGTGACTACTTCAAGCGCGCCGTCGAGGTCGTGACCAACGAGACCGGCCGTTCCCTCCTCACCGGTGTGATCGGCGGACTCGCATCGATTCCGGCTCTCGTCGCGCTCGTCATCGCCATGGCCATCACGATCATCGGAGTCTTCTTCATCCCGATCGGTGTCGCGGCTTTCCTCGTCGCCGTCTCCGGAATCGGGATACTCGGCTTCCTCGCGGTTGCGCAAGTGACGGGAATTGCGATCGCGGGAAAGAGAGATGCGGAGACTCCCGCCGGGCAGGAGCTGCAGTTCCTCTTCACCGGCATTCTTGCCTTCAGCACCCTGTGGATCGTCGCCGCGGCCTTCACGTGGTTCCCGATTCTCGGCTCGATACTTCGAATGCTCGCGTTCTCGGTGACGTTCGTCGCGGTCGCTACCGGGTTCGGCGCGGTGATCCTCTCCTGGTGGCGCTCCAGGCCCAGGAAGAACGCAGTAGCTGTCTAGAGCAGTCCCTTCAGCCGTGCGGCAAGCTCGAATAGCGCCTCTGCCGCGGGCGTCTGCGGCTCGCTGACAACGATCGGCTCTCCGCGATCGCCGCCTTCCAGAACTCCCCCGAAAAAAGGAATCTCGCCAAGTAGCGGGACGTCGAGCTCGTCGGCGAGCCGCTTCCCTCCTCCGCTGCCGAAGATCCTGTGCTTCGTACTGCAGTGTGGACAGATGAAGTAGCTCATGTTCTCGACGACGCCGAGGACCGGGACTGCCACGCGCTGAAACATCTTGGCGCCTCGCAGCGCGTCGCCTGACGCGACCTCCTGCGGCGTGGTCACGATAATGGCGCCGTGCACCATTGTCGCCTGCACGAGCGAGAGCTGCGCGTCTCCGGTGCCGGGCGGCATGTCGACCAGGAAATAATCCAGCTCGCCCCACTGCACGTCGCGCAGAAACTGGGTGATGATTTTCATGATGATCGGCCCGCGCCAGATCGCCGGCTGGTCGCGCTCGATCATGAAGCCGAGGCTCATGATTTTGACGCCGTGCGCCTGGAGCGGAATGATCTTTTCGTTCTCGACCGGAGGCGGGGCGTTGACGCCCATCATGCGCGGGATGTTCGGTCCGTAGATGTCCGCGTCCATCAGCCCCACGCGCGCGCCCTGTTTGACGAGGGCGATGGCCAGGTTGGAAGCGACGGTGGATTTTCCGACGCCTCCCTTGCCGCTGGAGATGGCGATGACCTTGCCGAGGTGCGGATACGCGATGGGCGTGGGCGCGGGGACTGCGGCGCGCTGCGACTGGGTTTCCTGTCCCATGACGGGAAGCGTGCGCGATGCGGCGCTCTTGGGCGGTGGAGGAGCAGCGGTCGACTGCGAGGCGTCCTTCACATCGACGCGAACGTCGGTCACACCAGGAACTTGCTGGAGCGTTTGTCTGACTTCGCGCACGACGGTGGCGTCGTCGTCAGGCGTGAGGAAAAGACTCAGCCGTACCTTGCCATCGATGGTGGTCGCAATGTCGCGAATCATCTCTGCTTCGAGCACGTTGGTGCCGACGCGGTTGTTCCGGATGCGCGAAAGAGCATCCGTTACGCGCTCCTGAAGATTGCGGGTCACCCGCTCGACTCTTCCGTGGCGAGGACGGCCGTCAGCTCGGAGACCTTAAGCTTTAGCTGCGTCTCGATCCCCTGAATGAAGGTGGCGGGCGAGCAATCGCATTCCGCGCATCCGCCCCTGATCAACAGCACGGCGGTGCCTGTCGCCGGATCGAATGACTGCAGCTCGATCGCGCATTGCTCGATTCTCAGAATCGGCAGAATCTCGACGAGCTCGAGACGGATGTGGTGCTCGACATCTTTCTGCGGGCGGGATCGTTTGCGGCGGAGAACGCTCATGAGCGCAAGTTAGAGGGCGGGCGGCGCGGTTGCTACGGGCTTGCGCTCAGGCGACCCCCGCCTTGTCCTCCGCGCTCAGGAATTCGCGGGCGGCGGCGATGACTTTGCGGCGCACGACCTCGAGATTCCCTTCGATCAGAGCGCCAGCCGCCCGCGCGTGCCCGCCGCCGGCGAATTGTTTGGCAAACTTGTTCACGTCGACATCGCCGGTGCTACGAAAGGAGACTTTCACCTTATCGTGGCCGAGATCCCGGAAGAAGACCGCGAGCCGCGTTCCGCCAATGGAGCGCGGGTGCTCCGCGATACCCTCCAGATCCTCCGACCGGAGCCCGTATTGCTCGGCAGCGCCGGCGGCGACGGAGATCCAGGAGATTCCGTACTCCGGATCGACTTCCAGGGTCGCCAGCGCATCGCGCAGCAGGTGCAGCCTTCCGACCGGCATCGGTGCGTAGAGCCGTCCGTACATCTCCTCCGGCTCGACGCCCGACGCGATCAGCTGCCCCGCGATGCTCAAGCAACGCGCCGAGGTGTTGCTGAATCGGAATCCGCCGGTGTCGGTGAGCAGCGCGACGTACAACGCCCGCGCGATGTCCGGCGTCACCTTGAGACCCAGAACGGCGGCGAAATCGTAGATCAGCTCGCCGGTCGCGCACGCCGTCGTGTCGGCCACCATCAATGTGCTGGGCGGCTCGTCGCTCGGCAGGTGGTGATCGATCACGATCTTGGGAATCGTGAGCCTGCGCACAGCCTCGGCCAGAACGCCGAGCCGCTTCACATCGGAGATATCGAGCACTACGAGAACATCAGCGTCCTTGAGACCCTTCGCGCCCTGATCGCTCGCGTCCTTAACATCAACGCCGAGGAGGAACTTGTACATCTCGGGCCAGGGCGTGGGGTTGACGATCTTCGACCGGATTCCCATCTGGCCGAGCAGGCGCGACAGCGCCGTCTCGGAACCGCAGCCGTCGCCGTCCGCATTGATGTGAGTAGACATTGCGACAGAGCGTCCCGCGCGGAGCTCCTCCGCGAGACGCTCGATCGACTCCCGTCGCTGCTGGGGGACGCTTAGAAGGTCAAGCACTGCCTTCCGCGCGGGCCAGCTTCGAGTGCGATCTGCTGTAGAAGAAGTAGATCGCGAGCCCGATTATCATCCAGTAAATGAGCCGCTCCCACGTTGCCCACGGCAGACTCGTCATCATGTAGCCGCAAATCAGGATTCCGAGAATCGGGACCAGCGGGACGAGCGGCGTACGAAATGGGCGCGCGAGGTTCGGCGATTTGTAGCGGAGCATGATGATGCCGCCGCACACTATTACGAAGGCGAGCAGAGTTCCAATCGACACGAGCTCGCCAAGGAGCCCGATCGGAAAGAGACCCGCGACAATCGCCGCGACGATTCCCGTGAGGATCGTGGTGACGTACGGGGTTTTGAAGCGCGGATGAACCTTTCCAAACACGGGCGGGAGCAATCCGTCGCGAGCCATCGAATAGAAGATTCGCGGCTGCGCCATCAGCATCACGAGTACGACGGACGCGAGCCCGGCGATTGCGCCGACGTTGATGATCCCTCCAAGCCAGTGGAGCGCGGGACCTGCCTTCTCGATTGCGACGAACACCGGGTGCGGAACATCCAGGTCGGTGTAGTGCGCCAATCCGGTCATGACGAGCGACATCAGGATGTAAAGCACCGTGCATATCGCGAGAGATCCGAGAATTCCTATCGGCATGTCTCGCTGCGGGTTTTTTGCCTCCTGCGCCGCGGTAGACACCGCGTCGAATCCTATATAGGCGAAGAACACGACGGCCGCGCCACGCACGATTCCGCTCCAGCCATAGTGACCGTATTCACCGGTATTGGGGGGAATGAACGGATGCCAGTTGGCCTGGTTCACGTACATGAACCCGAATCCGATCACCAGCAGCACGATCGCGAGCTTGAGGATCACGATGAAGTTATTGAAGCGCGCCGATTCCTTGATTCCGATCACGAGAAGCGTCGACATCAGGGCGATCAGCACTATCGCGGGGAGATTGACTATCGCACCGGTTGTTGAAAATCCGGCGGGGTGCAGGACCGCTTGCGTCACCGGGTCCAGCGCGGCGGTCTGATGGTACTGCAACGGCGCATTCGTGAACGCAGCGGGCATGTGAATCCCGATCTGGTCCATGAACGCAGTGAAGTATCCGGACCATCCCACTGCTACCGTCGAGGCTCCGAACAGATACTCGAGGATCAAATCCCACCCGATGATCCAGGCGACAAACTCACCGAGCGTCGCATACCCATAGGTGTAGGCGCTCCCGGCGATCGGAATCATGCTCGCGAACTCCGCGTAGCAGAGGCCAGCGAAAAGGCATCCAAATCCGGACACAATAAACGAGAGCACGATTGCCGGTCCGGCGTATTGCGCCGCGGCCGTTCCCGTGAGCACGAAAATGCCGGCGCCGATGATCGCGCCGATGCCCAGCGTCGTGAGGTTCAGCGCGCCGAGCGCGCGTCGGAGAGAATGCTCCGTGGATTCGCCCGCCGCCTCAGCCTGCAGGACAGCGATGCTCTTCTTCGTCCATAAGCCCATTAGAGAAACTCCGAAAGCGTGGGTAGTGTGACGCCGGGACTCTGAAACATTCGACACTGCAGGGGCGCCAGAAGTTGTGTTGACGCGTGAAGCAATGTCAAGGAAACCTACAGCGAGTAGTTGGGCGACTCGCGCGTTATCGTGACGTCGTGGGGATGGGATTCGCGAAGTCCGGCGGCGGTGATCCGGACGAACTCCGATTCGGTGCGGAGCTGTTCGATGTCGCCGCACCCGACGTACCCCATGCCGCTGCGGAGGCCGCCCACCATCTGGAACAGCACGTCGCTCACCGCGCCCTTGTATGGAACGCGCCCCTCGATTCCCTCGGGCACGAGCTTCTTGGCTGACATCTCGCCTTCCTGAAAATACCTGTCGGCGCTTCCATCCTGCATCGCGGACAAACTTCCCATGCCGCGAATCATCTTGAAGCGGCGCCCCTCGAGGAGAAGCGATTCACCAGGACTCTCCTCGGTGCCCGCGAGCATCGACCCCATCATCACACTGGAGGCGCCCGCCGCCAGCGCTTTCACGATGTCGCCCGAGTATTTGATTCCGCCGTCCGCGATGACCGGCACGTCGCCCGCGCCCTCGACCGCGTCCATCACCGCCGTCAGCTGCGGCACGCCCACGCCGGTGACGATGCGGGTCGTGCAGATCGAGCCGGGACCCACGCCGACCTTCACGCCGTCCACGCCGCGCTCGACGAGCGCCGCCGCCGCCGCGCGCGTCGCGATGTTCCCCGCGATCAACTGCACGTTCGGAAACGCCTCGCGCACCGCGGCGGTCGCGTCGAGTACGTTCCTGTGATGGCCGTGCGCGGTGTCCACCACGAGCGCGTCCACTCCGGCCTCGACGAGAGAGCGCGCGCGATCGAGATACGCGCCCGTCGCGCCGATCGCCGCCGCCAGGAGCAGTCGCCCGTGTTCGTCCTTCGCCGCGATCGGATACTGCCGCCGTTTCAGGATGTCCTTCACCGTGATCAGGCCGACGCAGCG
>PKVB01000219.1 GCA_003131365.1 Gemmatimonadota bacterium | reverse complement strand
CGCCTCCCGCCCGTTCTTTTGCTGTTTGTTGTAGTACGGTACTAGCCCCAAATTAACCCGGTACCAACCGCGCGGGGAGCGCTACCCCTTGCCTCACCAGCCCGTTGAGCGGTACGCTCCGCTCTAACCATGACGCCTATCATTTGATCCTCGAAAGATTCAACAACGCGGCGAAACGCGTGGTGCAATCACTGCAGGAGTTCTTCGTCCTGGCAGGGAAGGCGCTTGGCTTCATCTTCGTCAAGCCGTTCTATACCGGGGACCTCTTCCAGCAGATGGACGCGATTGGCGTCGGATCCATCGGCATCGTCCTCCTCACCGGGTTCTTCACCGGAATGGTGCTGGCGCTCCAGTCGGCGGTGCAGCTGCAGACATTCGGCGCGAGCGACTACATCGGACGACTGATCGCCGGCTCGATGATTCGCGAGCTGGGGCCGGTGCTGGCGGGGCTGATGGTGGCGGGACGCGTCGGGTCGGGAATCGCCGCGCAGCTCGGGTCGATGCGCGTGACCGAGCAGATCGACGCGCTCAACACGCTGGGCACGGATCCCATCAAGAAGCTCGTCACGCCACGCGTCCTCGCCAGTCTCATCATGTTGCCGGTGTTGACTGTCATCAACGATTTCGTCGGGATTCTCGGCGGCAGCATCATCGCGATGTTCTACCTCGGGAAGCCCGCATCGCTGTACTGGCGAACGGTGTTCGAGCAGATACTCTCGGGCGGCTTCACGCTCCACTACATCCCGAATGATTTCATTCAGGGGCTTGCCAAGCCATTCGTCTTCGGCGGCATCATCTCGCTCGTCGCCTGCTATCACGGATTGAACACCACGGGCGGCACCGAAGGTGTCGGCAACGCGACCACCCGCACCGTCGTCACGGCGAGCATTCTGATCCTGGTCGTCGACTACTTCCTCACGCAGATCATCCTCGTGCTGTTCCCATGACCGACGAAGAAGACCGCCGCCGCAAAGGGGACGAGAGGCGCCATCCGAGCGACAAGGACGAGACCGCCATGCCTCGTCGCGCGCACGATTCCGGACGGGTACGCGCCGCGATCAGGACCGAGCTCGAGGAAGTGGCCGAGGACAGCGCAGAGAAGGAGACCAAGCAAGGCGTTAGGTCGCCGCAGGAACAGGTCATCACGCTCGAGAACATCTCCCTGGCGTTCGAAGAGCCGATTCTCGAGAACATCTCATTCGACGCAAAGAGGGGCGAGACCATCGTCGTCGTCGGCGAATCGGGCACGGGAAAGTCGACGATTCTCAAGCTGTTGCTGCGCCTTCTCGTCCCGGACAAGGGCAGGGTGCTCATAGACGGCGAGGACATCGTCGATCTCACGTTCGATGATGCTCTCAAGGTCCGCCAGAAGATGGGGATGGTTTTCCAGGGCGCGGCCCTGTTCGATTCGATGACCGTCTACGAGAACGTCGCGTATCCGTTGCGAGAGCACACCGTTCTCACGGAGGAAGAGATCGAGGCTCGCGTGCGCGAGAAGCTCCAGTTCGTGGATCTCGAGCCCGACAAGGTGAACGATCAGATGCCGTCGGAGCTATCCGGCGGAATGAAGAAGCGCGTAGGCATCGCGCGCGGCCTCGCCAACAATCCGGAGATCATGCTCTACGACGAGCCGACGTCGGGCCTCGATCCGCTCACGACGGCCACAATTACTTACCTTATCCTCAAGCTTCAGCGCGAGCTTGGCGTCACCAGCATCGTCGTTTCGCACGACATCAGATCGGCGTTCCGCATGGCGAGCAAGATCGCATTGCTCGCCAACCATCACATTGGATTCTTCGGCACCCCCGAAGAGATGACCGGCAGCGAAGATGCTTACATCCGCGAATTCCTGGGCGGATTCTAACCGTTTGACGATACTCTCTCTCGCAGAATACTTTGATTTCGGTGATACTCTCTCTCGCAGAACACTCTGATTCCGGTGATACTTGCTCTCGCAGAACACGTTAACGCCGGTGAAACTTTTTAGCCGATGAAGCGATCGTCGTTCATAACCTGGGACCAGCTCAAGGTGGGAGTGCTGATACTCGTAGCGCTCATCATCATTGGCGTCGCCATTCTCAAACTGGGCGATGCCGGGAACCTGTTCGGAAAGCGCTATCGCCTGGTGGCCTACGTCGCGAGCGCCACCGGGATGCGCATCGGTGGCCCTGTCACGGTCGCGGGACAGCTCGCCGGGAGCATCAAGGACATCAGGTTCCTGCCGGTCGACGCCGATACGACGCGCAATCTCGAGCTGATCATCGAAGTCAACAGCGCCCTCCGGGAGCAGGTGCGCAAGGATTCACGCGCGAGGATCAAGACGATGGGACTCCTCGGCGACAAAGTCTTCGACATCACCGTCGGCACGCCCAAGTATCGCGCGCTTCATGAGGGTGACACGCTCCCCATCGCTCCGTCAATCGACTACGAAGCCGTGGTGCAGCAGGCATCGGCCGCGATCGGCGAAGTCGTCCGACTCACGCAGGATCTGAGCAAAGTCACCAACAGCATCAACCGCGGAGAGGGGACGCTCGGCCAGCTCGTCACGAACCGGCAGCTGTACGACCAGCTCAACTCGACGCTGTCGCGCACGAGCTCGCTGATGGCGAGACTCGAGAATCCGAGGGGAACAATCGGGCGGCTCCTCGACGATCCCCAGCTTTACAACAGCCTGAATCGCACGCTCGCGTCCACTGACACGCTGATCTCCCAGATCAATTCGGGTAACGGGTCCGTCGGCAAACTGCTTCACGACGACACGCTCTACGTTCACCTGGTGAGCGTCGTCTCGCGCGCCGACTCGCTNNCGCTCATGAACGTGATGGCGAGCGGGAAGGGCACCATGCAGAAGCTGTTCACCGACCAGCAGCTGTACGACCAGCTGGTGAAGACCGTCACCGAGCTGAATAACGTTCTCGTGGAAGTTCGTCGCGATCCGAGGCGCTACACACCGGGGCTGTTTCAGATTAAGGTATTCTAGTCGCCGACAGATTACCTTGGAATGTGATCAAGACGTACGAAATCGATGTTGCAGTCACCCGCGGGGAAGGAACCGAGTCGGAGCATCGAGTACACGCCGCCGTGGTTGGGGATGGCGACGAGCTGCTTGGCACCGCCCGCGATGCGAACTCGTTCACCTACTGGCGCTCCTGCGCCAAACCGTTCCAGGTCCTTCCATTCCTCGGCTCCGGCGGATTCGATGCGCTCGGGTGGGGTGAGGAACAGCTCGCGATATCGTGCGCGTCTCACGGAGGGGAGCCGGAGCACATCGCCATCGTCGAGAAAATGCTCCGCGACATTGGGCTCGAAGAGGGAGATCTCGCCTGCGGCCCACACGATCCGTCCTCGCAGCGCGGTGCCAAAATAGTCCGCGAGTCGGGCGACCGCCCCACGCGACTTCACAACAACTGCTCCGGCAAGCACTCGGCGATGCTGGCGATGGCGCGTCGGAAGGGTTGGGCGACCCGCGGCTACGAGGGGCGCGAGCACAACGTGCAGCGCGCGATTCTGCACGAGATCTCGCTTTGGACCGGGGTTCCCTGCGGGAAGATCACCCAGGCGGTGGATGGCTGCGGAGTCGTCGTCTTCGGAATGACGCTCGAACGGATGGCGCGGGCGTACTCGCGTTTTGCCGTCGCCGCCGCGCGGGGCGAAGAGTACCCGCAGCGGGTAGTGACCGCGATGAGCAACAATCCATTCCTCGTCGGCGGCACCGATCGCTTCGACTCCGCTCTGATCGCGGAGACGAACGGCCGAGTGGTGTCGAAGGTTGGCGCGGAAGGCGTGCACTGCGCGCTCTTGCCGGAGCGCGGCATCGGGATCGCGATCAAGGTGGAAGACGGAGCGCAACGCGCGCAGGTGCCCGCGCTCCTTCGTCTGCTGCAGGAGATCGGCGCGCTGCCGGATCAGCTGCCGGCCAGGCTGGCGGAGATGACGCACAAGCCCGTCAAGAACACGCGGGGAGAGTCCGTAGGAGAGGTTACGATGCGGGCTGATGTCGCGTGAAGCGATGATGGGTGCCGACGCCTGATGACATCCGGAGCGGAAGCCCGGACTAACGTTGCTCCACTCGAGGCCGGTCTCAGAAAACTGGTAAGGATCGCGGGCGCGATCGCCGGTTCGCCGGAGGGCCAAGTGCGAGCCGTCATGTCCGATGCCATAGACGAAGTCGATCCTGTCGCCGTCGAGGAGATAATTCTCCAGTCGTATCTGTTCGCGGGATTCCCGCGCGCACTCAACGCGGCCCGGACGTGGCGGGCCATATTCGGCCGGCCCGCACCGCCTGAAGACGCCGAGGCGTCAGTGGGTGATCTTGGTTTCTGGAGGGCGCGGGGCGAGGAGACCTGCGCGATCGTGTACGGAGACCACTACGAAAAGCTGCGGCGGAACATTCGAGAGCTTCACCCCGCGCTCGACGAGTGGATGATCGTCGACGGCTACGGCAAAGTGCTGTCGCGGCCCGGGGTGGACCTTCGCACCCGCGAGCTGTGCGTGGTTGCAGCGTGCGCGGTGTCGGGGCAGCAGCGGCAGCTTCATTCGCATCTTCGGGGAGCGCTCAATGCTGGGTCGTCTGCGGGCGAGGTTGGCGCAGTTCTGGATGCGCTCAGCGATTTGATTTCGCGGGATGATTTGGTGAGGTACCGCCAGTTATTGCATAAGGTTGCGGTAGAGTAGATGGCTCGCCAATCCTTCCTATAAGGCCGTAAGTGTTCATTGATCGCGTAGTAATCCGAGTCGAAGGCGGTACCGGTGGATCGGGCTGCACGTCGTTCCGCCGCGAGTGGCGCACCCCAATGGGCGGGCCCGACGGCGGCGAAGGTGGGCGCGGCGGGAGCGTCATCGTCCGCGGCGACTCCAACCTGGCGACGCTGCTCGACTACACCTACCGCGACAAGTGGATCGCCGAGCGCGGCGAGCACGGGATGGGGTCGAACAAGAGCGGCCGGGGGGGCGCCGACATCATCATGCCGGTGCCGCCGGGAACGATTTTGCGCGACAACGAGACCAAGGAGATCCTCGCCGAGATCCTGGAAGATGGCCAGGAGGTGGTGATCGCTCCCGGTGGACGGGGCGGGAAGGGGAACTCGTTCTTCGCGACGCCGACCCACCAGTCACCGCGGGAGTGGCAGCCGGGCGAGGAGGGTGTGGTCCACACCATCGAGATGGAGCTCAAGCTGATCGCCGACGTGGGACTCGTTGGGCAGCCGAACGCGGGGAAGTCCACGCTCCTTTCAGTGATCTCCGCCGCTCGCCCCAAGATCGCCGACTATCCCTTCACGACGCTCCAGCCCAACCTCGGTGTGGTTCAACTGTCCGACCATCGGACCTTCGTGGTCGCGGACATTCCGGGCATCATCGAAGGAGCCCACGAGGGTAAGGGACTGGGCCTCCAGTTCCTCCGGCACATCGAGCGGACGAGGATCCTGGCGTTCCTGATCCCGATAGACGCGATGGACTGGCAGGCGGAGTACGACCAGCTGAGGCGCGAGATCGCGGAGTATTCGCCCGACCTTGCCGCCAAGCCGCACTGCGTGGTTTTCACGAAGATGGATCTCCTGGGCGAGGAGTACGCGCCGCCCATCCAGGCGCCGGGAGCGTTCGGACTTTTCGCGATCAGCGCGGCCGCGCGCGAAGGATTGGATGGGCTCACATCGGCGTGGTGGACGGAGCTTCTCCGTCTCAAGCAGAGTGTCAGGCCTGAGGATGTAACTCTAAGTCTTCCCTGAGTTTGAATGCCGACACTTCAAGCACCTCCGACACCATCGGAAATGCAGGTTCAGTGTTGGACGCCGGAGTCATCCGAGTACCCGGCCGAGCTTCTGGATCTCGCCCAGCCGCCGCGTGAGCTGCACGTGATCGGGCGGACCTCGGCGCTCTCGAGGCCGCGCGTCGCGATCGTCGGGACCCGGAGCTCGACCGCCTACGGCGAGCGAATCACCCGAACCCTGACGCGCGCGCTCGTCCGCGGAGGCGTCTCGGTCGTGAGCGGGATGGCGCGGGGGATCGATGCCGCCGCGCATCGAACGGCGTTGGAGGAGGGTGGGAACACGGTCGCGGTTCTGGGGACCGGCGTCGACGTCCCCTATCCGGTTGGCCACCGCCTCCTCCATCGTGCGATCGCTGAGCACGGGATCGTGGTCTCGGAGAATCCGCCTGGAGCGAAGGCTGGCCCCGGCTCCTTTCCGAGGCGAAACCGGATCATCGCGGCCCTCGCTCCGGTCACGATCGTCGTCGAAGCCGGGTTCAGGAGCGGCGCCCTCAACACGGCTGCCCAAGCGCTCGAGCTCGGACGGGTCGTCGCGGCGGTTCCGGGGCCGATCGACTCGGACCAGAGCCGAGGATCCAATCAGCTCCTGAGAGATGGCGCCGTCCTCATCGCCGCGCCTGAAGACGCGCTCGCCCTACTCGGCGTCTCGGCGCCGCCGGTCGTCCCGCCGCGGCCGCTATTGCCCGAATCCGAGCAGAAGATTTGGGACGCGATCGCCGGAGGATTCGTGGACACCGACGCACTGCCCGCCGCCACCGATCTGACGATCGCGGAATGCCTGGCGGCCATCACGTCCCTCGAGATCATGGGACTCGTCGAGTGCTCGCTCGCCGGCGAGATTCGTCGTCGCTGAAAAGGCCACAGCCAGAGTACCTGGCCAGTGATCACGGAAAGCCGGTTCGGGCGACTACAACGCGAATGCGAGCTGCCTGACAACAAAAAAAGAGACCGGGCGCTTGTTCCCGGTCTCCTCTGGCGACAACCCAGCCCTACGCTGCGAACGTAGCTGATTATAGCTCGATAGGTCTGTCGACAACATATAGCTCGATTGCGCTTTCGACAACATCATAAATCGCCCCTTGTGCGCGGCGGGATTCGAACCCGCATGCCCGAAGGCCCTGCGTTCGCAGCGCAGGGTGTCTACCAGTTTCACCACGCGCACAGGGTGCCACAGGAGCGTGACACGACACACGCGCTGCGAACGCGTGTGCGGCGAGCGACGGGAATATGGGTTGGCGGTCCACCGGGCCTATATTCATTTATGCCCCCGCGTCATCTCTACATCCACATCCCGTTCTGCGCCCGGCGCTGCTCCTACTGCGACTTCTCGATCGCCGTGCGAGCCACAACCCCCGTCAACGAGTACCTCACGGCCCTCCGAACGGAATTGGATGGCCTGCGACAGGATCTGGACGGCACGATCCTCGACACGGTGTACCTCGGCGGCGGGACTCCGTCCCGGCTCGGAGGAGTTGGCATTGGCGACGTCCTCGCAGCCGTCCGGGACCGCGCCCGGATCGCGGACGCGCCCGAGATAACGATCGAAGCGAATCCGGACGATGTGAACGACATGGCCGTCGCCCACTGGGTGTCCGCCGGCGTAAATCGCGTCTCACTCGGCTCGCAAAGCTTCGATGATGCGGCGCTCAAATGGATGCACAGAACCCACGACGCTTCGCAGATCGGCCAGGCGGTCAACACTCTGCGGCGGGGCGGCATCGACAACATTTCCCTCGACCTGATCTTCGCGCTGCCACCCCACCTCCGAAGGTCGTGGGAAAGCGACCTCCTTCGCGCACTCGATCTCCAGCCCGCCCACCTCTCGCTCTACGGCCTGACCGTCGAGGCGCAGACTCCAATTGCGCGTTGGGCCGACCGCGGAGTGACCGTGCAGGGAAGCGAAGAGAACTACGAAGAGGAATTTCTGTGCGCCCACGCGATGATGACCGCGGCGGGTTACGACCACTACGAGGTCTCGAACTTTGCGCGCCCGGGAATGACGTCGAGGCACAACTCGGCATACTGGACTGGCGCGTCCTACGCCGGAGTCGGACCATCCGCGCACTCGTTCGATGGCGCGAGTCGCCGATGGAATGTTTCGGCGTACTCGGAATGGATTCGACGTCTCGGGGTGGGCCAGACGGTGATAGCCGGCGAAGAGAAGCTGACCGATGAGAATCGAGTGACCGAGGACGTCTACCTAGGGCTCCGCACCAGGCGCGGGCTCGCGATCGCCGAGCACGAGGTGGGGCGTATTGAACCCTGGGAAGCGGCCGGTTGGGCAGTGATCGACCAGCCCCACGAAGACCCGCGGGTCCGGCTCACCGCGACTGGATGGCTCCGCCTCGATAGTCTGGCGACTGACCTCGCTGCGCAAAGAGGACGGCCGCTGAGTGCGAGCGTAGGCCCAAACCCTAGTCATTGCTATATTTAAGCCCATGTCGCTGCCGGGTCTGAACGAGCGCGAGCGCCGCGTTCTTGAAGCCGTAATCCAAACCTATGTCGAAACGGCTCAGCCGGCCGGCTCGAGGAGTCTCGCCCATAAGTTCGGGCTCAACGTCTCCCCAGCCACCATCCGTAACACGATGAGCGACCTGGAAGAGAAGGGATACCTCTACCACCCGCACGCATCGGCCGGCCGAGTGCCGACCGACGTCGCGTATCGCGTCTACGTCGACTCGCTGATCCCGATCCCGCCGCCCGGGGCAACCGAGCGGCGCCGGCTCAATGCTCAGATCACGACCGGCGGCTCAGCCGTCGAAGCCATTCTTCGGCGTGCCGCCCAGAGTCTCGGCGTGATCACGCAGGAGCTGGGAATCGCGCTCGGTCCTCGCCTCGACAACGCGATTCTGGAGCGCGTGGAGCTGATTCGCCTTTCGTCCGAGCGTTTGCTCGTCGCGCTCACACTCTCGGCCGGCGCCGTCAGGACTATCTTCGTCGACGTGCATGGCGAGATCGCCGACGCGGCCATCGCCGAGGTCACGCGCGTTCTCAATGACAGGCTGGCGGGGCTCACTCTCCGGCAGATCCGCTCATCGCTGGGCGACAGGCTCCGCGACGTCGGACCGACGCGCGACGCGTCGGATCTTCTCAACGTCTTCATCGAAGAGGGCGAGCAGCTTTTCGATAGCGCGATCGAGTCCGATGACGACACCGTTCTACTTGGCCAGGCATCGGTTCTCGCTGAGCAGCCGGAGTTTGCCAATGTCGACAACATGCGGAAGCTGGTGGCGCTCACCGAGACGCGCGAGAAACTCGGCGAGCTGCTTCGTCGTCGTAGCGAGACGGGAGGGGTATCGATCACAATCGGCAACGAGCACAACGACCCGAAGCTCGCAAGCTTCACCGTGGTGACGGCGTCGTACCATGCGGGACCGTTGAGCGGAGTGATCGGCGTGATTGGACCGACCCGAATGCCGTATGACAAAGTCATCTCGCTCGTGACACACACGTCCGAGCTGGTGACGGATCTGTTGAAGGAGAATTCAAGGACACATGGCTGATTTTTACCAAACGCTTGGCGTCGCGCGTGGGTCCAGCGATGCAGACATAAAGTTGGCGTATCGCAAGCTGGCGATGACGTACCATCCCGACCGCAACAACGGGTCGAAGGAAGCCGAGGAGAGGTTCAAGAGCATCACCGAGGCGTACGACGTTTTGCGCGATCCCGGCAAGCGCGCGCTGTACGATCGCTACGGCGAGGCCGGATTGCGGGGCGGCGCGGCCGGATTCCACCATGTCGATCTGTCGGAAGCGCTGAACATCTTCATGCGCGACCTCGGAGGACTCGGCGGATTCGGCGACCTGTTCGGCGGAGGCGGCGGACGTGAGTCGGGCCCGCGCGCCGGAAGGGACATTGACATCACGATGCCGATGACGCTGGTCGAAGTCGCGAGTGGCGCCGAGAAGACGGTCACGGTGCGTCTGCTCGAGCCGTGCGATCACTGTCAGGGAAGAGGGGCCGAGCCGGGATCGTCACCCGTCACGTGCAGTGCATGCCGCGGGACCGGAGAAGTGCGTCGCTCGCAACGCTCCTTTTTCGGCCAGGTCGTGAGCGTCGCGCCGTGTCCCACCTGCTCCGGTGAGGGAACGGTGATCTCGTTGCCGTGCAAGAAATGCAAAGGTGAGGGGAGGCTCAGAGCGGAGAAAGAGTTGCTTATTCGCATCCCCGCCGGAGTCTCAACGGGCCAGTACATGACTATGCGCGGCGTCGGCCAGGTCGGACCGCGCGGTGGCCCGCGGGGCGACATCCGTGTCGTCTTTGAGGTGGAGGAAGATCCGCGCTTTGAACGGGACGGGGAAGATCTCTACACTGAAGTCCTCGTGACCTACGCGCAGCTCGCGCTCGGCGCCAACGTCGATGCGCCGATGGTTTCCGGGAGTGTGATGCTGCAAGTCCCCGCCGGGACTCAAAGCGGGCAGGTGTTCAATCTTCGCGGTCGCGGCTTGCCGAGGATCAACTCCAGCTCCTTTGGCGACCTGCACGTAAGGCTGCAGCTCTGGACCCCGGAGAATCTCAGCGACGAAGAGTCGGCGCTCATTCGCCGCCTCAGCGAAGTGCAGATAGTGCCTCCCGCGCGACCAAAGGGACTCTGGTCGAAAATCAGAGAATCGCTGGGCGCGTGAGCTGGATCTCGCTGCGAATCACTCCCGAGTCCAACCGCGACGGAGTGATCGCGGCGCTCTTCGAGTCCGGGTCGCAGGGAGTTCAGGAAGACGGCGTGGCGGTGGTCACGCATTTTCCAGCGGGCGCGCACATTGATGAAATTCGCAGCGCCGTGATGCGAGCCGATCCGCGCGCCGACATCGCGATCGCGGATTCGCCCGACACCGATTACTCGCAGTGGCGCGCGTCGATATCGGCGCACCAGGTCGGCGGGCTCGTTATCGCCCCGCCGTGGCTCGCCAGCGGTCTCGATCCTGAGACGACCGTCATCGTCGACCCGGTGATGGCGTTTGGAACCGGGGAGCATCCGAGCACGCGTGGCGCAATGCGACTGATGCAGGGCGTCGTACGTCGCGGAGATTTCGTTGCAGATCTCGGTGCCGGCAGCGCGGTTCTCTCGATTGCCGCCGTCAAGCTCGGCGCCGCGCGTGTTGCGGCCATCGAGATCGAGCACGATTCCATCGGGAACGCCGATGAGAATGTCCTTACCAACTCGGTGGGCGAGCGCGTCGAGGTGATCGAAGGCGACGCGACCACACTTCTCCCACTGCTTGCCCCGGTGCGGGTGGTGATCGCGAATATCATCTCGTCGGTACTCATCGCGATGCTGCCGATGATAAAGTCGTCGCTCGCGAGCGGAGGTCAGGCGATTCTGGCCGGAATTCTTAGCGAAGAGCGCACCGCGATGGTGTCCGAGCTGGATGCCGGTGGTTGGGTGATCGAGCGCGAAGACACGGAGGACGCCTGGTGGAGTGTACAGATAGCACCGCGGTAGCGACGTTCTTCGCCGCGGAGCCGCTCGTCGTCGGTGGCACGGTGACGTTGTCGGACGAGGCCGCGCATCATATCCGCGTCGCGAGGGTCGCGGTCGGCGATTGCATCGCGCTCCGTGACGGCGCGGGCGGAGCCGCGGTCGGCACGCTGGTAAAGGTCTCAAGAAGTTCGGCGCTCGTCGACGTGAGCGAGACGAGCGAGATACCGCGTCCCGCTCTGATCCATCTGCTCGCGCCCGTCGCCGACAGGGAGCGGATGCTGTGGCTGGCGGAGAAGGTGGTGGAGCTGGGTGTGACGAGCTGGCGGCCGGTGATCTGGCGTCGCTCGAAGAGCGTGTCGCCGCGCGGCGAGGGCCCGACGTTCCAGGCGAAGGTGCTTGCGCGCATGACCGCGGCGCTCATTCAGAGTGGCGGCGGATGGCTGCCCGACATGTTTCCGGAGGCGACCGTCGAACGCGCCATTTCGGCCGCGCCGCTTGGAACGCGCCTTCTGCTCACGAAGGATGGAGAGCCGATTGCAGGCGTTCCGATGCACATTCCGATCACGATCGCTCTCGGACCAGAGGGCGGAATGGAGCCGGCGGAGCGGGATCTCTTCATCGGCGCCGCGTTTCTCCCTGTGAAGCTTGGGTCGAGCACGCTACGTTTTGAGACCGCGGGTATGGCCGCGGTGGCGATCGCCGCCGCATCGCAAGTAACATCGAGGCAATCCAATGTCTGACCCCTGCATCTTCTGTCGGATCGCGCGCGGGGAGGTCCCCGCCCAGATGCTAGCGAACAACAAGGAAATCGCGGCGTTTCGCGATCTCAATCCGCAGGCGCCCGTTCACATTCTGATAATCACGAAGAAGCACATCGCTTCGCTCGATGACACGGCCGACTCGTACCTGTTGGGCCAGATGGTTTCGCTCGCGTCGGCGATCGCGCGGCAGGAGAAGATCGCGAAGAGCGGGTACAGGACTGTGATCAACACGGGTAAGGACGGGGGTCAGAGCGTGGATCATCTGCACCTGCATCTGCTCGGCGGGCGGCTTATGACTTGGCCGCCAGGTTAGAGGCGCGACCGCTTCGACTTGCATCTCTGCGCTTGGTCGGCGAGGGTGTCCTCTTCGGGAGCTCTCGCCTGCCGCTTCGCC
>PKVB01000178.1:1107-17833 GCA_003131365.1 Gemmatimonadota bacterium | reverse complement strand
CGGGCCGCGGCGTGGTCGTGACGACGGGGCAGCAGCCGGGGCTCTTCGGCGGCCCCGGGTACACGTGGCTGAAGGCGATCTCCGCGCTCGAGTTCGCCAACCGGCTGGAGCGCGAGATCGGCGTTCCCGTCGCGCCGGTCTTCTGGGCCGCGACGGACGATTCGGATTTTGACGAGGCGAGCTCGACCGTCGTCTCATTTGGCACCGAATGCCGCCGCATCGCTATCGAGCGGCAGGGACCGGAAGGTCTCGTGATGTCGCAGCTGCCCGCAGGCGACACGTCTGCCCAGATCGCGATGCTCACCGACGCCGCAGGATCGGCGTCGCAGTCGGACGTGCTCGCGGCCTTGCGCGCGGCCTATCATCAGGACGCCACCGTCGGTGGCGCGTACGTGCAGCTGCTCCGCGCGATCCTCGAGCCGCTGGGGATCGCCGTGCTCGACGCGTGGCATCCCGCGGTTCGCTCGGCCGCCCGGCCGACGCTCGTCGAGGCGCTGAACCGCGCGGCGATGATCGACGAGGCCGTCGCGCTGCGCGGCGTTTCCATCGAGCGCGCGGGCTTCCGCGCGCAGGTCGCTCGTGTGCCGCGCCTCTCGCTGGTCTTCCGCAGCACGATCGGCGTGAAGGAGCGCGTGCCGCTCGCGCAGGCGGCCGATGCCGCGCGCCGCGATGATCTCGTGCTCTCGGCAAACGTGCTGTTGCGTCCCGTGGTGGAGCGGCGCCTCCTGCCCACCGTGGCGTACGTCGGTGGCGCCGGCGAGATCGCGTACTTCGCGCAGGTCGCCCCGATAGCCGACGCCTTGGGCGTTCCAAGGCCAACGATAATTCCGCGATGGTCGTGCACGATCATCGAGCCGCACGTCGGGAAAATTCTCGAGAAGCTCCATTTGCGTCCCGAAGATTTCGCCGACCCACACGAGGTGGAGACGCGAGTGGCGCGAGCGCATCTGCCCGAGCGCGTGCTCGACGAGTTGAATGCCACGCGCGCGCTACTCGACAAACAACTCGACGAGCTGAGCGAGGCGGTCGCTGAAGAACGCGCACCGGTGAGTCCGGCCGTGACTGGAGGATTGCGTGCGAACATGATGCGGCGCCTCGAGCGGTTCGAGCGTAGGCTCGTCGCTGCCGCCAAGAAACAGCACGCCGACATCATGCAGGAGATCGCTACGGCGCGCGGGTCGCTCCATCCTATCGGAAAGCCGCAGGAGCGAGGCCTCAATTTCGTGCCACTTCTTGCGCGCTATGGGACGGCACTTCGCGACGAAATGCTCGGTGAAGCGCGTGAGCACGCAAGACGGCTTGTCGGAACACAGGTCCGATCCCGATCGCTCCAGGAAGCCGTTCCGGCGCGAGGGCGATCGTGACCGACGGGGAAGACCAGGAGGAAGAGGATCGATCGCTCCCGCCGTTCCTCCCGCCCGAAGCTGATGAAGTAGCCGCAGCCGCTACGCCAATCGAACGGCGGGCGACGCCACGCACGCCCGCTCAGGCGTTCGATCGGTCGAAAGGCGCGGCTTTTCTCGTCGGGTCCGGAATTCTTCTGAGTCGGTTGGCGGGACTGATCCGGCAAACGATGATGGCGCGCTACCTCGGGGCAGGTCTCGCCGCTGACGCGTTCAACGCGGCGTTCCGCATTCCAAACCTGCTGCAGAATCTGTTCGGAGAAGGCGTGCTCTCGGCCTCATTCATTCCCGAGTATGCGGGACTCCTGGGAAGGGATGACGAGAAGGAAGCGACTCGCCTCGCTGGCGCAGTGGCCGGAATGCTGGCCGTCGCGTCAGCGGTCATCGTGCTACTCGGAGTGCTCACGGCGCCGTGGCTCGTCGCGATCATCGCCAACGGCTTCACCGGTGAGAAGCGGGACCTGACGGTGCGGCTCACCAGAATCCTGTTTCCTGGTGCCGGACTTCTGGTGTTCTCCGCGTGGTGCCTCGGAATCCTCAACAGTCACCGCCGCTTCTTCATGTCGTACACCGCGCCCGTGATCTGGAATCTGGCGATGGTGTCCACGCTCGTCTTCTTCCATAAGGGGCACAGCGAGGTTCAGCTCGCGATCTATCTCGCCTACGGCTCCGTCGTGGGGAGCGCGCTCCAGTTCCTGATTCAGGTTCCCCAGGTCTTGTCGCTTGCGCCCGGCGTGAGACCGCGGTTGACTGCGGCCGCGGACAGCGTTCGGAACGTATTCCGAAATTTCGGCCCCGCCTTCGTGGGAAGGGGTGTCGTCCAGCTCAGTGCCTACGTTGATGCGTGGCTCGCCAGCTATCTCGGGAATGGAGCCGTCTCGTCATTCACGTATGCGCAGGCGATATACGTCCTGCCGATCAGCCTTTTCGGGNNCACGGCGGAGATCGGCGCGTACCTGCGTGGGCGGCTCAGCGATGGACTTGACCGGATTGCGTACTTCATCGTCCCAAGCGCGATTGCCTTCCTCGCTCTAGGCGACCTCATCGTCCTGCTGGTGTTCCAGAGCGGGAAATTTCAGCGCGGCAACACTATTTGGGTCTGGCAGATCCTGATCGGCTCGACCGTCGGACTACTCGCGTCGACTATGGGCCGCCTGTACTCGTCCACGTTCTACGCGATGCGCGATACGAAAACCCCGCTGCGCTACGCGGTCGTCCGCGTGATCCTGACGACGGGACTGGGATATTTCTTCGCGCTCGTACTGCCGGGCCTGCTCGGTCTCGACCGCAAGCTTGGCGCGGCGGGCCTCACGGCGTCGGCGGGACTCGCGGGGTGGGTGGAGTTCTACCTGCTACGTCGCGAGATGGACAAGAGAATTGGCCGCACCCGCCTGGTGCCGGCTCGGATGGCGCGCCTGTGGGGAGCAGCGCTCACCGCGGCAGCAATTCCGTGGGCGTACAAGCTGATAGTGGACCGCGGCTCCCTGATTCTTTCCACGCACGACACCGTCGTCAAGTCGAAGCTGATGGCCCTGGCTCTGTTGTGCGTTTACGGACTTGCATATCTCGGCATCACTGCCGCATTCGGAATTCCGGAGGCGAAAAACGTGTTCGACCGCGGCAGACGACTCTTCAACCTGGCGCTTCGTCCGAAGTGAACCAGGCTTTACGCGGGTGGTATAATTACACATGCTGCCCGTCCCCGATGCCGTTGCGACAAAACTTCCACATCTGCCTGAAGGACCCGGGGTCTATCTCTGGAAGGGCAGGGATGGGACTACTCTCTATGTAGGCAAGGCCAAGCGCCTGCGCTCTCGCGTGCGCAGCTATTTCGCCAACGACCAGCTCGAGAATCCCAAAACGCGGCATCTGGTCGGCCTCATCGCAGACCTCGAGACGATCGTCGTCCCTACCGAAGCGCACGCGCTCATCCTCGAAGCGAACCTGATCAAGGAGTACCGCCCGCGTTTCAACATCGCACTGCGGGACGACAAGTCGTATCCGTACATCAAGGTGACGGTACAGGAGCCATTCCCGAGAGTGTTCGTGACGCGCCGTCTCGAGGACGACGGAGCGAGCTACTTCGGTCCCTATACCGATGTGGGCGCGATGCGCCGCTCGCTCAACGTTGTGAAGAGAATCTTCACGGTGCGAAGCTGCAACTACGACATGCCGGCCCAGATGCCGGAGCGGCCCTGTCTCGACTACTACATCAAGCGCTGCAAGGCGCCCTGCATACTGGCGCAATCGCAGGAGAACTACCGCACGATGATCGACGAGGTCGTGCTCTTCCTGTCTGGGCGTCCGGAGGAAGTCGTGCGCCGCGTGAAGGAGCGGATGGATCTCGCGTCCGAGCAACTCGACTTCGAGCGCGCCGCGGAACTGCGCGACGCCCTCCACCACCTGGAGCAAATGGAAGAGCCTACCGTCGTGCTCGAGGTGGAAGGCGGTGATCGCGACGTGATCGGTTACGCCCGCGACGGCGACGATGCCTGTGTCACAGTGCTGCGCATCAGGGGCGGAAAGTTATTGTCGAGAGAGCAGCGCTTTCTGACGAATATCGAGGGGGAAGACGACGCCGACGTCATGCCTATCTTTCTCGCCGGTAGCTACTTCGGGATGCAGGAGAGAGCGCGACAGCTGTTGCTCCCGTTCGACTTCCCGGATCGCGAGCTGATCGAGCAGGCGCTGCCGGATAGCAGGATTCTGATTCCCCAGCGCGGGCCAAGGCGCGATCTCATTGCCTTGGCCGAGCAGAATGCGCGTCACCTGCTAGAGGAGCTCAAGCTCTCATCGATGGAGGCTGACGAGCGCGCCGGGGATCCGGTCTATGAGCTGGGCAGGGAGCTGGGACTCCAGCGTCTGCCGCGGTCGCTCGTTTGCTTCGACATTTCGACCACCCAGGGCACCGATACAGTGGGCTCCTGCGTCTGGTTCGAGAACGGGCGGGCGAAGAGGGGCGAGTACCGAAAGTTCAAGGTGAAGACCGTGGAGGGCACGGACGACTTTGCCTCGATCCAGGAGGTCGTTCGCCGGTACTTCGAGCGGCGCTTGAAAGAGGAAAAGCCGCTCCCCGACCTGATCGTCATCGACGGAGGCAAGGGTCANNGCCCACGCCGCGCTCGTGGAGCTCGGGCTAAGCGATCGTCCGTTGATCAGCCTCGCCAAGCGGGACGAGGAAGTGTTCATCTGGGGCCGGGAAGAGCCTCTCAGGCTCTCGAGACGCTCGCCCGGGCTTAGGCTGTTGCAGCAGGCGCGGGACGAAGCCCACCGCTTCGCCGTCACCTACAACCGGAAGCGCCGGTCGATGCGGACCGTGACGTCCGAGCTTCTCAAGGTGCCGGGGATCGGGCCGGTAAAGCGGCGCCAGCTGCTCAAGGAATTCGGGAGCGTGCAGGGAGTCCGGGACGCGAGCGAGGAGGCAATCGCCAGCTTGCCCGGGTTCAACGCGGAGCGCGCGCGGAAGCTCCTGGAGTCGCTTGCGGCAACCGCCCCGGTGTAACGGAAACGCCACGCCTTAAGCGTGAATTTCAGAGAGCTAAAGTTCGGTAATTCCTTGACTTCGCTCTCCATAGCTCTAAATTACTTGAGCTATGGTAAAGGTCTCCCGAGTTGAACTAAAGAGCATCGCCGACGAGCTCGGAATCCAGCCGGGGACGGAGCTGCTCACGGTGAATGGGAGACCGCTCGCGGACTTCCTCGACTGGGAATTTCTAACGGCCGACGAAGAGCTCGTGATCGAAGCCCGAGAGCCCGACGGTGAAGAAGTCATTTATGAGCTCGAGCGCCTCGACGGCGAGCCGCTCGGGATCTCGCTACAGCCGCCGTCGGTTCGACGCTGCGCCAACAAGTGCGAGTTCTGCTTCATCGAAGGGCTGCCGCCCGGACTGAGGAAGCCCCTCTACATCCGGGATGACGATTACCGGCTCTCATTCGCCTACGGAAATTTCGCGACTCTTTCCAACGTGAAGGAGCGCGACATCGAGCGCATCCTGGAATATCGGCTTTCTCCGCTTTACGTCTCGGTCCACGCCACGAACCACGAGGCGCGGAAGGTCCTGCTCAACAATCAGCGCGTCCCAGACATCAAAGCCCAGCTTTCGCGCCTGACGGCCGGTGGAATCCAGTTTCACGCCCAGATGGTGGTAGTTCCGGGACTGAACGACGAAGCTGTGCTCGAAGAATCACTCACTGACCTCTGGAATATGGGCGAAGCCGTGTTGTCGGCTGCTGTAGTCCCGGTGGGACTCACCCAGTTCTCGCATCTCTACACAGGGAAGAAGATGGACCGTGACACAGCACGCACGATTCTCGTTCAGGTGGAGCACTGGGGCGAGCGCGCGAAGCGAGAGCGTGGTGAGACCTGGGTGTTCGGGTCCGACGAGCTCTACATGCTCGCCGAGCGCGAGCTGCCTGGCCCCGAGCACTACGGAGAATTTGCCCAGATCGAGAATGGCGTCGGGTCCGTGACCTCGCTCCGCATGCGAGTCGCCGGCGGCCTGGATCGCGTTGCCCGTCGCGATGGCCAGCGCATTGGCGTGGTCACCGGGTTGGCAATGGCGCCACTCATGGAGCCGCTGCTGGACCGGCTGCGCGAAGTGAGCGGGGCCGATTTCGAGCTCATCATCGCGGAGAATTCGCTGTTTGGTCCGACGATAACAACGGCCGGTCTCCTCGTTGGGAAGGACATCATGGCAGCGCTGAGCGATCGCCACGATGNNTAATTGCGTTGATTCCCGCCGAGACGATCAACGACGACGGAGTCTTCCTCGACGATTTCACTCTCGAGGCCGTGCGTGAGTCGTTGCCGATGCCGATCTTCCCGTCCTATGACTTCATCGACGTGCTGGAATCCGAGTCGAGTGGGGTGCTCGCGTGAACCTTCCAGTCATCGCACTTGTTGGGCGTCCAAACGTCGGCAAGTCGGCGCTCTTCAACCGGATAGTCGGTGAGAACAGCGCCATCGTGAGTGACGAGCCGGGGACTACCCGTGATCGCCATTTCGCGCGCGCGGAGTGGAACGGCCGACAGTTCTGGCTGGTCGACACCGGCGGGCTGACCGACGACCCGCACATTCCGATGGACCTGGAGATCAAGCGTCAGGTGCTCCAGGCGATCGAGGAATCCGATCTTCTGATGCTTGTTGTCGACGCGAAGATCGGGCTGCATCCGAGTGACTCGCGAGTGGTCGACCTGCTGCGCGACGCACGGAAACCGTGGGTGCTGGTTGCCAACAAGGTCGATGATCCCGCCAGTACGGATTTCTACGAGTTCTACGAGCTAGGCGCCGGGGATCCGGTTCCCGTCTCGGCCATCAACGGCAAGAATTCCGGCGACATGCTCGACGTGTTGGTGGAGAAGATCCCAACCGCCGCGGAAGAAGTGCCCGACGCATTGCGCGTGGCGGTAGTGGGCCGCCCCAACGTCGGCAAGTCGTCGCTGTTCAACCGACTTCTCGGCGAGGAACGGCTGGTCGTCGCCGACACGGCTGGAACTACCCGCGACGCGATTGATACGCCCATGATGTTTCACGGGCGCGAGCTGATCTTCGTCGACACCGCGGGACTCCGTCGCCAGTCGAAGGTGGAGGATGGCATCGAATTCTATTCCTCGCTCCGAACGCGGCGCGCGATCGAGCGCTCCGACATCTGCGTCCTCGTGCTCGATGCCGCGGAGGGCCTGCACAACCAGGATCTGAAGATCGCGCATCTTGCCTGGGAGAGCGGACGCGGCCTGATCGTCGTGGTGAACAAGTGGGATCTGAAGGAGAAGGAGAACAACACCGCGGCCAAGTTCGAGAAGGAATCGCAGGAGAAGGCGCCGTTCCTCAAGTTCGTTCCATTCGTGTTCACATCCGCGCTCAGCGGACAGCGCGTGACCAAGATTCTCGAGCTGCTGCTGGAGGTAGACGCAGAGCGGCACAAGCGGATCAGTACCTCGCAGGTCAATACCACGCTCACGGCAATCGTAGGAAGACGGCAACCGCCCCAGGCGGCCGGTCGCGAAATCAAGTTGAACTACGCAACGCAGGTGGAGACGGCGCCGCCCGTGATCGCGGTGTTCGGCAACAACCCCGACCTCGTGCAGGAGCACTACGTCCGATACCTGCACAACGAATTCCGCGAGGCGTGGGGATTTCGCGGCAATCCGCTGCGGATCATCATGCGCCGGAAGAGCGCGTAGATGGCACCGTTTGTCGGCCTGATCATTTCCTATCTGGCCGGCTCGATACCGTCCGCGTACATCGCCGGCAAACTACGTGGCGTAGATCTGCGCAAGCACGGCTCCGGAAATCTCGGAGCGACGAACGTCGTGCGCGTGCTGGGCGCGAAGACGGGCGCGGTCGTGTTCATCGCCGATCTCCTGAAGGGATTTCTTCCCGTCCATTTTCTGCCGATCTACACCGGGACACTGCCGCACGGGTGGTGGGCCCTCGCCTTCGGCGCTGCGGCGATACTCGGTCACATCAAGCCCGTCTTCTTGCTCGGCAAGGGTGGCGGGAAGGGAATGGCGACTGCAACCGGCGTATTCCTGGCGCTCGCGTTCATCCCAATGATCGTCGCCGAGGTGGTGTGGATCGCCACGTTCTACTTCACCAGATACGTCAGCCTCGCTTCTCTTCTCGGGGCCGCCGTGTTTCCGTTTGCGCTCTTGGCCTGGTACCGGGATCCGCGGTCACCGATTTTCATCGCGAGCGTGATCATCGCGGTGTTCATGTTCTGGACACACCGCGCCAATATCGGCCGGCTTCGCCGCGGCCAAGAGCATCGGTTCGTGAAAAAGGAAATGGCAGGCTGATGCGCTGCGCGGTGGTCGGAGCCGGCGCGTGGGGCACTGCGCTGGCGGATCTTCTGGCGCGCAATGGGCATGACGTGAGGCTCTGGGCCTATGAACCCGACGTGGTGGAATCAATCAACACGAAGCGTGAGAACGTGCGATTTCTACGAGGTCACGAGCTCTCACCATCGGTTGAAGCGATGGGCGATATACGGCGCGCGGTCGAGGGGGCCGAGCTCGTCACACTCGCGACCCCGTCACACGTACTGCGCCGAATCGTGAAGTCCGCGGCGGCGTCACTGTCGCCCTCCGCGCCACTGGTCGTAGCCACCAAGGGAATCGAGAGGGAGACGCTCTGTCTGATGACCGAGGTCGCGGAGCAGGAGCTTCCCGGCGCAACGGTGGTCGCGATTTCGGGGCCGAGCTTCGCCGCCGAAGTCGTAAAATGCCAGCCCACGGCGGTGGTTGTCGCGTCAGTGCGGCCTGATGCTGCCGGCATCGCGCAGCGGGCCTTCAGCTCGGCGTACTTTCGTGCCTACACGCACACCGACGTGATCGGAGTCGAGCTTGGTGGCGCACTCAAGAACGTCATGGCTGTGGCGACCGGAATCGCCGAGGGTCTTGGTCTCGGCTTCAATGCACGGGCAGCACTGGTGACGCGGGGCCTCGCGGAGATGACGAGGCTGGGCTCGGCGCTTGGCGCGCAGCAGAGCACGTTCGCGGGGTTGGCGGGGCTTGGTGATCTCGTGCTCACGTGCACCGGCTCACTAAGTCGCAATCGCGCCGTCGGCGTCGAGCTGGGGAAGGGGAGGAAGCTGGAAGAAATCCTCAGGGACAGAGAAACGGTCGCGGAAGGGGTCCTCACCGCGCAAAGCGCGCGCGAGCTGGCCGCGCGAGAGGGAGTCGAGATGCCAATTGTCGATACCGTGAATCGCGTACTTTTCGAGGGTCAACCGGCACGCAGCGCCATCGCCGCTCTCATGACGAGAGAGCTCCGAGCGGAGGTAGATCGATGAAGCCGAAAGAACCGGTGCAGGAATTCTTCTCCATCGGCGACGTGTGCACGCTGACGGATCTCAAGCCGCACGTGCTGCGCTATTGGGAGAGCCAGTTCAAGTTTCTTCATCCCGCCAAGAACCGGTCTGGAAATCGCGTTTACCAGCGGCGCGAGATCGAGCTGGTCATGCTGGTCAAGCAGCTGCTTTACACCGAAAAGTACACGATAGACGGGGCGCGTCAGAAGATCGACGAATACAGGAAGAGCGGAGAGCTTCGCTCGGTAGCGAGCGCGGCGCTTGATTCTCAGGCCGTCGCGTCCATGGAGAGCGAGCTGCGCTCCCTCCTGGCGTTGCTCGATGGAAACCCAGCAGAGAAGGGGGCAAAAAGTTGATCGAGCCGCTCGTCGTCATCGTGCCCGCGTACAACTCGGAGCCGACACTCGCGAAGGTCGTAAAGGATGTGCGCCGCAACCTGCCTGGCGCCCTGATAATCGGCGTCGATGATGGCTCGACTGACGGCTCGCGGCAGCTGCTCAGAGCTGTGACCGACGAAACGATCGAGTTCGACAAAAACCGTGGCAAAGGGGCCGCCCTGCGCGCTGGTTTCGATATAGCTCTCAAGAGGGGTGCGGCCGCGGTGCTCACCATCGATTCGGATGGCCAGCATGATGCCGCCTTCGCTCCCACGATCGTCGGCGCTCTCGATCGAGCGGACATCGTGATCGGGACGCGTGATCTCTCCGGCAAGGCGGTCCCGAAGCATCGCCGGATCGCCAACATGATCTCGTCCGCCGCCACGCGCGCGGTGTCGGGCGGCAAGGTGCGCGACAGCCAGTCCGGTTATCGCGCGATGAAGGCGCAGGTCCTGCGCAACGTCGACGCCGTAGGCGATCGCTACGAGTTCGAGACAGATTTCATCATCCGCGCCGCCCGTGCCGGATTCACGACGGTCAACGTGCCGATCTCGACCATTTACGGGTCGCCCAGCTATTTCCGCGAGTTTCGTGACGCGTGGCTCGTGATCAAGGTGTTGTGGCGCCATCGCGCCGGGATTTGGAAGCGTTGAGACTGCTCTGCACCAATGACGATGGCATACTCGCCCACGGCTTGGCGTGTCTGATCGAGGCAGCCGAGCCGCTGGGAGAGATTACAGTCGTTGCTCCGGATCGCGAGCAAAGCGCAACGAGCCATTCTCTCACGCTTCACCATCCGGTACGGCCGATCGAGCGCGGCGAGCGAAGGTTTCAGGTTGACGGCACGCCGACCGACTGCGTAATGCTGGCTGTCGAAGCGCTAATGCCCGAGCGACCTGATTTCGTTCTGAGCGGCATCAATCACGGCCAGAACATGGGTGAGGACGTCCTCTATTCGGGAACTGTGGCTGCCGCAATGGAGGGACTGTCGCTCGGCATCCCATCGGTCGCGATCTCATTCGCCGGCGGCGATCTCAGAGCGGATGTGAGCATGCTGAGCGATCAGATCGACCCGTTGCGGAACTTGCTCAAGCACGTCTTCTCGTTGCGACCGTTTCCGGAGCACACGCTGCTCAACATCAACATCCCTCCGTTGCGCGGTGACGACATTTTGGGAGTTCGTCTCACCAGGCTCGGGAGGAGGGTCTACTCGGATTCGCTCAAGCCGATGCAGGATCCATGGGGTCGCCAGATTTACTGGATCGGTGGCGGATCCATCGCATGGTCGGGAGAAGAGACATCGGATTTTCGCGCGATACAGGAAGGCTACATATCCGTAACACCCTTACACCTCGACCTGACTCATCACGCGATGCTCGCTTCGGCGGAGACGTGGTGGCCGCGGCCCTAGAGCACGAGCAACGCGGTCCGCGGCGGCGACTGGTCGAGCTGCTGCATGAGCAGGGCATCAAGGACCTCGCCGTCCTGAACGCGATTGATAAAGTGCCTCGCCACCTCTTCGTTCCCACGGGCGTTCGCCACCGGGCCTACGAAGACTCGGCGCTTCCTATCGGGAATGGGCAGACGATTTCCCAGCCATCGATTCACGCGCGCTATCTCGAGCTCCTGAAGCTCAAAGGGAATGAGAAAGTGCTCGAGATTGGTACGGGATCGGGTTACCAGACGGCGTTGCTCTCAGTCCTGGCGTCACAGGTATTTTCCATAGAACGGATTCCGGCTCTGCTCGATACCGCGCGTGAGACGATTCGGCAGACCGGATTTCGCAATATCTCTTTTCTGCTGGGCGACGGCACTCTGGGATGGAGGCAGTACGCGCCATACGACGCGATCCTCGTCGGCGCCGGCGCGCCCGAGGTTTCGTCGACGTACCAGGAGCAGGTGACCGAGGGAGGACGTATTCTTATTCCGCTTGGCGATCGCGAAGAACAGACCCTGTACATGTTCACCCGTCGCGGTGACAAGCTCGAGCAGGAAGAAATCGCGCCGGTGCGCTTTGTGCCGCTCGTGGGCAAATACAGCTGGGAGGGTTTGTAGTGGCACCGTCGCCTCATCGTCCATTCGTTCCGCATCGCACCCCGAAAGCAGCGAGACCGGCCACGGGCCAGTCCGAGTTTCGCTTGGCACGGCCGTTCGTGCCGGGGGCGGAGCACTCGGGTATTGAAACCATCCAGGGTGAGGCCACAAGCGCAGCGCGAATGGAATCGGCCGCGCGACTCCAGCCGATCCAGGACTTTCTCGATCTGTCAGCGCGGAACGCACCGCCTGTCGCCCCAGATTCGAACGGCAACGATTTCTCTTCCGATATCGATGAGGGTGCGGACCAGCTCCCGCCGTTGGAGCATTTTCTCGATCCTCTGCCTCGAGTAGGGGACCCCGCGCCACCATCAGGCTCGCTAGCGTCGGAGTGGGCCAATGCCGACTGGCAACAATACGATTGGCGATCGGTGGCGGCGTTGGGCGAAAGCGGTGAGTCCGCCGCGTCGAATGCGTGGGCGACGACCGATTGGGATGGCACCGGACCGCGCGCCGCACGCGCGGCAAAGGATGCACGCCCAACCGCCGCGCAGGCGATTGCGAGCGCACTCGATCAAATTGCGCAACGGATCAGGGACGGCGACCTGGCGGTTCCTATTCCGGGATCAGAGACCGACCCGGCGACAATCGCGGCCACGCTAACCGCCCTATTGGGAATCCGGACGTAGATCCAGAATGGAGAGCATACATCTCGAAGTCCGGGGACGTGTGCAGGGAGTTGGGTTTCGCTGGTACGTGATGGAAATGGCGAGAGAGCTTGGACTAGCCGGCTGGGTGAGAAACAAGGCGGACGGGATCGTCGAGATCGCCGCCGCGGGTAAGCCAGAAGTCCTGGCAAAGCTCGAGGCGGCCGTGAGCGCGGGACCTCCCGGGGCGCGAGTCGAAGAGGTGCGCAAGCTAGGCGCAGTGGCCGCCGACTCGCTCGAGGTTCCGTTCGGAATCGTTCGCTAGGACCCTCGGCGCGAACCGCTCGCTTGAACTCTCCTCAGGAACACTTCTAGAACCTCCCTCTGAAGTGTAGATTCACCCCGTGAAATCGCCGTCTGGCTCGGCCTCGGCGATAACCCGGATCATTATCCTTGCCCCCGTAGCTCAGGTGGATNNGAGCAGCGGTTTCCTAAACCGTTGGCCGGGTGTTCGAGTCACCCCGGGGGCGCTACCGTAACCTATTGTAATGCGGACTTGCTGGCCCCCGGCTGCGCATGTACGTTGGCGAAGCATACGATCCCCCCTTCACGAAGGATGCCTGTGCAGTACCTCCTAGTCTCACGTCTCCTCCGCTGCGGAATGATCTCAGCGATTACGATCGCGGCCCTCCTCCATCCACACACAGCCGCGGCCCAGTCCACCGGCACGGTGACCGGGCACGTCGTCGATGAAGCGGGAGCGCCCGTGCAAGGCGCCACGGTCCGCTTGGTGGGCACTCAGAACAGTGGGACCGTCCGCGCCGATGGCAGCTATCGGTTCACCGCGCCGCCCGGTCGCTACGCGATCGTTGCGCGGCTCATTGGATATGCGAGCCGGTCCGATTCGGTGACGATCGCGGCCGGCGGCTCGACAACGGAGGACTTCACGCTCAGCAGGGCGGCGACAGCGCTCGAGGCGGTGACGACACTCGGTACGCGCGGCGAGCAGCGCACCGTGCTCGACGCCCCGGTTCCGATCGATGTGCTACCAGCGCTCGAGATTCGTTCCACGGGGCGCACCGAGACCGCGCAAATGATTCAAGCGCTCGCTCCGTCATTCAACTTTCCGCGCACAACGCTCGGCGACGCCACCGACAACGTGCGTCCGGCGACGCTCCGCGGCCTGTCGCCGGATCAGGCGCTGGTGCTCGTCAACGGCAAGCGCCGTCACTTGAGCGCAGTCGTCAACATCAACGGATTCGTCGGACGCGGCTCGGAGGCCGTCGACCTGAACGCGATTCCGGCGAGCATGATCGACCACATCGAAATTCTGCGCGACGGGGCCGCGGCCCAGTACGGATCCGACGCGATCGCCGGCGTGATCAACATCGTGCTCAAGACGGATGCGCCGGGCGACTTCACGACCCAGGTCAGCGAGTACTCGACGCGCGAGCCGGCGACGAACGACTACCTGCACGACGGGAAAATGTTCTTCACGAGCGCTGACAAGGGATTCAGCTTCGGCCAGAACGGCTACGTCTTCCTGGGCGGCGAGCTGCGCGATCGCGGCTACACCAACCGCGCGGCGCCGGACACCAGGCAGCAGTACTTCGGCAATCAACCGGCGCTCAACGCCGACCCGAATTTGCCCATTCCGGGCGACATCGACTTCAATATCGGCGATTCGTACACGCACGATCTCGAGGGGATGGTCAACGCCGGCACGACGCTGTCGAACGGCATTCAGGTTTACGCATTCGGCGGCGCGAGCCACCGGTTCGGCGACTCCTTCGCATTCTGGCGCCGTCCGCGCGACGACAACAACGTGCGGCAGATCTATCCCAACGGGTTTCTGCCGGAGGAACAGCCCAAGATCTTCGACGGGTCGGGCTTTGTCGGCGCCAAGGGCAACGCGGTGGGATGGCAGTACGATCTCAGCACGGGGTACGGGCGCAACATCTTTGACATGTACGTCGCGAACAGCGTGAACGTTTCGCTCGGGCCAACCTCGCCAACGAGCTTCTACGCCGGGCAGATGGCGTTCGGCCAGTGGACGAACACGCTCGACCTGTTTCGCGATCTGCACGTCGGTCTGCCGACGCCGCTCCACACAGCTGCCGGCGCGGAGTTCCGCGTCGACCAGTACAAGATTGGACAGGGCGACGCCGCGTCTATCGCGAGCGGATCATTCCCGATCTTTGATTCCACCGGAACGGCCACCACGCGTCCGGCCGCGGTGGGCTCGCAGGCGTATCCGGGCTTCCGTCCCCAGGATTCGGGCGACCACTCGCGCAACAACGTCGCCGGCTACATCGACCTGTCGGACGACATCAGCACGGCGTTGCTGGTCGACGTCGCGGGCCGCGTCGAGCACTACAACGATTTCGGGTCCACGACCACCGGCAAGATCAGCACGCGATATGAGCCGGTCAAAGGCTACGCGTTCCGGGGCGCGATCAGCTCCGGGTTCCGCGCGCCGTCGCTCGGGCAGGAATACTTCTCGAACACGGCGATCAACTTCGTCGGCACGCCGGCGGTGCCGCTCGAGATTCGGACCTTCCCGGTGTCCAGCGCGGAAGCGCAAATACTCCGCGCCAAGCCGCTCAAGCCCGAGCGGTCGATGAACTACAGCGCCGGCATTGCCATGGAGCCGCTGAGCCGCCTGGCCGTGACCGTCGACTATTATCGCATCGACATCAAGGATCGTATCGTGCTCTCGAACAACTTCACGGGCGCGGACGTCGTCAACGCGCTCACGGCGGCCGGTCTCGTGGGTTTGCAGGGCGGCCGGTACTTCACGAACGCGGTCGACACCAAGACCAACGGCCTCGACATCATCGCGAACTATGGATGGTCGTTCGGCCAAAGCTCGGTCCTCCACGTTACGGCGGCGGCCAATGGCAACTGGACGCGAGTGACGCGCGTCGACACGTCGACGGTGCTCGGCGGACACAGCGACCAGTTGTTCAGTCGCGTGGACCGCGCCCGTCTCGAAAAGGGAAATCCCCGCAACAACTATGTCTTGTCGGCCAACTATCGGTTGGGCGGATTCGGCATCGATGCGCGCGCGCATCGCTATGGCTCGGTGACGTCTTACGGAACCACGAGCGCCGGCGACCAAACCTGGTCGCCGAAGTGGGTCAGCGATCTCGCCCTCAGCTTCGGTCCCGTGTATCGCGGTACCGTGACACTCGGCGCGGACAACCTGTCCAATCAGTATCCGGACGCGTCGATTCCGGGGAACACCAACTCCGGCATCTTGCCCTACTCGGGCATCGCTCCGTTCGGTATCAACGGACGGTTCTTGTATGGGAAGGTGACGTTCGGGCTGTAGGCGGTGGACTGGGCTTTAGTAACCTGCTGCTCCGGCGTCAGCGTCGCGGGGATCCGCGGCCCCCTGACGCGCCCCCGTCCGCGAATCGATCCGAATAGAATGCGCCGTCCCCTGCCGGCCGCCCACGCGCACCCGGTATCCCATGGCTTCGAGTGCTGCGACGGTCGACAACGGGAGTCCGTCCTGCTCCACCGAGAGGACATCCGGCAACCATTGATGATGGAAGCGCGGAGCCGTCACCGCTTCCTCAATTCCCATGTTGAAGTCGAGCTGATTCAGGATCACCTGCAGCACGGTGTTGATGATGGTGCGGCCGCCCGGACTGCCCACCACTGCCACCAGCTTCCCATCCTTGGCAATGATCGTCGGTGTCATGCTGGAGAGCATTCGCTTTCCCGGGCGCGCGAGGTTCGCCGGCGTACCGATCAAGCCGGTCGTATCGGTGACGCCGGACAGCCCGTTGAAGTCTCCCATCTCGTTGTTGAGAAGAAAGCCGGCGCCCGGCACTACGGCGCCCAGTCCGTACCCGAACTCGAGCGTGTACGTCACGGACACCGCCATCCCGCTCGCATCGACAACCGAATAGTGAGTCGTCTCGCTGCTCTCAAGGCCCTGCGTGACTTGCGTCGGTACCGACACAGTAGCGCGGTCTGGCCGAATCGTCCGCCTCAACTCGGCTGCGTATGATTTGCTCGTGAGACGCTCGATCGGTGCCTCCACGAAGTCTGGATCGCCGAGGTAACGAGCGCGGTCCACAAATGCGCGCCGCATCGCCTCGGCCACGGTGTGTACATATGTGACAGAGTTGTGGCCCGCACCCGCGAGATCGTATCCCTCGAGGATGTTCAACATTTCTACCAGCGCGACTCCTCCGGAACTCGGCGGCGGCATCGAGACGATCTCATAACCTCGATAGCTGCCCCTGATCGGAGCGCGCTCCCTCGCCTGGTATTGCGCGAGGTCCATCGCGGTGATGAGACCGCCGCCTCGCCGCATTTCATCCGTCAACAATCGCGCGGTCTCGCCCCGATAAAAACCGTCGCGTCCCTGATCGCGGATTCGCGCCAGTGTCCGGGCCAGATCGGGTTGCCGAATCCGCTCACCGACGGCGTACGGTTGC
>PKVB01000178.1:0-1084 GCA_003131365.1 Gemmatimonadota bacterium | reverse complement strand
CCCGCCACTGTGCCGGGCACGCCCACGGATTTGTAACTCAGATGATGGATGCGCGGCGAGTATGCCCCGGCAGAGTCCGTGAACATCCCCGGTGTCGCTGCTTGCGGGGCCGCCTCGCGAAAATCGATCGTCGTGGCGCGTCCATCGGGGAATCGAATGACCATGAACCCACCACCACCGATGTTGCCGGCCAGTGGGTACGTGACAGCGAGCGCGAATCCGGTAGCGATCGCAGCATCTACGGCGTTGCCGCCGTCCGCCAGCACATTGCGCCCCACTTCACTCGCGATGCTATTCGCCGAAACGACCATCCCGTGCGGAGCCACGGCGAACCGGCTTGCAGGTGTGAGCGCCGGACTTGTCGCAGCCGGAGTAGGCGGATTGGGCACACAACCCGTCGAGAGTGCAGTCGCGCCGAGAACGAGTGCGAGGCACAGACGAGCGCGAAGTTGAAGCAAGGGCTTAAGCATCAGTGCCTCCGATCCGGGGCAACACTTAACACTTGCACTCACCGATTGGGAAGTCAACCCGATAGCCGGTCTTGGCGTCTGGCACTTGCGAGCTATGATCGAGATACAAACTCACAATGGTAGCTTGGACAAGAAGTGGGACAGTTTGGCCGCGAAAGTTTGCCAAAGAAAGCAAACGATTCCAAGCGATTTGTGTTCACGTTCGCTAATTTTCCCTATGAAAGTGCGCCCGTTGATACGGTTTGATAAAGTTTGCAACAGATCTGGACGCAAATTCCTAAACCGTTGGCCCGGTGTTCGAGTCACCCCGGGGGCACTTTACAGCAACGGGCAACCACTTCAGGTCACCATAAAAGCGAATGACGACACCGAATATTCCGGCACGCAAGCGATCCGGCGCGGACGAAGAGACGATGACCGAGTGGTTGATGATCCATCAGCGCGAGGTCGCATGGGCCGTAGTGGCGATTGCGATCATCGTTGGTGGTTTCTGGTACTACGAGCGCTCGCAAGCCATCAAGGCTCAGCGGGCTGAGGCGGCATACTTTCAGGCTCGGCAGTCGGCAGCGGCGGGGAACCTACCCTTGGCGGTCTCTGACCTCCAGAAGGTCGTC
>PKVB01000181.1 GCA_003131365.1 Gemmatimonadota bacterium | reverse complement strand
GGCGGCTGAGACTTGTTCCACTCGGAGTTCACCCGTGCCATCGGGTGGATGTTATGCGAAGTCTGGTCGTTGTTGTAAATCTCGAGTGGCTGATTCACGCCCATTACGGCTACGTGGGGGATGTACTCGCACCCCTTCTGTTCATATCTGACGGGCTGGGAAGCAGGCCCGCCCCGATCGCCCGCGGACACGTAGACAACCACGTATTCGAGAGTGTTGCTCGGCCCGGTTACAACGCTTTCCGTCATCACCGGAGTCGCGTGCTGCTTGGCGCACGAGGGCTCCTTGGCCATATCGATGGGTTTCATCTTGGGAGGCGTGCCCGTATAGCTGATTGTCCCTTCTACAGTACCGGGAGCAACAAGCGAAGCGGTGAATCTGCCTGCTCTGATGCTGGCCGCCGATGAAACGAGAACCACAATTGCTAGAACGGAAAAGCTGCTTTTATGCATCTGCTGTCACTTCTCGAGGTAAAGGGTTGAGGGTCAGGGTTGTTGTGCATCCGGCCCGATTGGTGGAAGCGTGCTGGCATGAGTCTGAAGCCAGGTCTTCCAGGCCGCGGCTTCCGGAGTTTTAAGAGGCTGAAGCGTCCGAAGGAAATGAACCAGATCCCACGCTTCGGCAGGTTTCAGGTTGTCCGCGAAGGACGGCATCGGTGTTCCGTCGAGACCCGTCATGAAAACGCGGTACAAATCCTGGTTGGTCTCCCCACACTTGAAGCGCGTTCCAGCCGAAAAGTTATATGGCCGGATCGGATTGTCCTTGCTGTCGGTGAGGGTCGAGGCGGATGGGCCATCTCCATGACCGGCAGGCCCATGACATTTCCAGCACTCCATTTTCTGGAAGAGCACCCGGCCGCGCAGCATGCTTTCTACGGTCGTGGGGGTTTCGGGCGGAACCACTATCGGGGTTCCGTGGCCCTGTTTCCAACGGGGTGAGAACGTCTTGATGTAGGCGACCAGGTCGGCTCGCACCTGACCCGTGAGGGGAAGCCACGATGGCATGTTGGTCGTCACGAATCCCCGGTGAATCGAGCTACCCAAATCGTCGTCGGTTGGCAGAGTCCCGGTAGGTGTGGATCTGCACTTGAATACCGCCGCGGTGAAATCGCGCGGCTTGGGATCGATCCACTGAGCGTTTTCTCCCACGCCATCGCCGGCCGGACCGTGGCAGCCAACGCAATAGCGACGATACTCCTTTTTGCCGGCAGGCGCGTGTCCGTCGAGGTTTCCGACGTGGCTCTCCTGAGCCGGAAGGGCGGTTGCTGCCGTCGCGAGCAAGATGACACCCAGATTCGACACAAACCTTTTTCGCAAAGTTCCGAGTCGCATGACGAGCCTCCCCGCCTTAGAAAGCAAAATCCAACGCGAACAACAGCGACCTGCTCCAGACCGGCGTGTCTGCCAACAGCGGTGGCAGTCCGACTCCCTGCCCACTCAGTGGGGCAGCGCCTATGGTTTTCACCATCGAGTATTCCGTGTGCAAAGCAAGCCCGGCGCGGCTGGTCATCATGGGATACCAGCGATAGCCAAAACTATAGGCATCGATGTTCCCCAAATTGCTCGGCGTCGACGGGAGCGCCTGCTCGGACATCCGGATGAACTCGCCACGGCCCGTAAAAACGAACTGGGGGTTCACGTAGTAATGGGCTTCGAGGAAGCCTCCGTTCCACTTCGGCGACCTTGCACTTGCTGGAAGTGGCTGATCCCCCGGGGTCGCCGTTCCCAGATACGCATCGTCGGACGCGCGCAAGTAAAGGGGCAGAAATTCAAGGTTGCCCAAGAAGAAATCCCCCGCAACCCCGTATCGCTGAAACGATTTATTGAAAACTCCAGTTCCGGGTATCGGTTCCCCGCCGCTGGTTTCGAACCCAGTGGGACGCTGGCCGAGGTACGCATACGCGCCGATGCGTTGGATACCCAGGCTTCCGGCATCGAAGGCCTGACTGAAGGTGAACGCCGCATCGTAGGCGTGGCTACCGCCCGCGAAGCCGACCTCACCGTCCGTATTTCCGAGAACGGAAACGCCGTATCTGGTGTAGCTGTTTTCCGAGTGCCCCGAAAACTCCAGGCCCAGCTGGTTGTCACCCAATCCGAACGCGGTGGCGTCACCGACCGGCACGAAGTGGTAGCTCTGGTAGATGCCGCCGTTGGCGGAGAGAAACAGGAATCGCTTCTCTGAAATGAGGTTGTCGAGCTCGAACTTCCCGACTTTCACGTTTGCCCAGTGTGTGTCGAGCAAATCGTCGAAGCGTACGTACGCCGCCTCGAGGTGAAAGCTTCCCGTGTTGTCAGAAGATGGAATAAAGCCGAAGGAGATATTGTTGTGCAGCGTTCCGATAAACAGCAGGTCAACGCCGGAGAGATCGAAGCCCTGTTGTGTGATTGTACGTTCGACGGTGCCGCTCGTCGGATCGCCACGCACGGCATCTACCGGTTGGTGAGTGGTGTTTTCGAAATGCCACTGCGGTGTGGTTCTGACCGCCACTGGCCAGTAGGACGGGTTCTGCCATATCGGAGCGTCTCTGTCATTCCCGAGCTGGTATCCCTTGTCCCGGAATCTTTGTCCGAAGCTATTCAGCTCGGGCCAGGTCGTGTGGCACGCAGAGCACGGTAAGTTGTACTTGCGCGCGAACGCGGGGATCAGCGCCTTGTTGAAGCGAGCCATCATCAGCTGCCGATAACGTTCCGGCACGGTAGTGCCATAACTGGGTCGGGGGCTGGAAAGCCTGATGGCCATGGCGGCGTACGGTCCGGCGTTGTTATGCGGAGTGTGGTAACTCGGCGGACTAACGCCAGTGGCTCGGGGAGGCGCGAGAGCCAGAGTGCTCAACACAAGCGCTGCGGCGGCACCGGCGCGACCGATAAATACGGTCGACCGTGCGCCCTTTCGTGCACGGGCGTACATCAGATGCCACTTGATCATACCGTCTCCTCGTCGTAGCGGTACGCATCTGTGGAACTGCTGGCTGCGGTACAGTGACCGCATGGCGGCCGCGATTGCGTATTCGAGTTCGCGGACGGCAAGCTGTCAACTGCAGCAGTTGCGAGACAGTATTCACGGTCGGCACGCTTGTCAAGCGCCCCGCGTTTGTCATTTTGGGGTAAAGGCCGCCGCCGCGTGTTCTTCCGGCCACGTATTCTTCCCTATGAGAAAACTGCCGGGCTATCCCCTCCAGCGCCTATGACTCTTCCGGGCAGTGTATTTACAGCGCCTGATGGCGTACGCGGCTTTGACACGGCCGAGAAAGTTCCCGCAAGCGCGGTCGCAGCCCTCCGCAAAAAGGGCTTCCGATTCTGTGTGCGATATGTCCGGAGAGACAAGCCACACGCCTCCGCTCTGAGCGCGAACGAAGCGAAGTCACTTCTCAACGCCGGACTCGGCCTCATGGCGGTTCAATACGTCGAGTCGGAGTCGTCGTGGAAGCCGACATCCGCCAAAGGAAGTCGCAACGGCGAGGTCGCTGCCTCGGAGGCGGAAAAACTCGGGCTACCGTGGGGAGTAGCGATCTGGTGCGATCTCGAAGGCGTCGAAGTCGGAACTCCTGCCCAGAGAGTCATCGACTACTGCAATCAATGGCACTCGACGGTCAGCGGCGCGGGGTACGTGCCGGGACTGTACGTCGGTTATCGCGCCGGACTCAGTCCGCTGCAGCTCTATCGATCGTTGCGATTTACCCATTACTGGGGAGCCTACAATCTCAACGCCGACAAGTACCCCGCGGTGAGGGGTCTGCAAATGAAGCAGTCTCAACGCAAATCGGAAGATTCGCCGCCCGGAATCGGTCTCGATTTTCAGGTCGACAGAGTGAGCGCCGATGCCCTCGGAGGCCGGCCGACACTGCTCGCGTTGGATGGATGGCCTGAGCTGCCGTAGTCGTCATTGCGACATTGTCCGGGCGACGCTGAAGAGGAAGACAACAGGGATGCCGCCCGCCCGCGCTCACCGCTTCACGACCTCGTACGTAAAGTCTCGCGTCTCGCGGGCGACCCGATCCCAGTTGTAGTACCTCTCGACCAGTGACCGGCCAATCTTCCCCGTGCTCACCCGCCGTTCCGCATCGGCTAGGTACATGCGCAAGGCCTCGACCACCGCGGTCACGTCCTCTGGCGCCACAATCACTCCGCTCTCGCCATCGCGGACGGCCGAGCGAACGCCGCCCGAGTCTCCGGCTATGATTGGCACGCCGGAGGCGGCTGCTTCGAGAAATGAGATTCCGAAGCCCTCGGCGTCGATGCTCCCGTCAAGTCGCGAAAGTCCGAGGTAAACCGTCGACGTCGCGTAAGCCTCGGCCACTTCATCGTCGGACAATGCCCCCGCGAAAATCACCCGGTCGGAGACTTTGAGATCGTTGGCCAGCTTTCGAAGGCGCGGCTCGTCGGGTCCGGTGCCGATCATCGCGTAACGAAGCGTCGGATACTCAGTCTTCAACGCGGCCAGCGCGCGCAGCACAACATCCTGGCCCTTGTGCGGAATGAGACGCGCGACCGTGAGAAGGAGCGGCGCATCCCCTATCGCCCACTTCGCTCGGAGCTTGCCGGTATCGCGTCCCGGATGAAAGAAATCCGGATCTGTGCCGAGTCCGAAAGTTCCGATTGGCGGAATTCGCCCGATCCCGAGCCGACCCATGACGTCGGCAGCCAATCCGGCAACCCACGCCGAGGTCGCGACGATCCCGCTTGCCGACCCGAGGATGTGGCGCGCACCGAACCGCTTGCGAGCGCTTGCTCCGATGCCGGCCTGCTCCTTGAGCAGATCGCCGCCGTTCACGTAAACAAGGTAGGGAACACGCCGCCTCACGTGAGCGAGAAGCACCGCGTAGCCGACTGGCCTGATGTTGCCACAATGCAGCACGTCGATGTCCCTCGCTGCACGGGACGACAGCCATCGGCCCCATCGAAGCTGATTGGTGAAGACCTTGGCTTTCGAAAACGGAAAGGGCTGTCGGTTGATCGCGTACGGTTCGGATGAATCGAAGGCGTCGGCACCCCTTGCACTAACGGTCGATACTTCGATGGTCGAGTCACCATCGGCGAAGCGCCGGCACAGCTCGACATGCCGGCGCGCCATCCCGCCCAGATCCGGGGCGTAATCCTGCGTTACAAATAGATGCCTCACATCATGCCCGGTTGATCTTTGCGGCACCGAAGCCGGCGAGTCAGAATTCCGCGCTCACTTTGTCGCGAGGGCAATGACACTCCGCGAGGTAAGCATCTTGAGCGACCACATTTCCTTCAGGATCGAAGCGTTCTCGGTCGCGACGTCTTTCTTTCGCGCGTTCAGCCGGCGCCGGAAAAGTTGATTCCCGATCCATATCATCGGACCACAAAGAAGAAGAAGAAATCGCGCCGAATCCTTGAATCGATCGTACGCAACCGACGTCGACTCAAACCCCGCTCGACGCAGCTGGTACGCGAGATAGTAGTAGCTCACGGGGTTGATGTGGCCGGAAGTATGAACCGGGTCGGCGCTCGAGAGCAGCAGCGGATCGAACAGCGTGGCGAAACCGGAATGGAGATTCCGCCACCGGGAATTGAGATTGAGAACGTTCGGCGTGCTGATGATCGCCAATCCTCCGGGGCGGAGAATTCGATGGAGCTCGCGCGTGAAAGCGAACTGATCCTCAACGTGCTCGATCACTTCGAGGCTGCACGCCACATCGACTGATGAATCCTCGTACGGCAGGCGTCCGTCCGGCAAAATCCAGAGGCACTTCACTTCCGGATATCGAAAGGACTCGGGGAAAATGTCGCAGGCCGAGATCACTTCGGACGGCTGAANNAAGTCCCAAATTGGCTTTGACGTGCTCGCCGAGGAGCTGGGAGAAGAAGCCTTCACCGGCGCCGATGTCGGCGACGCGGATCCCCGGCTTGATGAGCGGCAAGACGAGCTGAAGCACCTTGTCGTTGGTGCTGCGATGGGAGATTGGGCGTATCTCGGTTTCGGACACGGTTTCAGTCATTCTTCATGTCTCCGCCGGCCATCACGCTCGCGAGCTGCTCCAGGACGTGCGCAAGATCGGGCTTGTTCTCGAGGACCGGCAATACCGGGTCCGACCCCATCCGCTCCATGCGCTCAATCGCGTTCTTGATCGTGAACGTCTTTGGATCGAGCGAATCGTTCACCTCTTCCCATACCAGAGGCATCGACACCGTTGCGCCGGGAAGCGGACGCACACTGAACGGCGCGACGATCGTCTGCCCATGCCGGTTCTGCAGATAGTCGAGATAGACCTTGTCCCCGCGTTTCGTGACATGGCGCGTGATCGTCGCGATGTCGCTCAGCTCACGCAGCACGCATCGCGCGAGCAGCTCGCCCAGCATGCGCGACTGCTCGTACGTGCACTGCCGGCCTAACGGCAACATGATGTGCAGCCCCGTCTTCCCTGTCGTCTTGACGAAACTGGGTAGCCCCGCCGATTCGCACACTCGATGCAGCACCAGCGCGGTCCGGATCACGTCGGAGAACGGCGCCTCCTTCGGATCGAGATCGATCACGCACCAGTCGGGAAGCTCCAGCGATCCCACTCTGCTCGCCCAGATGTGCAGTGGAATCGACCCCATGTTTGCCAGGTACAGCACCGACTCCTCGTCGTCGCACACGAAGTACTTGATCTCGCGCTGCGTCTCCTCGCTCCAGATCGGTACGGTGCGAATCCAGTCCGGTGCGAACACCGGCGCATCTTTTTGATAGAAGGATTTCCCATCGATGCCGTCGGGGAAACGCGTCAGCACCACCGGCCGATGCGCGAGATACGGAAGGAGCCACTTCGACACCGCGCGGTAATAGTCGATGAGATCACCCTTCGTGTACTTCTCGGCCGGCCAGTAGATCTTGTTCAGGTTCGAGAACGCGATGTTCTTCTGCACCGGACCCTTGGCGGGCGGCGCGGGCGGATCGTGCGAGTGAATCGACGTGGCATCACCGGGGGTGCTGCCCGTTGCCGCGGCCCCTGCGCCCGCCATGCCAGTGTCTGCCGCCGAGCTTTCGACGGGTGTGCTCCACCCCTGACGCTCGCATTCGTGCGGACTCTTGTCATTCCTGAGCCGGACGAACGTCGAGTGACGTAGCAATCCATCGGGCGTGAACTCGCGATACCGAACTTCGCAAACATGGACCGCGTCCGTCCAAATAGTCGTGCTCGTCTCGGGAATCTGTTCGCTCTTGAGTGGCTCGTCGCCAGGCGCGTACACCGGTCCAGCGCACAAAGGATCCTTGCGCACTATCGGATCGAGCAGGCCGTGCAGCTCCTTCAACAATTCCTCGTTGAACCCGGTTCCGACCCGCCCCGCGTACACGAGCGTTCCATTCACCAAATCCGCGAGCTGGAGAGCGCCCAGATGCGAGCGACTGCCCTTGGGCTTGGTGAAGCCGACGATGACGAAGTCGCCAGTGCGCTCCGCCTTGATCTTGAGCCAATCGCCCGACCGTCCGCCCCGGTATCGCGAAGTCGATTTCTTGGCGACGATTCCCTCGAGCCCCATCGCCGTAACCTGCTCAAGGAACGCTTCGCCTTCGGTCTCGATGTGATCGAGATAGCGGAGAGCCCCGAGCTTGGGCACGACCTCGGACAACAGCTCCTTTCGGCGAGAGAGAGGGAGCGGACGCAAATCGAAATCCTCGAACGCGAGAAGATCGAACGCATAGAACGTCGCCGGCAGCTCCACCGCCGCCCGCCGAATCTCCAGCTCCGATGAGAGTCGTCCACGCTGCTGAAGCCGCGAGAAGCTTGGAATCCCCTTCGCATCGAGGCACACCACCTCGCCATCGACGATGCACTCGTCGAACGGCAGCGATTTCACGGCGCGCGCGATCTCGGGAAAGACGTTCGTATAGTCGTTCCCATTGCGGGTGAGCAACAGCGCTTCACCATGTGCCTTGCCCGCAATCAATCGATATCCGTCGAGCTTGAGCTCGAACAACCAGTCATCCCGAGTGAACGCCGAGTCCGCGGTCTCGCAATGCATCGGCTCGACCTTCCGCGCATCGACCCGGGCGCGCACGGCCTGAGGTTCCCCCTCGAGAGCTTTGCGGATCTGCGCACCCGGGCTGTCGCCCGCCATGATTTCTTCGACTGTGAGACCGGACAGAACCGACTCTTCGGGGAACTGATCCCCCGGAGACGTCACGTACGCGTCGCGCTCCTTGATCAGCAGCCAGTCCTTCTCGCTCTTCTTGATCTTCACGAGCGTCCATTTTCCGTGAAGCTTGTATCCCTTGAGCTCGAACAGCAGCTTCCCCTTCTCGAGTCCCTCCCGCCAGGGCTCCAGGGGCACCCACTCACCGCGATCCCACACGATCACGCCGCCGGCTCCGTAGTTCCCGTGCGGAATGTTTCCCTCGAAGTCTCCGTACTCGATGGGGTGATCCTCGACTTTCACGGCGAGCCGCTTGTCCGCCGTGTCGTACGACGGACCCTTCGGCACCGCCCAGGAGCGAAGGACGCCGTCCATCTCCAGCCGCAAGTCGAAATGGAGATTCCGCGCCGCGTGCTTGTGGACGACAAAAAGATTTCCGGGTACGGGCGAGACCGGCCCGAACGGCTCGGGCGTCCGGTCAGGGGACCGCTTCGCGCGGTAGCTACTGAGATTGTCGCTCGGATCTGCCGAGTTACCTCTTGCGGTCATCCTTGCCGGGCATAAGGATTGGGATGTCGGTGTTGTGCACGTAGAAAATGTTTGTGATGCATACCATAATAAAGCCCGGCACTGCGCACGCCCACCTTTTTTTCGCCCCCAGCCATGCCTGCCCGATCAATAGGCACCGCCACGATCTCTTTCGGCCTCGTCTCGGTCCCCGTCAGCATCTATTCCGCGTCCGAATCCAAAGCGAGCATCTCGTTCAACATGCTCCACAAGAAGTGCGGCACGCGCCTCAAGCAGCAGTACATCTGTCCCAAAGACAACAACGAGGTGGTGACGCGCGACGACACCGTGAAAGGATACGAATTCGCCAAGGATCAGTACGTGGTTCTCACCGCCGAGGAGCTCAAGTCGCTGGAGGAAAAGGCGACGAGCACCATCGACGTCCTGGAATTCGTCCCGCTCGCAACTGTCGATCGCGAGTACATGGAAAAGGTCTACTACCTCGGGCCCGACAAGGGCGGCGATCGCGCGTACCGCCTGCTCGCCGCCGCGCTCAAGGAAACCGGGCGTGCCGCGCTCGGCCAGTACGCGGCGAGGGGACAACAGCATCTCGTGCTGCTGCGGCCGCTCAACGGAGTGCTCGTCATGGAGCAGCTCCACTACGCCGACGAAGTACGGCCGACGACCGAGGTCACCATCCCGGCCGGAGATGTGAAGGAGGCCGAGCTCAAGCTCGCGAAGCAGCTGATCGATCAGACGTCGAACGAGGCGTTCGAGCCCAGCAAGTACAAGGACACAGTGCGCGAGCGGGTGCTGGAGACCATACAGCGCAAGGTCGACGGACAGGACATCACGGCTGACATCACGCCGAGCTCAGATACGAAGATGCTCGACCTGATGCAGGCGCTGAAGGCGAGTCTCGCCGGCGAGAAGCCCAAGAAGGAAAAGGAAAAGGAGAAAGGCGAGTCCAGGCGCAAAGCGTCGTGAAGATTCTCGCCGGGACCAGCGGCTACGCGTTCAAGGAGTGGAAGGGAAACTTCTACCCCGCTGATCTCAAGGACGACGGATTCCTCGGCTACTACGCCAGCAAGTTTCCGGCGGTGGAGATCAACAACACCTTCTATAGATTGCCGAGGGAGAACGTGCTGCGCGAATGGGCGGCGCAGGTGCCGGAGACATTCACCTTCGCGCTCAAGGCGAGTCAGCGCATCACGCATCACGCGCGGCTCAAGGAACAATCGGCTGATCTCGTTGATTTCCTGCTCAAGAACACCGCGGTGCTCGGCGACCGATTGGGGCCGATTCTTTTTCAGCTGCCACCCAATCTGAAAAAAGACGTGACCCGCTTTCGTGGATTCTTAGGACTGCTGCCAACCGATCGCAGGTACGTGTTCGAGTTCCGGCACGAGAGCTGGTTCGACGACGAAGTCTACGACGCTCTCCGTGAGCGTGACATCGCGATGTGCGTGGCGGAACATGAGGACTTCAAGGTTCCCGTCGTCAGCACCGCGTCGTGGGGATATCTGCGGCTGCATCGCCTCGACTACGACGAAGCTTCGCTGGTTCAATGGGCGAAATGTGTGACCGGGCAGGCGTGGAAAGAGGCGTACGTTTTCTTCAAACACGACGAAGGCGCCGGCTCGGGTCCGCCGGCGGTCACGACATTCGTGAGTGCCTGCAGTAACTGATTCTTCGCAGACTCTGCGCGGCACGGCGGTCGCCGCCATGCGGCTGAACGGCTTCGAGCCCGACTTCTCCGCGGCGGTGATGGCGGAGGTTCGATCACTCGACGATCCGTCCGATAATCCTCTGCCCCCGGGCGTCCGCGACCTGCGCGCGCTACACTGGTCGTCGGTAGACAACCGCGAATCGCGCGACCTCGACCAGATCGAGGTTGCGGAGCGCGTCGCCGACGGCTCAATCCGAATCCGCATCGGAGTCGCCGACGTCGAGTCGCTGGTTCCGGTCGGCTCGCCCGCCGATCAACACGCAGCCGCGAATACGACTTCCGTATACACCGGCGTCGCCGTCTTCCCCATGCTGCCGGAGCGTCTTTCAACCGATCTTACTTCCCTGAACGAGGGAGAGGATCGGCTCGCGGTCGTCATCGAATTCGACGTCGCCCACGATGGAGCGCTCGGAAAAGCCTCGGTATACAACGCGGTCGTGCGCAACAAGGCCAAGCTCGTCTATGATGCTGTCGGCCTCTGGCTCGAGGAGAAAGGGCCGGCTCCGGCGGCGATCGCCGCGTCTTCCGAGCTGCACGATCAGCTCCGCATGCAGGATCAAGCGGCGCAGCGGCTCCGCCTCGCGCGGAGCATCGCTGGCGCGCTCGACTTCGAGAGCGTCGAGGCGAGCCCGGTCGTCGTCAACGGCAAAGTGGTGGATCTGGCGGTCGCCCGCCGCAATCGAGCGCGCGACATGATCGAGGACTTCATGATCGCTGCGAACAGATCTGTCGCCACCTACCTGATCGAGCGTGGATCGCCGTCGCTGCGCCGAGTTGTGCGCGAGCCAAAGCGATGGGATCGCATCGTCGCGCTGGCGGCGGAGCTTGGGCAAGTCCTTCCGGAGAAGCCCGACAACGTTGCGCTGAGCGAGTTTCTCGCGCGTCGTCGCGCGGCCGATCCCGAGCACTTCCCCGATCTGTCGCTCTCCGTCATCAAGCTACTCGGCCCAGGCATCTACGTTCTCGAGCGGCGCCTGGGAGACCGGAGAGAGATGGGCCACTTCGGTCTCGCTGTCGCGGACTACGTACACTCCACCGCTCCGAACCGACGGTTCGCGGATCTCGTCACACAACGGATGTTGCGCGCGGCAACGTCGGGCGGAACGCGGCCATATACCGATCAGCAGCTCACGGAGATAGCGAGCCGCTGCACCGAGCGCGGCGAGGCCGCGCGCAAGGTCGAGCGCACGATGCGCAAAGTGGCCGGAGCGTCGATGCTGGAGGAGCGCGTGGGCGAGAGCTTCGCCGCGATCGTCACTGCGTCGTCGCCGAAGGGAACTTACGCGCGGGTGCTCAATCCCCCGGTGGAAGGCCGAATCGTGCGCGGGGGCCGTGGCCTCGACGTTGGTGATACTGTGCGACTGAAGCTCGTGGTCGCCGATTCAATGCGCGGATACATCGACTTCGCGCACGAGACTGGCGGCGCGTCGCGAAAACTCGAGCGCAGCCGTCGCAAGAAAGCAGCGGCTGATCGACTCCGCCCACGTATCGGGGAGATGTTCAACGCCGAGGTCACGGGCGTGTCCGAGAGCGGGACGTACGTCCGGCTGATTGACGGCTCGGCGGAGGGACGCGTCGTGCGAGGCTACAAGCCGCTTTCTGTCGGGATGAAGGTAAAAGTGAAACTAGTCAATACAGACAGTGTGCACGGATTCATCGACTTCGAGTATACGCAGGGCGTGGATCCCTCGAAGGAGGAACGTCGCGCGCGCAAGCGGGCGGCAGCGCTCTCACTGCGGGATCGTATAGGACAGACATTTCGCGCCGTCGTGTCCGGTACATCGAAGAAGGCGACGTGGTTGAAGATCGAGCCCGATGAGATCGAGGGGCGCCTCGTGCGCGGCCGTCGCGGCCTGAGCGTCGGGGACGAGACGGGCGTGGTGTTGCTGGCCGTCGACCCGGACCGAGGCTTCATCGACTTCGCACGAGAGGATAGTATATAGGTGTGAGACAGCGACCAACGCAGCAAGACGAGGAGACTGACATGGCAGAGAGCGTCTACAAAGTGATCGAGCTGGTCGGGACCAGTACGGAGTCCTGGGAGAAAGCCGCCACCGCGGCGGTTAAGCGGGCGTCGAAATCGTTGCGCGACCTGCGCGTTGCGGAGATCTCGCAGCTCGACATGGTGCTGAAGGACGGCAAAGTGGAGAGCTACCGCGCAAAGATCAAAGTGTCCTTCAAGTTCGAAGGGAGCTAGAAACGGAGCTTTTTCAGGCTCCAGGCCGGCTGAGCTTCCGGAGTTAAATCGCCCTCACGCGGATCAAGAAAAACGATCTCATCAGGTAAGCGCCGTAGCCGGCGCGACTTAGCGTAAATTGTTGCCAATTCTACATTTACGACCCCAAAAGGGTTATACTGAGTCATACGATTTGAGAGAGTTTGAAGCGCCAGATTTCGTGCCTTTGGCGTTGGCCGACCTGCGGAGAAACCTCGCACGCAGGGGTCCGGCAGATTCCGACGGGGTGATGGAGATATTCAAATGATCAAGAACACCAAAAATGGGCAGATCGCCCGTAGCGTTCGTTTCGATATCGCAACGAACAAGAACGAAGAGTTCCAAACCCTCTTCAGAAACGAAATCCTTCCGACCCTCAAGAAGCAGGACGGGTTCAAGGATGAGCTGTTGCTGGTAAAGGATCAGCACGTCCTCGCCATCAGTGTCTGGAACGACATGGATTCAGCGCGAAAGTACGAGACCGCGACTTATCCTCAGCTCGACAAGAAGCTGCGCCCGGTAATGACCGGAAACCCGACGGTCGAGACGTTCAAGTACGATGCACTGTCAACGATCGGCTGACCTTAGCTGACGAGATCATGAACCAGAGGAGGGGCCCGATTTGGGNNTCATTCGGCGGTGTTCGACAACGACGGCACCAATTTTTCTTTCTCCGCCCTCCCGAACTCCGTGCCGCTCAGTATCATATACGGTGTCTCATTCAGGCAGAACTTGACGGGTATGATCCGACTCACTTCCACCTTCCTGACCGCGATCGCCATGTCGGCGTGCGCTAGCGCCGGCAGCGGAACGACCAACACGTCCGCGGCACCGATCACTCCCCGACCGAGCGATCCACAGTACGTAGCTCAGGCAAGAAAAGACAGCCTCCGCCTTCCCTACACGGCGGCGGACGTGAATTTCATGTCCGGCATGATCGCCCACCACGCCCAGGCGATAGTCATGTCCCGCTGGGCGCCNNATCACGGAGCCAGCGGTTCGGTCCTTACCCTCGCATCGCGGATCATCAACGCTCAGCAGGACGAGATCGTAACCATGCAGCGGTGGTTGAGTGACCGGCTTCAACCGGTGCCCCAGGCGACCGCGACGGGAATGAAGATGATGATGGACGGCATGGAGCACGAGATGCTGATGCCCGGAATGCTTACCGAGGCGCAGATGAAGGAGCTGGACGCAGCGCGGGGACCGGAGTTCGACCGGAAGTTCCTCACCTTCATGATCCAG
>PKVB01000079.1 GCA_003131365.1 Gemmatimonadota bacterium | reverse complement strand
TCGACTCGATCCTGACGGTCACGACGGACGTCGTGTCTCAAGCGCAGGGCCGGATCGAAGACGTCCTCGAGAGAATGACCAAGCGGTGGTCCCTCGACGAGCTCGTCACCAATGTTGGAAAGCCGAGCGAGATCTACTACCTCACGCGCCTCAAGAAATCCATCCCGCGGGATGTGCTCCTGACTGCCATCCACGAGAGCGCGGGTGACGTCATCTCCTCGGTCGATCTTGAGACGGGCGCGCCGGTCGAGAAGGAAAAGAAGGAAAAGAAAGATGGCGCGACCGCGTGACCAGCAGGGGCTGGCTCGTACTGCTTCTATGTGCGATGCCTGGCCTAGCCGCGTGTCGTGATACTCCCAAGGCAAGGGCGGCGGAGCTCCAAAAAATAGCAGCGGTGCGAAAGCAGGAGCTTGCGCGCCGGATCGCGACGGCGGACGCCGCTCCGGAGATGGCCCTGCCGCTGGCGATGTGGATCATGCCCCCGCAGTTGCGGGAGATTTCCGGCCTCGCCCTCACCTCCCGCGGGACTGTCCTCACACACGACGACAACTCCGGACGAGTTTCCGAGATCGACCCCAAAACCGGAATCCTGGTCAAGGCTTTCTCACTAACCGGAAACCAGAAGGAAGATTTCGAGGCGATTACGATCGCCGGCAACGACATCTACCTGATGGCGAGTGATGGGAAGCTCTTCAGATTCAGGGAGGGCGCGGACGGGCAGCAGGTTCAGTTCATGATGTTCGATACCGGCCTGGGCAAGAAGTGTGAGTTCGAGAGTCTCGCCTACGAGGCTGACAGCACGCGTCTGGTGATGGTGTGCAAGAGGATTCTCGACAAGGAGGCGCCGAAGGAGCTAGTGATATACCGGATGCCGCTCCCACTCAATCGCGCGACGTTCTCGGTTATCCAGGTGCCGCTCAAGCAAGTCGTAGGATCGAATAAGTGGAAGAATTTCAGGCCTTCCGACATCACTATCGATCCGTTCACGCGGAATTACGTGATCATCGCGTCCCACGAAAAGGGGCTTCTCGTTCTCACGCCCGACGGCGATGTCGTGCGCTCCGAGCCGCTGCCGGGCGACCATCGCCAGCCGGAGGGAGTGGCAATCACCAAGGACAGCATCCTCCTGATAAGCGACGAAGCGAACGTGAAACCGGCTGCGATTACGCTGTACAAATGGCGCCCATGATGAGGGGCCAAAAACCAACCATATGATGCAGATGAGAAATCCGTTTAGCAGCACGACCCTACTTCTGGCCGCGTTGCTGTCGACCAGCGCACTTTCCACAGCACCGGCTCAGACTCCGACAGTGCGCAACGTTGGCACAGACAGCGTGGTTGTGGTCCCGGGAGAAACTTTCGAGGCGGGAAGTTTCCATCGCTTTTTCCTGGGTGACAACTATCGCGCCGAATGGACGACACCGATCAAGGTGCCGGTTCTCAACTTGAGAACGTTCCACGGCGGGCTTAAGCCACTCGAGAAAGGGGGCGGCGCACAGACCGTGTCGCTCCGGTTCGCCGCGGCCGACGGCTCGGAGTTCGTCTTCCGCTCGGTTCGCAAGGCATCCACCGTCCTGCCCGCGCAGTACAAGGGCACGATCGTCTGGTACATCGTCCGCGACGAGGGAAGCGCTTCGCATCCCCTGGGCGCGATCGCTGCGGCTCCGATGCAGGCCGTTGCTGGAGTGCTCCATCCCACGCCGGTCGTCGCGATGATGCCGGACGATCCCGCGCTCGGCGAGTTCCGAAAGGAATTTGCCGGTATGCTGGGCGAGCTCGAGGAGCGCCCGGAGGTGCCGAAAGGCACTGACGGGATCGGGTTCGCCGGGGCGAGCAAGATCATCGGCAGCGACACGCTACTCGGGCGAATCAATACCGACGCGAAGACGCAGGTCGATGCGCGTGCTCTGCTCACTGCACGTGAGCTCGATCTACTGATCGGCGACAACGACCGGCATCCGGACCAATGGAAGTGGGCGCGCATTGGAAAGAAGGATGAGACGCCGTGGGAGGCAATTGCCGTTGATCGCGACAAGGCGTTCGTTTCTTACGAGGGCCTGGTAATGAGCATCGCGCGCTTCCTGCAGCCGAGTCTCGTCACCTTCGACAGGAATTCCCCGAACCCCACGCATCTGTTCGCCAACGCCGGCGAGTTCGACCGCCGCATGCTCGGTAGCCTGGACAGAGCTGTCTGGGATTCGGTAGCGACCAGCCTGATGCAGAGAATCACCGATCCGGTGATCGACAACGCCATGAGAGCGCTGCCGCCGGAGTATGCGAGCATCTCACCCAGGGTTGCCGCCAAGCTCAAGGCGCGACGCAACGGCCTCCGCGACGCAGCCGATCGCTATTACCACGAGCTATGGCGAGTTGCCGACATCCACGGCACGGATGCCGATGATCAGGCGACTGTGGTGCGCTCGGGCGAGGGACTCGTGGATGTTCGCATCCAGTCGGGGAACAGCGCTCCCTATTTCAGCCGGCGGTTCGACCTGGGTGAGACCAAGGAGATCCGCATCTATCTGCACGGCGGTGATGACCGGGCTACTGTCGAAGGAAATGTGCGGCGGAGTATTCCGGTGAGGATCATAGGCGGCAACGGGACCAATACCTTCGTCGACCTTTCGACCGTGGGCGGCAAGAGAAATCCGACACGGTTCTATGATGCCGGAACAGTTCAGGACGTGAAATATGCGAGGGACACCGTCGACGAGAAGATCAATATCGACAACGCGCTCAACCACTCCTTCAATCGCCGGCCTTGGGTGCGCGCTTACGGAGAGCTGTTACCTCCCCTGACGGACAACGGCACCAAGCTTCGTCCGGTACTTGGGGTGCATTCACAGCGCGGTCTCGGGATTTATCCCGTAGTCGGCCTGGCGCGCTACTCATACGGATTCCGCACCGTTCCGTATTCCAGTTTGGCGGAAGCGGATGTCGCGTATTCGGCGGCGAGCACTCGCTTCCGGATTCGCGGCAACCTGGACAAGCGATTCGAAGGATCGGATGTGCACCTTCCAGTGACAGCCCACATGTCACAGTTCGAGGTCGTGGAGTTTCACGGCTTCGGTAACGACGTTCCGGATTTGCGCGGGAGCCTTTACGGCGTCAGGCAGCGGCAGTGGGAAATCAATCCTGGGATCGGCAAATCGTTCAGCCCCGTCAGCGACATCTCGATCGGGCCGGTCGTTCGATACACGACGACCGACAGTCTCGCCAATCGGTTCATCGCGCAGCAGCGCCCGTACGGCTTCGCGAAATTCGGACAGGCCGGTCTGCGACTGAAGGTGCACCTCGATAGTCGCTACGTCCCGGACACCCTGAAGCCGCGGTTTGTTCTCGACGTCTCGGGGGCAGGATATCCGGCAATCTGGGACGTCGTGAACCACTATGAATCGGCCGACGGCTGGGCAGCCGCCTACTTCACGCTGCCCGTTCCCAAGAAACCCGTGCTCGCCTTTCGTGCCGGCGGAAAGAAGCTCTGGGGGAATTTTCCCTATTTCGACGCGGCGTTTCTCGGAGGATCGGAGTCGTTCAGGACCGAAGAAAAACAGCGATACGCCGGCGATGCCTCGGCATATGGAACCGCCGAGCTGCGTGTGCCAATCGCCAAATTCCCGTTTATCCTTCCGCTCGATGTCGGAGCGCTCGCCTTCACTGACGTCGGGCGAGTTTACCTGAACGGCAATTCACTCGGTGGCTGGCACAATGCCTCGGGCGCGGGCTTGTGGTTTGGATACCTAAACCCTGGCCTGAACTTCAACATCCTCTACACGAATCACAGCTCGGCTACCTCAGGTCATATCAAGACCAGTATCGGATTTGCATTCTGACGTGAGGACGGCCTGATCGGATCGCAGCGAGCCTCGACGGTCGCGAGGTCACTGGTGTGCTACGTCGCGGTGCCGGGACTCATGCTTTGCTGCTCGCGCGACGAGCAACCGACTCCGATTCCGCCCGGCGCGAGTCCCACTGAGGTCGCGCTTGCCGGAGCGCCCGTGATGATCGGCGCCGGCGACATCGCGGTTTGCGGGACGGCTGGAGACGAGTCGACCGGCAGGATCGTGGACAGCGTGCTCGCGGCCGAGAGCGTCGCCAAAATAGAAAGCCTGGTGTTCACGCTCGGCGACAACGCGTATCCGTCGGGCTCGAGCGGAGTGGACAATGATTTTCCGCGCTGCTTCTCTCCGTCGTGGGGCACAAAGCGCATCATGAAGATCATTCATCCGTCGCCCGGGAATCACGACTACGATAGCGGTAATGGCGCGCCTTACTTCGAGTATTTCGGGGCGCGCGCCGGCCCCAAAGGAAAAGGCTACTACAGCTACGATTTTGCCGGCTGGCACGTCATATCACTCGACAGCGAGCTGTATTTCGAGCACGGGAGTCCAACTGAGGCGAGGGGGCAGGAGGACTGGCTCCGAGCGGATCTCGCCGCGCATCACGCACTCTGCACCGTTGCTTACTTTCACCGACCGCTTTTCACCTCTGGCACCAACGGACCGACGGCGCAGGTTCAGCCGTTGTGGCGAATGCTCTATGACAGCGGCGTCGATCTCGTCCTCAACGGGCACGATCACGACTACGAGCGATTCCTTCCGCAGACACCGGACGGCGTCGCCGACTCCACGAAGGGCATCGAGCAGATCGTCGCCGGCACGGGTGGAGGGGATCTCCGACCGTTGCGTAGTCCTCTCGCGCGCAATTCCGTTTTTCAGATTCACGGACGATTCGGAGTATTGAAGCTGACGCTCGGCCCCGGCGAGTATCGCCACGCGTTCATCGACACCGACGGTCGAGTCTGGGATCCTGGCGGCCGACAATGCCATTAGCGTGGAGCGTGCGATAGGTTTCGTGTAGCGGCACCCACCATTACCTCTGAGCCATGGGCATCTCGCCGGATTCTTATCTGACTCTCAGCAGCACCGGCTCTCACCAGCTGAGAAACGATTCGGACATCCGCATCTCGGCGATCGACATCGGGTCGAACTCTATCCGCCAGACGATTGCCGATGTTTCGCCCACCGGCGTCATCCGCGTGGTGGACGAAATGAAGGCGGCGCCCAGACTGGGCGCCGGTCTCGATAAGAACGGGTCCCTCAGCGAGATCGCCATTCAGAATGCGCTCAGCACGCTGACTCGCATGGCTACGCTCGCGACCCAGCTCGGCGTGAAGCGCACAGAGGTCGTGGCCACGAGCGCGGTGCGGGAAGCCAGCAATGGCGAGCAGTTTCTCAAGCAGGTGCGCGCGGAGACTGGCCTCAAGGTGAGAGTTCTCCGCGGCGAGGACGAAGCGCGTCTCAGCTTTCGCAGCGCGCTCGCGCATTTCGATCTTGGAGTTGGTCGCGCCGTGGTCATGGACATCGGAGGCGGCTCGCTCGAGCTCGCGCTCAGCGCGGACGGCCTGGTCGAGCGCCTGATCTCGCTACCCATGGGCGCCATTCGCATGACCGAGCAGTACCTCGGCCCCGGTGGAAAAAAGAAAGGGATGCGGAAGCTCAGAAAGCACGTTCGACTCGAGCTGCGCCGCCACCTTTCAGCGCGCCACTGGCACGCGGCGCGGATCACCTGCTCCGGCGGCACCTTCACCAGCCTCGCGGCGATCTACCTCGCGCGCGTCGGGATGGAGAGCGCGAAGACCGTGCATGGAACGGTCATTCCGCGCATCGACCTGGAGCACATGGTCGACATGCTGAACAACATGTCGCAGGACGAGCGGCAAGCGGTTCCGGGACTGAGCGAGGCGAGGAGCGACATCATCGTGGCCGGGCTCGCGGTCGCCGCCGAAGTCGCGGCCCGCGTCGAAGCGAAGGAGCTGGTGATTTCGGGCTACGGCATCAGAGAAGGAATTCTGCTCGAGAGCGCGCATGTCGCGCCCGCGCCCGCGGATCCCGGCGAAGCGCGCGAACGCTCAGTGCGAGAGCTGGCGGAGCGATCGCACTACGAAGAGCCGCACGCGAAGCACGTTCAGAAGCTGGCGCTGCAGCTGTTCGACTCCATAGGCCAGCGTCTGGGCTGCACACCAGAGGATAGACGCCTGCTGTCCGATGCTGCCATGCTCCATGATATTGGGTATCACATCAGCTACGACAAGCACAACAAGCATTCCTACCATTTGATACAGCACGCCGACTTGCTGGGGATGACGCCGGCCGAGCAGGTGATGGCCGCGAATGTCGCGCGCTACCACCGGGGCGCCGAGCCAAAGAAGAAACACATCAATTACGGCGGCCTCGAAAAATCAATGCGTGACACGATCAAGAGGCTGGCGGCGATTCTCCGCGTGGCGGATGGCTTCGACCGTGGTCACGCCAACGCTGTCGCGGAGATCAGGGTCCGCTGGATGGAGCGCGCTTTGAGACTCACAGCCGTGCCCCAGCGACAGGGTTCANNGGGGGGGGGAGCCGTAAATCCAGATTGCTATCCGAGGTTGCAGGCGTTCCGGTCGAAATCGTGGCGCCGGACGGAGCTGTGACGACCTACGACGACGAGGTCGGCACCGCCGATTGAGCGTCGACTTCCTGCGCGCGCGCAAGTCTTTCGAGGGCAGACATGGGCACGTCGACGGATGATTGTGGCGGCAGCCCCCAGGAATTCACGAGCAGGCGCTCGTGCGTCGAAAAGACGGGATCCGCCCCCGGCTGTCTCTGCACGTAGGTGCCATCCGAAGCCAGATCCCACGCCTGTCTGTTGTCGGCGAGGCAGGTCTCGAGCAGCGNNTCCTCGACCGGAGTAATGACCTCCACGCGCCGATCGAAGTTGCGTGGCATCCAGTCCGCCGATCCGAAGTACAGCTCCTCGATTCCGGCGTTCGCGAAATAGAAAATGCGCGAGTGCTCCAGAAAGCGTCCGACGATACTGATGACCCTGATGTTTTCGCTGATCCCTGGGATGCCCGGCCTCAGGCAACAGATTCCGCGAACGATCAGATCGATCTCGACGC
>PKVB01000176.1:6657-6890 GCA_003131365.1 Gemmatimonadota bacterium | reverse complement strand
GGGGGAGAGAAGTAATGGCTCACAAGAAAGGTGTAGGCTCATCCCGCAACGGACGCGATAGCAATCCGCAGTACCGCGGCGTCAAGAAGTTCGGTGGTGAGAAGGTCGTCGCCGGCAACATCATCGTTCGCCAGTGTGGGACCAAATGGCATCCCGGCCGCAACGTCGGCCTTGGAACCGATTTCACGATCTACTCGCTGATCGATGGCGTGGTGAAGTTCGAGCACAAGAGC
>PKVB01000176.1:0-6650 GCA_003131365.1 Gemmatimonadota bacterium | reverse complement strand
TTTCGTTGCCCTTCAGATATCGTTGCGCTTCGGGTTGTTTCTCGCCCTCAGGTTTTTGTTGCCATCGGGCAGCCGACGCGCCATACTGGAATGAAACGACGGAGCCAGGCTCTGCGTACGATCCAGTGTAGCAACCCATTCAATGCGAGACGACGATGGCACTACTCGATAGACTGAAACAGGAGCTCGATCGCGCCGGCAAAGTGGCGCAGGACGCTTTCGATGACGGCAAGACCAGGCTCGAGGCCTTTCGCACTCGACAGCTGGCAGACAAGGCCGCACAGGCGCTCGGGTACGCCGTGTATCGCTCAAAAAAGAGCGGCGGTGATCTCGATGCGGCCACATACGACCGCCTCAAGGCGACGCTCGAGACCCACGACGGCGAGGCCGGCAAGCTGGAAGCCGAGATCGAGCTGAGGCGCCAGCAATCATCGGCATCGCGCACCTCGCCGAGCGCGGCGGGTGGAACCTCCAGCGATAGCTACTCCGACACGCCAAGCTAAAGACGTACAGCGGGACACTGCAGAAACTGCGACAGGACGGGATCCGAGATCTGAGAAGNNCTCAGATCTCGGATCCCGTTCATTTTGCAGTTGAGATCTCGGATCCCGTTCAGTTGTAGTAATCGCTAGCGCGGAGCCGGACTGTTGTGCGTTCCGGGAAGATTACGGTACCGCTCGATCAGCAGATCCTGCCTCGTCTTCTCGGTGTACTCGCGTCCGCGCACGAACACATGCTCGGCTCGCGTCGTGAACTCGAACGGGTCGCCGCTCCAGACGACCACGTTGCCTTCGAGACCAGGCCTTAGCGAACCGACTCGATCCGCCGCGCCGAACAATTCAGCGGGCGCGAGCGTCACGGCGCGCAGCGCGTCGTCCCACGTCATTCCGTAGGAGACAGCGTTACCGGCTTCCTGCTTCAGGTTGCGGACGTTGAATGCTTCTTCGTCGCCGCCTCCGGCGTTTCCGATGAGCGCGACCTGGACCCCGGCCTTGCGCAACAAGCCGGCGTTTTCCTGACGCTGCCCGAGCGCGGCGAATCCGGCCGGAATGTTGTTCATCGCTCCAGTAAGAACTGGAATCCGGGCCGCGGCAAGCTTGTCCGCGATCATCCAGCCCTCCGCGGCGCTCGAGATCATCAGCTTGACGTTGTACTCGCGCGCGAGGCGCATGGCGGCGTCAATGTCGGACGCGCGATCGACCGAGACGAGGAGCGGAAGCTTGCCCTCCACCACCGGAATCATCGCCTCCAGGTCGAGTCTGCTCGCTGAGAAAGGGCGCGTCTGAGCGCGATCGAATGCGTCGCGGTGCGTCTGGAAGAACTTCGTGTCCTCCAGCAGCTCCCGCAGCTTCACGATCAGCTCGCCTCGCGAGCCGAGTCCCACTGACTGCGGATCGCCGATTTCGGCTACCATCGCGACTGGAGCCCTGATGATCATGTCGGTCGTCGTTCCCGGCACGACGTCCACGAGAGCGGCTTGGCCCGACACCAGACCGCCGGTTGGAACGATGACGAAGGTGGTGATGCCCTCTTTGCGAGCGGGCGCGAGCAAAACCGAGTTCGGGTTCAGCCCCTCCCAGACGGTGAAGGAGGCCGCGATGTTGTCCTTCCCGCGCGCGCTCATGTCGCGTGTATCGTTCACCGCCGCGACCTCCTGGACGCCGAGCTGTGTCGAAGCGTCGACGAAGCCGGGTGTCACGGTCTTGCCGGTCGCATCGATGCGCTGCGCGCCAGCCGGGATCGGCACGTTCGCACCGACAGCGCTGATCTTGCCATTGACGATTATGACCGTTCCGTTTTCAATCGGTGGTCCGCTCACCGGATAAACCTTGCCTCCGGTGATCGCAATCGTTTGCGCCGCGGCGGGCATTGCCAGCATCGCCGCCAGAGCAAGGGCGGCGGCAAAACGCGAATTGAGCCTGTATGAGATCATCGATTAATTCCGGTTGAACGGTACGAAGCCAAGCTCGAAATCAGTGCGCCACTGCTCTGACGGATCGGTACGGTCATATAATAGCGCGCCATCTATCCACACCTTCTCCGGCTTCGAGTAGACGCTGAACGGATCGCCCGTCCAGAGCACGACGTCGGCGTTCTTTCCAGCTTCGAGGGAGCCGATCTTGTCGTCGAGGCCCAGGGCCCACGCGGGATTGATCGTCAGCCACTTGATTGCCTGATCCTCGCTCACCGGAAGCCCAATCTCGGCGCCGGCTTCCATCGCCTTCGCCGCTTCCTGGTTGAGCCGCTGCGAGCCCGAGGGATCATCGGAGTGCACGATTACCCTCGCACCATCGTGATCTACCAGTGCCATGTTGGCCTTCACCGCGTCGAGCGCTTCCATCTTGAAGCTGCCCCAGTCCGCCCAGATCGAGGCGCCGATGCCCTCTTTTGCGAGCAGGTCGCCGATTTTGTATGCCTCCACTGCGTGATGAAACGAGCGGATCTTGTATCCGAACTCGTGCGAGATGTCGATCATCTGCGCCATCTCGTCTGCGCGGTAGCAGTGATTGTGAACGAGAATGTTCCCGCGCAGCGCTTCGGCGAGAGTTTCGTTGCCGAGGTCACGCGCCGGTGGATCGCCCTTGTGATCGGCGTTCCATTTGTCCCACTTGCGGCGGTACTCAACCGCTCTGATCCAGGCGGCGCGATACCCGGCGACGTTGCCCATTCGCGTTTGGGGTCCGCCGCGCTGACCATACACTCTCTTGGGATTTTCCCCACATGCCATCTTGAGTCCGTATTTCGCACCCGGGAACTTCATCGCCTGCACGGTGCGACCGGGGACGACCTTGAGCACCACGCTTCTACCGCCAATGAGGTTCGCCGAGCCCGGGAGTACCTGCAGCGTCGTCACACCCCCAGCGAGATTTCGAGGGAACTGCGGGTCCTGGGGCCACACGGAATGCTCGGCCCAGACCTGCGGAGTCGAGGGGCTGGTCGCTTCGTTGCCATCACTCAACGCGTTACCGCCTGGCGCGGCGTACACACCGAGGTGGGAATGGTCGTCGATGATGCCGGGAGTGACGTACTTGCCGGCGCCATCGATCACGAGCGCATCAGCCGGCGCCTCAACTGTCGCGCCGACCGCGGCGATCTTGCCATTCTGGAGAAGAATCGCACCGTTCCTGATCATCGGTCCGGCCGCCGTCAGAACGTTGACGTTGCGGATGACCGTTGTTCGGGACGGGAAGGCAACGTAAGTGCTGGGAAACGGATCGGCGTTCGGCATCGATACGCCGCCGCGACCGGCATCGGCCTGCGCTGAATCGCGAGAGGGCGTTGGCGAGGCGGTCGTCCCGGACGGAGCAGATGCACAGGCTATTGCTCCCACCAGCAAGAGACAAAGAAAAGCGCGCATGAGAGGGAAATTCCTCCTGAGGAAGGGCTACGAGTCGCAATAAACTAGCTCAGTTGCAGGCTCCATGTTGCGAGCTCGGCGATGCGATTTGTGCAAATTCCGTCCACGCCGAGCTCGCTCAGGGTTTCCCACTGCTCCGGATCGTCGGCGGTCCAGGCGATCACTCTCGCATTGATGAAATGCGCGCGCGCGACCAGATCCTCGTCGATGAACGACACCTCTTGCCAGAGATCCTCCGCTCCAGCGGCGAGGAGCGATGCTACCGGATCAATGTGACGCGCGACTTCGAGCACACCAGTTCGAATGGCTGGGAAAATCTTCTTCACGATTTTGACGACGCGATGGTCGAAAGCGTGCACGGCGCAGCTCGCGCCCGACTCGCGTATGCAACGGATTACCAGAGGCTCGATTTCCGTCGCCTTGATTTCGACGTACACTCGTGCCCGGTCACCGACGGCATCGAGAACCGCTTTGAGTGTAGGAATCCCGGTGCCATGCGCCAACGGGAAGCGGCTGATCTCTGAGGCGGAGAGATCGGCGATTCGTGCTTTCTTTTCTCCCGGCGCGCTCACGACTGGATCGTGGTGCACGATGACCACGCCGTCGCTCGTAGCGTGCACATCCAACTCGATCGCGTCTGCTCCCAGCTCGATCGCGCGGAGAAATGCGGGTATCGAGTTTTCCGGAAGCGTCTGATGCGCCCCGCGGTGGGAGATCTTTTCGAGCGGATTCCGGAGGTGTGAGGGAGTCAGGAGTTCCTCGGGGTAGTATTTTTGGGGAACGATGAGCGCGAACATATGAGTGCCATTCGGCCCGGTCAATCGGTCTTAACGGCAGGCCTCCTGGAGCGTCTACCTGACGAGGCTCCATGAATCCTAGCCCCGAGGGCAGGCCCGAAGAGACCGACATGGAGCTAATCAACCGCTGGAGGGCCGGAGACGGCCGTGCCGCAACGCGGTTGGTGGGGCGGCATTCCCAGGCGCTGGCGCGCTTTGCGGCGAGTGCCGGAGAGCGGGACGGGATAGAAGAGCTGGTTCAGGATACGTTCGTAAGGGCGTTTGCGTCGCTGGATTCGTTTCGCGGAGCGAGCACGCTGAGGACCTGGCTTTTCACGATCGAGCGGCGTCTGATGCTGGATCGGAGAAGGGCGGAACGGAGGAGTCGGGAGACGGTTCCCGTAGAAGAATCGGATCACGTGAGCGAATACGGCGCCCTCGATGGGCTGATAGCGGAAGAGGCACAGGAGAGAGTGAGGAAGTCGCTCGACGCGCTTTCTCCGACGCAGCGTGAGGTTTTCACGCTGAGGGTGCAGCAGGGTTTGTCATACAAGGAGATTGCGGAAGTGGTGGGAAGCACCGAGGGTGCGGCGCGGGTTCACTACCACAATGCGATCAAGACGGTAAAGGAGTTTTTGAAAGATGAATAAGTGCACCGACAGCGACATCCAGGAAATGCTTCCGGATCTGTTGCATCGCGCCCTCGCCGATGGCGAGAGGCAGCGCGTCGAAGCGCATCTTGCGACGTGCGACAGCTGCCAGGAGGATCTGGAGGTGCTTCGTACGGTCAAGAGCGCGGCGGTATTCGCGCCATCGATCGACGTCGATAGTGTGGTGCGACAGATCCCACCTTACCGCACGATTGTTCCAGCGACGGAGCGTCCGGCGAGGACCCGTGTCGTGTCGTGGCTGGTCGCGGCGAGCCTCGCGGTCGTTGTGCTGGGAGGCGGATCGATCCTGCTCCAATCGAACGGCTCTCTGGCATCACGCGCGCGAAGCCAGCAGCCCGCGCTCACGATTGCAAAGCTGCCGGAGGCAGCCAAGCCGAGCCCCGCCGAGTCGGTCGCCCGTTCCAGGACGGTGGTGCAGCCAATTATCGCGCCGCACCCGCAGGCGCTTGCTCTCGCCGCCGACGCCGACGGCCTGAGCGATGGCAGCCTCGTGCAGCTTATGAACGACATGAATGGCTTCGATGCGCTGCCCGCTTCCGAGCCGGATCCAGTGATCTCCGTGGACAGCGGTGACAGTCTTTGATCATCATTAAGGTCATGAAGCGATCGCTCCGACTGACGATACTGGCTCTCGGGCTTGGCGGAGCCAGTGCTTATGCACAGCCCGTGACCGCGCCCATCACCAAGGCGAACCGGCCGGCACTCGACCAGCAGTTTCGCGAGCGCGTCGCCAAGCTCACCCAGGAACGTGTCGGACTTACCGATGCGCAGATGTCGCAGCTGGATCAGTCCAACTCGCGCTTCGCCCCGCAACTCAGTCAGGTTGCGGCGCAGGAGAGGGAAACCCGTCGCCAACTCCGTCAGGAGATGACATCGGGAGGCCAACCGAACCAGCAGCACGTGAGCGAGCTGCTCGACGCATCGTTGCGATTGCAGAAGCAGCGCATCTCGATTGTCGAAGCCGAGCAGAAGGAGCTCGCGCGGTTCATGACGCCGGTGCAGCGCGCACGGTACATCGCGCTCCAGCAGCAGTTCCGGAGACGCGCGCAGGAGCTCTCCGGACAGAATGGATCACAGAAGGAAGGCATGGGCCTGCAGCAGCGCGGTCGGCCCGGCTTGAAGAAGAGGCCCTAGCATCCCGGCGCATTTTTTCGCCGCTTGATGTGATAGAGCCCTTGATCCGATGGATCGAGGGCTCTTTTATTGCCTTCGACCTTCTCATGCCTGAATTCGCACACCACCTGTCACGACTACTTCAGTCGTACACGTATCCCGTACTCGTGGCGCTGGTGCTCCTCGAGAGCGTGGGCATCCCGCTCCCCGGTGAAATCGCGCTGGTTACTGCGGCCGCTTACGCATCGCTCGGCCAAATCTCGATCGTCGTCGTGATAATTCTCGCCGCGCTCAGCGCCATCGTCGGCGGAATCCTGGGGTATTGGATCGGGATCAAAGGCGGACTGCCGCTCGTCGTGCGGTACGGCGGCTATATCGGCGTGAGGAGATCCCACATCGAACGGACCCACGCTTTCTTCGAGCGGAACGGTGCGAAGACAATTCTGTTCGGGCGGTTCATCGCGATTCTGCGGACGCGGGCGGCGGTGGTTGCCGGGGCGGCGTGCATGTCGTTCACGAAGTTCGTGATCTACACAACCATTGGCAGCATTGGCTGGGCGATCGCATTCGGCTCCCTTGGCTACTTTTTCGGACACGACCTGCCGTTGCTCCAGAAATACATCTCGCGTACAAGTCTTGGAGTATTGGTGCTGGGCGCAGTCGCAATCCTGGTCTACTATATCATTCACCGAAGAAGACCGAAATCGACGCTCGCAGCGGGCCGGACCCGCC
>PKVB01000207.1 GCA_003131365.1 Gemmatimonadota bacterium | reverse complement strand
CGCGAGCTCGAATGGGTGCGCATGTCCCCGCGCGCTCGGCAAACCAAGAGCAAGGCGCGCATTCAGAAGTACGAGGAGCTGGCGACCGCGGCCGAAGGCGAGAAGGTCCTGCAGAACGAGATCGTGATTCCGCCGCCTGCGCGTCTTGGAAACGATGTCGTGATCGCCAAGGGCCTGAAGAAGGCCTATGGCGAGAAGGTGCTGTTCGACGATCTCTCGTTCTCGCTGCCGCGCGGAGGAATTGTCGGAATCATCGGCCCGAACGGTGCCGGCAAGACGACGCTCTTCAGGATGATCGCCGAAAAGGAGAAGGCGGACGGCGGATCGCTGACGATCGGAGACACGGTGCAGCTCGCTTACCTGGATCAGACGCGCGAATTCAACGACGCGAACACTGTTTATAAGGAAGTGAGCGAGGGGAACGACGTCATCATGGTTGGGAAGCGCGAGATGCAGGCGCGAGCGTATCTGGCGCAGTTCAACTTCAAGGGTCCCGATCAGCAGAAGAAGGTAAAAGATCTGTCCGGTGGAGAAAGGAATCGGCTGCACCTCGCGAAGCTTTTGAAATCAGGCGGCAATCTGTTGCTGCTCGACGAGCCNNACACGCTGCGCGCGCTCGAGGAGGCGCTAATCGGTTTCCCGGGGTGCGCGGTTGTGATTTCGCACGATCGCTGGTTTCTGGATCGGATTGCGACGCACATACTCGCGTTCGAGGGGAATTCGGAGACAGTGTGGTTCGAGGGGTCTTATCGCGATTACGCCGAGGACTTCAAGAGGCGGAAGGGAGCGGACGCGGACAGGCCACATCGGATCGCGTACAGAAAGCTCGTGCACAAATAGTGGCGAATCCGGATGGCTGCCGAAACCGGCAGCCTTGCAAGGATCTCCTGGATGCCACAGCATTTGTCATCCCGTTTGCGGAGTGATAATGCGGCCACTCGGTTGGATTGGCGTGCTTCTCATCGTTGCTGGCCTCATCGTCGTCGCGATGCGCGGAATACCGTATACGAAAAGTCATAACGAAGTCGAAGTCGGACCTCTAAAGGTCACCTCGCAGGAACGCGGTATGGTGCCACCGATCGCCGGAATTTGCGCCATCGTGGTTGGCGGCGTGCTGGTGTTCGCTGGTAGAAAACAGTCGGCGTAAAAAGTTGCCCCACCCGGCATCGGGCCGGATGGGGCAATCATTCAAACAAGCCAGCGGAACAGCGTCAGTCGCCGGTGATAGGACTCACTCGGGAGACGGGAATCCCATTACATACAATTCGGGTGACACATGGGTGCGAGCGCTGGCGAGTTAACACTCGCAGTCGAGTGTTAACTTCTTAAGTCGCGGCTCAGGTCAGCGGCCGCTGCCACCATCGTCATCGTGGACTCCGAGCCACTCTCTCGTCATCCGGGAAACGCGCTCCGCCGCTGGTGGATCGAGGTTCGCAAGGACGATCAGATCGTATCCACCGGGAAGACCTCCCTCGACGACCGCGTTCATTCCGCCCGAGCCGCCGGCGATTCCCAAGCCCGCCGGGACCCCATTTGGAATTCGCTGTTCGCGCAATGCCTGCACGAATTTCATGAGATCCTGCGCGGTCGAATAACCACCACCTGCCGAACTCCCGCGTCCGGGAAGATCTCGGCTATTCGGGCGGAGCGGCGTACTCGGCGGAGCATCCTCATCACCGCGCGTGTATCCGATCGCAGTGTTCGGCGGCAGTGAATCCACCGCAAAAGATCCGGTGCGTGTCATCCCCGCAGGCTTGAAGATGTGCTCACGAACGTAGGTGTAATAGTCATCGCCCGATAGCCGCTCGACCAGGAGGCCCAGCACGACATATCCCGCGTTCGAGTATGCGTTTCGTGTTCCCGGCTCGAATGCCAGCGGCTGATTCACAAAGAGCGGGAGATAATCCCTGAGAGTGCGGATATCGTTTCTCTTCCCACCGGGCGGCGGGTCGAAGATATTGCCTCCGATTCCGGACGTGTGGCGCAGCAATTGGCGAATCGTGATCTTGCGCGCCACTTCCTTGTTGGGATAGTCGGGCCAGTACGTGGCGAGGGTCGAATCGAGATCCAGCTTCCCAGCGGCGCGGAGTTGGAGGATCGCAATCTGGGTGAAGACCTTGTTGATGGAGCCGAGATTGAAGGCCGTCTCCGGATTGTTGGCAACTCGGCGCGCACGATCTGCCATTCCGTAGGCGCGCTGGAAAATGGGCATTCCATTCTTCGCCACCACCGCAACACCCGAGAACTGACCGGCCTTGCTGAGACTGTCGAGTGAAGTCGTCAGCCGCCGAACGAGCTCGGTCTGAGAAATTGGCGATGGGCGAATGGATTCGGTGCCGCCGAATGGCTGTTGTGCCGCTATGGAGCCGCCGAGTAGTGACATAGGCAAGAGAAAGCGAAGTGTGCGCGTCATGATCCGTTAGTGGGGGGCGCCGTCCAAATGGTTGCTCTGATCCCGCTGTCGTGCGACAAGTCAGGCGGGGATAAATTAGCCTGATGCTCCTCACGCTCTTGGCTGCGGCGGCGTTGCTCCAGGATTCATCGCTTGTGTACAGTGGGCGCGCCAACCGCACGCATGTCAATGTTCCGAGAATCGATACGGTCGCCAGTATTGACGGCAACCTCGACGAGCCTGTCTGGCGCAGAGCCGCTCGGCTCACCGGCTTTTCGCAGTATCAACCGGTCGATGGTCGTCCGGCCGACGAGCCCACCGAGGTTCTGGTGTGGTACTCGCCCGACGCGATCTACTTCGGGATTCGCGCGCGTGAGATACACGGCAACGTCGTGCGCGCCACACACGCAAACCGCGACAATATCGACAGCGAGGATCAGATCCAGATCCTGCTCGATACCGACAACGCGCGACAGATCGCGTTTCTATTCGGCGTCAACCCGTACGGTGTTCAGCAGGATGGTACGCGGAGCTCACAGTTCGCGGGTGGCGCGGGAGGCCCTTCAGCGACAGGCGGTGGATTTCGAACCATGAATCCGCTCGAGGGAAGCGTCGATCTCAATCCCGACTACTTCTTCGAGTCGAAGGGACGCCTGGTCGAGGGCGGGTATGAGGTTGAGGTGCGGATACCGTTCAAGAGCCTTCGGTATCAGGACGCGAGGGTTCAGAGCTGGGGGATTCACATCCTTCGGCGAGTGCAGCACTCGGGCTTTCAGGATACATGGGCTCCGGCGGTTCGCGCGAACGCGAATTTCCTTGCGCAATCGGGAACGCTCGATGGGCTGCACGACCTGAAGCGCGGGCTCGTTCTCGAAGCGACGCCGACCGTGACCGCGAAAGCAGACCGGTCACCGACGATCGGCAACGGTCGTGACTATCGGCAGAAAGGCGAGCTGGGCGGTGACGCGCGGTGGGGGATCAGGCAGAATCTCACGCTCAATGCGACGATCAATCCTGATTTCTCGCAGGTCGAAGCCGACATCGGACAGGTGTTGCTCAACGAGCGATTCGCGCTGTTCTATCCGGAAAAGCGGCCGTTCTTCCTCGATGGGCTCGAGCTGTTCGATTCTCCCAATCAGCTGATTTACACTCGACAGATCGTCGCGCCTTTGGGTGGCTTCAAGCTCGCCGGCAAGCTTGGCGGGACCAACATTGCCTCAATGATAGTGGCCGACGACCAGCAGTACTCCTGGGCCGGCAATCACTCGCCATTGTTCGGCGTGTCGCGGATCCGATACGACTTCGGCTCCAGCAACACGCTGGGTGCGGTGCTCACAGCGCGTGAAGATGGCGCCAACTACTCACGTGTCGCGGCTGCTGATTTTCGTTTTTATCACTCGAAGCTCTATTTCGCACAGTTCCAAGTAGGCACCTCGTGGACGGACAGCCTGCGCAATCGACGGAATGGATCTCTTTATCAAGCGGACTGGGACCGGACGGGGCGCGCATGGGGTTTTCACTACACACTCAGGTCGCTCGATCCGGGNNGCTGCCGCGGGTTTCGTAAATCGCACAGGTATCATCGAGGGGAGTGCGTTCAACCGAGTCAGCTTCTACGGAGCTCAGGGCGCGCTGGTGCAGACCTACGGCTCCTTTTTCGGCTGGAATCGAATCTGGAACAATGCCGGCGCGGGCCACGGCCTGGCAGAGAGCAGCGAGTCGATTCAGCCGAGTGCAACTATACGCGGTGGATGGCAGCTGAGCGGGGCGATCACGCACAGCTATTTTGCTTTTGATCCGGCGCTATATACGGGCTTGACGATTCAGCGTTCGGTCGGGACTGTGACGGACACTGCGACCTTCATCGTGCCGCCTCCGGAGAAGGATGAATTGGGCGGGTCCTTCAGCGTGACCACGCCGACCTACCGTGTATTCAGCGGGACTGCGAGCGTCACTGAAGGACGCGTGCCGATCTTCCGCGAAGCAGCGCCGGGGAACAGCTCACAGATGGATGCGGCGCTCGACGTCAGGCCAACCACGGCGATCCGAAGCTCGCTCCAGTTCTCTCGACTGACCATCACGCGCAAGTCGGACGGCTCGCGGTTTTCGTCGGAGACGATTCCGCGCATTAAGGTGGAGTACCAGGTGAGCCCGCCGATTTTCATCCGACTGGTTGGGCAGTACGCTGCACGGTCACGATCGACACTTCGAGATCGGAATGGAAATCCGATCCTCGTAGATGGCGTACTCGACACGGGCGAGACGACGAACGAATTCTCGACAGATTGGCTCTTCAGCTACCGTCCGGTCCCCGGCACGCTCGTGTACCTGGGATATGGCTCGACGCTCGAGGAGCCCCGCGAGTTCAGGTTCCAGGATCTGCGGCGCACGCGGGACGGATTCTTCGGGAAAATCAGCTATTTGTTCCGGCTCTAGGCTTTCGCCGCGGTTAACCGCCTCAATATCGCATTCGGGATAGATCGTCGCCGGCGGAAGGCCTGGCCTAGGTACCTTTCAGGAGATTCGAATATCCAATTCTTTTTCCAGGCGCCATTCTGCCGTTCTCTTCATTAAAGCTTCACCCCAGTCTCCATAAAGGCCTCAAGGAGCTGGGCTTTCAGCGACCAACTCCAATTCAAGCCGAGGCAATACCCGCCGCACTCGAGGGGCGCGACATTCTCGCCTGCGCGATGACGGGAAGCGGCAAGACCGCCGCGTTCGTGCTACCGATTCTGCATCATCTCATCGCCAAGCCGCGCGGAAAGACACGCGCGCTGGTGGTTACTCCCACGCGCGAGCTCGCCGCGCAGGTTCTCACCGCGCTCGATTCGATGGCGGTTCACACGCCCATTACCGCCGCCGCGATTTATGGCGGCGTGGGGATGGCGCCGCAGGAGCACGCCATGCGCGCTGGCGTTGACGTTCTCGTCGCCACTCCTGGCCGTTTGCTCGACCATCTGAGTTCATCTTACGCCAGTCTCAAGAACATCGAATTCCTGGTGCTCGATGAGGCCGATCGGATGCTGGACATGGGATTTCTGCCCGACATCAAGCGCATTCTGAAGATGGTGCCGGCCAAGCGTCAAACGCTCCTGTTCAGCGCAACGATGCCGCCACCAATTGCCGCGCTAACGAGGGAGATGCTCCACAATCCGCTGATGATCGACCTCGGCCGGCGCTCGCTGCCGGCGGTCGGAATCACGCAGGCTGTCTACCCGGTGAAGCAGGATCTGAAAAAGGATCTGTTGCTGGCGCTGCTCGATCGAGGTGAAATGGCGCAGGCGCTGGTGTTCACGCGCACGAAGCATCGCGCGAACCGCCTGGCCGAGCAGCTGGTGAAGCGAGGCATCAAGGCGGAGCGGATTCATGGAAACCGCTCGCAGAGTCAGCGCACAGCGGCGCTAGCTGGATTCAAGAACGGGCACTACAAGGTTCTCGTCGCAACTGACATCGCTGCGCGCGGAATTGACATCGAGGCACTCGGGCACGTCGTCAATTTCGACGTGCCGCAGGCGCCAGACGATTACATCCATCGGGTGGGCCGCACTGCGCGCGCGGGCGAGGTCGGGGATGCGTTCACTTTCGTCGCGCCGGACGAGCAGAACGATCTCCGGGCGATCGAAAAGGCGATTGGAAAGCGATTGCCGCAGATAACGATCCCCGACTTCGACTACAACGCGCGGCCGGAGGGTCGTCTCGAGATCCCGATCGGCGAGCGGATCGCCGCAATCAGGGGCAGGAAGGCGGATGAGCGGGCGCGATCGAAGGCAAAGGCAGCCCGGTCGGGTGGCTCGAACGGCTCACACAGCTCGGGCAGCTCGGGCAGCTCGCACGGCTCCGGCGGCTCGACACGGTCGGGTAGCTCAGGAGGATCAGCCTCGGGTCGCTCGGGCTCAGGTGGTTCGCGTCGAAGTGGCGGCCCGTATCGAAGTCGTCGCGGACGTTAGGCACTAAAGACAGCCTGCGTTCCGTTTGCGGCTACAGATTGACGCTCTTCATTCCTCCTTCCGCATAACGCTCGCCGGCGGCGGCCCCCTTTGGCGCCGCCGCGTCGATGCGCCTGAGATCAGACTCCGACAAAACAATGTTCAGGGCACCGACATTCTCCTCGACCCGCTCCGGGTGCCTTGTCCCCGGAATCGGCACGATGTCGTCTCCCTGGGCCAGCACCCACGCCAACGCCAGCTGTGCCGGGGTACACTTGTGCTCCTTCGCGATCTCCTCGACCCTCGCGACTAGCTCGAGATTCATTTTGAAATTCTCACCCTGAAAGCGCGGGTTCTGTCTCCTGAAATCGTCCTGTGCCAGATCGTCGATTTTCTTGATCTGTCCGGTAAGAAATCCGCGGCCGAGTGGACTGTACGCTACGAAGCCAACGTCAAGAAGCCGTAGCGCGTCGAGCAGTCCCTCCTCGGGATCGCGCGTCCAGAGAGAGTACTCCGTCTGCACCGCGGTGATCGGGTGAACCTTGTGCGCTTTGCGAATCGTGTTGACCGATGCTTCTGACAGTCCGATATAGCGCACCTTTCCCTCGCGAACGAGCTTGGCCATCGCCCCGACGGTGTCCTCAATCGGCGTGTTCTTGTCGACACGGTGCTGATAGTAGAGGTCGATCGTCTCGACGCCCAGTCTCTTGAGCGATCCTTCGCATGCCTGGCGGACGTACTCGGGACTGCCATTGATGCTGCGTATGGTCGGATCTTTGGGATCGCGCACGTTGCCGAATTTGGTCGCGATGATTACGCGGTCGCGCTTTCCCTTGATCGCGCGGCCGACCAGCTCTTCGTTCTTGAACGGGCCGTACATGTCGGCGGTGTCGAGCATGGTGATGCCGAGCTCGAGCGCGCGATGGATGGTCGCAATGGATTCCTTCTCGTTGCTCGGACCGTAAAACTCCGACATGCCCATGCAGCCCAGGCCGATTGCAGATGTCTCGAGGCCCTGGGAGCCGAGGCGGCGCGTCTTCGTAGTGGCGGGACTCATTTGAATTCCTGAAAGCGGTACGTGAGCAAAGTGATCACCGCAACAGATACGCCGAAACGCCCCGAACGCAAGTTCAGCGCGCGTTATAGCGGTTCCGCGGCGCCGCTATCACTCTTAAGGCAATGCCGATCTCCCTCGCCGCGCGCAACGTCTCGCACCACTTCGGCAATGTCGTCGCTCTGGACGACGTGACTATCGACATTCCAGCGGGACGGGCGACAGCGCTCGTCGGGGAGAGCGGCTCCGGAAAGACGACACTCCTTCGCTGCTTCAACCGTCTCGTAGAGCCGGATCGCGGGCAGGTGATGGTCGGCGACAAGGATGTTCGAACCCAGTCACCTGTGTCTCTACGGCGCGGAATCGGATACGTGCAGCAGCATGGCGGGCTGCTTCCGCACTGGCGAGTGCTGCGCAACGTCGAGCTCGTGCCGACACTCCAGCACATGCCCGATTCCGCCGACGCAGCTCGGCGCGCGCTCGAGCTCGTTGGGCTTTCGTCGGCGCAATTCGGCTCGCGTTTCCCCCACGAGCTGTCGGGTGGCCAGCGCCAACGTGTGGCACTGGCGCGGAGCATCGCCGCTCGGCCGGGCGTAATTCTGCTCGATGAGCCATTCGGAGCGCTGGACGCAATCTCGAGGGCCGAGCTACAGGAAAGCTTCGACAATCTGCGCCACGATCTCATCGTCACCACGCTGCTGGTCACGCACGATCTGGCCGAAGCGGGACGTCTCGCTGAAGAAGTGGTGGTGATGAGGAGGGGAAGGATCGAGCAGCGAGGGAGCATGCGAGATCTGATTCGCGCGCCGGCCACGGAATACGTCGCGCGGTTGATAGAGCGGGCGCGAGCGGGACTCGAGGCTCTGCGCGCGTGATCGGGATTCGACACCGCGCGCAAATGAAATCGAGGCAGCGAATCAGCGTCCTGCTTGCTACAATGATCGTCGGTGGTGCAATGCCCGCCGCGCTCGTCGCACAACAAGAGAGTCGGCCGGTGGTCGTGGCCTCGAAGCCGTTCGGTGAGTCGTATCTGCTGGCGGAGATGTTCTCGCAGCTGCTCGAGTCCCGCGGATTCAGCGTGGATCGGAAGCCCGGGCTTGGTGCGACCGAGATCGCATTCGGCGCGCTCCGCACCGACGCGATCGATGTCTACCCCGAGTACACGGGGACAGGGCTCATCGCGATTTTGCACGACACGTTACCCGATTCTGTCGCGGCCGATCCGCGGGCAGTGTTTGCGCACGTCGCCCGCCGGTTTGCGAATCTCTACCATGTGCGCTGGCTCCCGCCGCTCGGCTTTCAGAATACGTACGCGATCGCCGTCACGCGATCGACGGCAAGCCGCTACCATCTTCGCACGCTCAGTGACCTCGCGCGCGAGAGTCCGCATCTGACGGCGGGGTTCACCGCCGATTTCATCGGGCGAAGCGATGGACTGGTCGGCCTGTCTCACGTCTATGGATTGAGACCTCGCGCTGTGAGGCCGCTGGCGCCGGCGGTAAAGTACCAGGCGCTCGCATCGGGCGCGGTGGATGTCATCGATGGCTATTCAACCGATGGGCTGCTCGCCCGCTACGATCTGGTCACCCTGATCGACGACAAGCACTTCTTTCCTCCGTATGAAGCGGCCGCGCTCGTATCCAGTCGACTAGATCGCCAGGTACCTGGAGCAATCGCGGCGCTTGCACTTCTGAGCGGACGCCTGGATGAGAAGACGATGCGACAGCTCAATCGTCGGGTGGAAGTGGACGGCGAAGATGTCCGCCGAGTGGCGGGTGACGAGCTGGCTGCGCTTGGGCTCTCCGGCGCGACGCATGATGCGAGCGAGGCGAAAGCGGCGCCATCGGCGCAGCAGTCTGGATTCGCGGAGTATTTGTGGGATCGCCGGGCGACGATAACGGCACTCCTGGTCCGGCATCTGGAGCTCGTCGCTTTCGCTCTTTTCGCCGCTGTTATCGTTGCGGTTCCACTGGGACTTGGGCTCGAACGAACTCGACGAATCGCGGAGCCGACAATTGGCGCACTCGGAGTACTGCAGACGATTCCAAGCATTGCTCTACTCGCCTTCATGATTCCATTGCTTGGTATCGGAGTCGTCCCGGCCCTGGTGGCGCTCTGGCTGTACGCACTTTATCCAATTGCGCGCGGAACTTATACGGGAGTCCGCGACGCCGATCCTGAAGCCGTAAATGCCGCTGAAGCGCTTGGCACCACTCCAACGCAACGACTGATGTGGGTGCGCCTTCCGCTCGCGGCACCAGTGATCATGGCTGGAATCCGCACTGCCGCAGTCATCACTGTGGGAGCGGCGACACTCGCCGCGTTCATTGGCGCAGGAGGCTTGGGGGAGCCAATCGTCGCGGGTCTCGCTCTCGCGGACACTCGGATGATTCTTTCAGGCGCGCTTCCGGCCGCGGCGCTGGCTCTCGCCGTGGACGGCGTCCTTTCGATCGTGGAACAGTTCGTGACTCCGGCCCACCGGCGGAAACGATTCTGGAGACGGCGAACGAAAGGTCCGAACGTCTCAATCGCTCCGGCGATCTAGCTCTGTGTAACCAGCGCGCGGCAGGCTGCGGTGGCTGAATCGAGGAACTCGCGGACCTGCTGCTCCTGGGCGGATGCGGCGCCGAACCGGGATCCGGGAAGAACTGGTCCAACCCATTCGTTGGTGTGCCAGGTGCCGTTTCCCCACAATGGGCGAGACTGAGCACGAGACGCGCTGGGTTGCGGGCTCATGTTGAGATAGAAATACGGCTCGTCGTAGAAATCGTCGCCTGGCTCCAGTCCCATTCCAATGGTACGACCAGGCGCGACTTTGATGAGCGTTGCGAGGTCGAAGTGCTGCGGCCAGCACCTTAGCTCGCTGGCTCTGCGCGTCTTTCGGACAACGGAGCCGAGTAGCGTGGCAGCGTTCGAGAACCATTTCGAAAGCTCTTCGAAGAGAGTCGGCGCACTCGCATCGAATGATTCTCCAATCGCGACGGGATGGTCGGGTATCTCGTAATCTCGCCGCAGCGTATAACGCGTCGGGTCCGCACCGAGAGATTTGACCTGCGAGCGAATCCACTCAGTCGCGTCGGTAATCGTACGTCCATGGAGCTTGTATTCCGCGATCGGCTGATTTTCTTCGGTGACCATCAACAACGCGAACTTGGATGGCCTGGCGCCGATCCGGAACGGTCGTCCAGTCGGAATCACACGCGAAAACAATCCGGCAAGAGAAGGCACCCACTCCAGGTTGGTATGGCTTTCATCCGGACGATGCGCGAGGAAGGAAATCCCGGCGGCGGCTCCGAACTGCACGGCGTGATGCAACTGCAACCGGCAATCTGTAAGCTTTGCTGCGTCTTCGGGTCGAACTGGCTGCCAGGTCCTGGGGGAAGGGCGGTAGGTCTCTGCGGCAGCGTGCGGGATCAATTCCACGGTGGTATCCGGTAATGCGGATTAGCAGCATATGTAACAGTGTCTGCTGACACAAGCCGGGGTTTATCAGTTGACGACCAGCCGTTTGGGAATGCACCATTGCTGACCTTTCCGGGACACATTCAGCAGCGATGACGGCACTTCGAAGCTGTGCGGCAGCCATCTCTTTCGCTCTGCTGGCGACCGCATGCCCGCGATCCACGCCTGAGCCGAAAATATCGTCAGCTGGGACACGTTCCTATCTGATGGGCTTCTCGGTCGTTCCGCCCAAGCCCGATATCAAGGTCGCGGTGAGATCGCTGGAGATCTGGACCAGGCGAGCCGATGCCGCGATCATGCATCTCGATGTACCATGGGCGCTGCTTCTGGCCGGGGCGTCTCCCGAGGACGCGCTCCGCAAGGACGGGATCGATCTCGAGCATTACTACCGCTCGAAGCATCTGAAGCTGGTAGTGACGATCGATGTCACGAATGGGCTGGCCCGCGAAAGCGAAGCGCCAGCGCTCGTCGCCGCGCATCGGAGCATCACGGAGCCCGCGGTGCAGAGGCTGTATCGCAATTACGTGGGCGCGCTGGTCGAGAAGCTGCACCCGGATTATTTGGGACTTGCAGCCGAGACGAATCTGATCCGGCAGATTGCTCCGCGGCCGGTCTACGAGGCGGTGGTTCGGATGACCAACGACGCAGCGTCCGATATCCGTCGCTCGCGGTCCGCGACCGCGCTCCCGCTCTATGTCAGCGTACAGGTCGAAACCGCGTGGGGGAAGCTGGTGCAGCAGGGCGCGTACGTTGGGATCGATCAGGATCTACGCGATTTTCCCTTCGTTAACCTTCTCGGCTTGTCATCATATCCGTACCTCGGCGGATTCAAGGACCCGGAGCAAATTCCAGTCGACTACTACACGCGAGTGAGGGGCTCACGAGCGCTGCCCCTGATGGTGGTCGAAGGCGGATGGCCGTCTGCCTCGGTGAGAGGAATGTTTTCGTCGTCACCGGAAATGCAGGCGAGATACATCGCGCGTCAGTCACAGCTCCTCGACGAGGCGAATGCTATAGGTGTCTTCCAGCTGTCCTTCACCGATCTCGATCTTGGAACCTTCCCGAAGCCGGTTCCCGCGATCTTGCCTCTATTCGCGACGCTGGGGCTGGTGGATGCGAACCTCAAGCCCAAGCCAGCGCTCACTACGTGGGACACGATCTTCGCGCGACGACTGAAGCATTAAGCGGCGTTGGCGATCGGCCGATCGCGTGCCGCGGCAGCGTGAAATCTTCCGTACGTGAAGTAGATCGTCAGTCCGACGGCCAGCCACACGAACAACCTGATCCACGTCGGGAGCGGGAGACCGGACATCAGGTAAAGACAGATGAGAGTTCCCACGATGGGCACCCACGGCATGCCCGGTGTCCTGAACGGTCGGTGTGTGTCCGGTTCTATTCTGCGCAGGATCAGGACTCCCATGCACACGATCGCGAACGCGAGCAGAGTTCCCATGCTCACGAGCTGGCCGAGCACCGCGATTGGAAACAGGCCGGAAGCGATTGCGACGACGAGCCCTGTGATCGCTGTCGTCACGTGCGGAGTGCGATACCGCGGGTGTAGCCTGGCAAACAGAGGCGGGAGCAATCCGTCGCGGCTCATCGAGTAGAAGATCCGGGACTGGGCCAGCATGTTCACCAATATCACGCTCGACAGCCCGCAAATCGCGCCAATGTTGACGATGGGCGCGAGCCACTTGAGCCCCGTGGCCTGAACCGCGACGGCAATCGGTGAGGCGACGTTGAGACTGGTGTATGGGACGAGCCCCGTCATCACGAGTCCAACGGAGATGTATATGACGGTGCAGATCGCGAGCGAGACGAGAATTCCGATCGGGATGTCGCGTCCAGGATTCTTTGCTTCCTGTGACGCAGTGGAGACCGCGTCGAAGCCGATGTAGGCAAAGAAGATGATTCCCGCGCCGCGGAGGATCCCGCTCCATCCGAACGATCCAAACTGGCCCGTGTTCGGAGGAATGAAGGGGTGAAGATTCGCCGTGTTGACGTAGTGCGCGCCGAACGCAACGAAGATTGCCAGCACCGCAACCTTGATGATGACAATGGTGGTATTCACTCGCGCTGATTCGCGGATTCCAATCATCAGAAGTCCTGTGAGCGCGAGACAGATCACCATTGCGGGGAGGTTGAACACCCCGATGACGTGGGTTCCGTCGGGCAGGCAAATGTGAACCCCGGGGGCACCGGTGAGACGCGGTGGAATCGTGATGCCCATCTCGCCAAGCAGGGTGATCGCATAAGCCGACCATCCCACTGCCACGGTCGAGGAGCTCAGCGAGTACTCGAGAACGAGATCCCAGCCGATAATCCACGCGACCAGCTCGCCCATCGTCGCGTAGGCATAGGTATAGGCGCTCCCGGCCACCGGAATCATACTCGCCAGCTCGGCGTAGCAAAGGCCGGCGAACACGCAGGCGATTCCGGCGAAGACCATCGATAGCGTCAGCGCCGGGCCGGCGTTCTGGGAGGCGACGGTGCCGGACATGACGAAGATTCCGGCTCCGATCACTGCCCCGATTCCAAGGGTGACCAGAGCCAGCGGTCCCAGCTCCCGTCGCAGCGTCCCCGAGCCAGCCTCCGCCAGCAGTGAACCGATGTTCTTCCGAACGAAGAGCGACATGAACTCCTCCCAATTTGGATGCGCAATTGTATACAATCGGCCCTAGAATAACCAGCATGGGTGGGACGCGCAAGAAGGCACCGGCGAGCTGGGTGCACGAAGACGAGTGTCGCGACGCCGGGCGACGTTATATTGGCGGAATGGTGCAGAGACGAGCTGCCAAACTGCGCTCCTCGCCGGAGCGGGGACGACGCGCCAAGGGTGCCACAGAGCGAGCGAACAAACTTTACGACTCGCTGCGGAATCTCATTGTCCGCGGGCAGCTGGCGCCCGGGGCACGAATCGTGGAAACTGAAGTCGCCGAGCGCTTTGGCGTCAGCCGAACGCCGGTTCGCGCCGCGTTCCAGCGGCTCGAGCGGGAAGGCTACGTCGTCGCCTCGCCCACCCACCAGGCGCGGATGACCGTCGCGCCGCTCACGCGCGAGGACGTTGGGGAGCTGCTCGAGATCGTGGGTGAGCTCGAGGGTCTCGCCGCCCGGAGCGCGGCACGTCTAGGCGAAGCCCAGCGGGAGACGCTGGCAAAGGAGCTGGCCACGCTCAACGCCGAGTTCCGGAAGGCTGCATCGGCCAAGGGAGCACAGCCGGGCAAACTGTACGAGCTCGACGAGAAATTTCACCGGCGCTACGTGGAAGCCGGCGCCGGAGCGCGACTGCGCTCGCTGCACGACGCCGTGAAACCGCAGGCCGAGCGCTACATCAGGATGTACATCGCGCTACTGCTCGACACGGTGCCGACCGCCGGGACCGAACATGATGTGATCGTCGATGCGATCCGCACCGGCAATGCCGCCTCGGCTCAACGTGCCGTCCAGACGAACTGGCGTCACGCGGCGGATCGATTGGTGCGCGCGATCGAGGTGATGGGAGAGCAGGGGAACTGGTAGGCCAGGGCTGGCATCGCCAGCCTGATCAAGGCTACGGAAGTCGCTCCGGCGCCTTCACTGATTTGCGCTCGATTGGCTGCGCCGCGCCAGAGCCCAGAGGACGCGCACCTTCTCCTTCGGTGAAAAGGCGGGTGAGAAAGCGCTGGCCTTCTCCGATTCGCTCGACTTCGACGGCGGTTGCTTCGACAGCCTGCTCCATTCGAAGCAACCTATCCCCGATCTCCCGCGGGAATGCCGCGACGGCGGCGCTGCCTCGACGCCAGATCCTGCGCGCGTACGCAATCGATAAAGGGAGGAACACCAGGATCATGAACATTCCGCCGAGGACGTATGCATCCGGGGGCGGACCCTGGTTTATGACGCGTGGCTGCTCGACCACCGCTCCTGGAATGGCAGCGGCTTTGGATATGTCCATCGCGTTGGAGGCGAGCATCTTGTCCACATTAGCAATTCTCGAATCGATGTCGGTCATCCGAGTCTCGAGCGGCGTTCGCTCCGGCGACCCGGCCGACACGTCTTCGAGCTGGCTGGTGATTTCCCTGCGCGTGCTCTGGAGCTCGTCGAGCTGGTTATTCAGCTCTCGACGCTGCGCCCTGAATCCCTCGTAAATGTCGCTCGCGGTCGGCGCGTTGCGCGCAACGGCGATCGGTGCGAGCGCTGGAGCACTGGGAGCCTGCGGGGCTTGAGGAGCCTGAATCAAACGATCCTCGTGGTACGTGCGACGGTTATCGGGGACGGACCTTTTGTTAATCTACGGCTACAGCAGTGGATTTTCTTCACCAGGTCTCCTGACCGAGTCAGATTGCGGCGGAAAGCGCCCAATCCTAGGCAGCCACGGAAAGTGGACTCTGCCTCGCACGCGAGCGCTGCCACTCGATGAGCCCAGCGACAGCGAGTGCCAGGAGTACCGCGTAAAGACCCGCGGATAGCAGCAACTGCTTTCTCCAGAACAGGACCACGTAGCCGACGTTGACCGCGATCCAGAGCCACCAGTTCTCGAGAACCTTTTTTGCCAGGAGCCAGTTGGCGACGAGGCTTGTCGTCGAGAGAGCGGCATCGGCGTAAGGCGCGGCGGCGTTGGTCCAGCGCGCGAGTGCCATGCCGACTAGGAGGGACACGGCGGCCGTTCCAGCCAGCCAGCGCAGCCGGATTGCCCAGTCGAGGACTACGATCGGCGCCTGTCCTTGCCCGCGCTCGCCGCCGCGGGCCCAGTACCACCAGCCGTAGATGTTCTGCACTACATCGATCGGCTGCAGCGCGGCGTCTGCGTAAAGTCTGGCGCGAAGGAAAACGACGAGATACGCGAGAATACCCACGATCGCCACAGGCCAGCAAATGATCCTCTCCTTGATCGTGAGGACGATGCCTACCAGGGTCATGACGACGGCCACCAGCTCGATCGGATTCATCGAGCGGCGAATGTAATTGAATTCGCCGCCGTCAGAGAGATTTCGACGCGCCCTCGAGCTCCGTGGCCGCGAGAATTCCTCGCTCGATGTAAATCGGGCGCACGTGGGCCCGAAGCGTGGGGAGCCTGAATGCGAATATGACTCCCGCGATCACGCATGCGGCACCGCCAATCATGATTGTTTTCATCGGACCAATTTGAGCGGCCACGAAACCCGCCATCAGGCTGCCGAGTGGAGCAGTGCCAAGAAAAGCCATGGTGTAGTAGGCCATAACTCTTCCACGCATCTCGTCATCGACGATCGTCTGGAGGATGGTATTCGTCGACGCCATCTCGACCATCATGCCTCCACCTACGAAGGGCAGAATCAAAATGGAGAGCCAGAGGACCCGGGAGAAGGAAAAAGCCAACAGCCCCGCTCCGAAGGTGATCGAGGCGATCACGATCGCGCGACCGAGGCCGAGCACAGAGGTACGCGACGCAAGATAGAACGCGCCCGCGAGCGCGCCGACACCCGACGCCGTCATGAGATACCCGAGTGTGTGGGGGCCGCCGTGAAGGACGGTGGCGGCGATCGCCGGCATCAACACCGTATACGGCATGCCCATCGTCGCGACGAGCGCGACGAGCAGCAGTGAGTCGCGCACCGGCGCGAAGCGCGTGACGTAGCTGAATCCGGCTCTCAGCTCCTGTAGCGCCCGAGTCTTGGTCTCGCGAGCAAGCCGTTTCTCCACGCGCATCGCCAGGAGCGAAGCAATGACTGCGATGTAGGAAATCGCATCCAGCGCGAAGCACCAGCCCTCTCCGAACGCCGCAATCAGGATGCCTCCAATCGACGGGCCTATGACACGGCTCGCATTCACCATGGATGAGTTGAGCACGATGGCGTTGGAGAGGTGGGATCGATCCTCGACCATTTCCACCACGAACGCCTGTCGCGCGGGCGTGTCGAAGGCGTTGATGATCCCCTGCACGACCTGGAGAATGAGAATGTCCACGACCGTGATCACGCCCGCGAAGGTCAGCACGGCGAGACCGACGGACTGCAGCATCGAGAGAGACTGCGTGACGATCAGGATTCGATGGCGATCCCATCGATCCACGAGAACGCCGGCAAAGGGCGCGAGAAGCAGCGTGGGAATCTGTCCGAAGAATCCGACGACGCCGAGCAGAAACACCGAGCCAGTCAGCCGATACACCAGCCAGCTGGTCGCGATGCGCGTGATCCAGGTGCCGATGAGCGAAACCGTCTGCCCGCTAAAAAAGAGCCGGTAATTGCGGTGCTGCAGAGCCCGGGTGAGATGCAGCTGTTTCCGCGGCTGCTCGCGGGGCTTGGGAGAGACGTCCGTCACGATTGGCGGGAGCGCAATAATGGTGCTATTTACTGAGCGCGCATGAGACCGTTGCCTTTTGTCTGGCCCCACGCCCTGATCTTCTGGGCAGTCTACGTCTGGGCATTCCTGCCCGAATGGAAGGTCGTGCAGGGTGGTATTGAAGGGGTGAAAGGCAGCGACTCCAGGGACGGCGGATCCTTGCGAGTGTTGCTCGGCGGAATGTGGATCGCGCTCCTTATCGCTTTTGGGCTCGCATTCGTCCGGGTGTGGTCGTTTCCGCCAGGAGCGCAGCTGCCGCTATTCGCGGTCGGTCTATCCCTGATAGCTCTCGGCAGCCTGCTCCGACGCTACTGCTTTCGCACGCTCGGCCAGTATTTCACTGGAGACGTGAGAGCGAGATCCGATCAGCCGGTGATTCGCACCGGTCCGTACCGTCTGGTGCGGCATCCGTCGTATACGGCGGGCATGATGATGTTCATCGGAATCGGATTGGCGCTGGGAAGCTGGTTCAGTTTCATCCTTCTCACGATTGGCACGATCGCGACTTACGGCTACCGCGTAAAGATCGAGGAACGGGCGTTGCTCGATACTATTGGCGAGCCGTACCGTTCCTATATGAAGGAGACAAAACGGTTCGTTCCATACATCGTGTAACACGATTTAAGGCTGTCAACTGAGACCTTTCAGGCTCAAGCTGCCGTCTTGTTCAGTTGCAGTTGCCGTCGCGGTCGCCGGAATCCATCGCACCAGCTGATCCTCGATTCCCATGGTGAGGCGGCGATACTCTTCCCTCATCAGGGGAGATGACACCATGAAATCGGCCGTCGCACGGTTGCAGGCGACGGGAATGTTGTAGACCACGGCTATCCGCAGGAGTGCGTTCACGTCGACGTCGTGCGGATGTGGCTGGAGGGGATCCGAAAAGAAGATGACGAGGTCAATTCGCCCTTCGACGAGCGCCGCGCCGAGCTGCTGAACTCCGCCAAACGGTCCGCTGACGAATTTCGTGATGTGGAGGCCGAGCTCTGCGCTCAGGATTGAGCCAGTCGTTCCTGTCGCGAAAAGCTCGTGGTGCATGAGAACACCGCGATTGCCACGAACCCAATCGAGCAGATCGCGCTTGCGGTTGTCGTGCGCGATCAGGGCAATTCGCTTGTTGGAATTCATCAACAGCAAGCGGCGGCTGGACATATACGCCTTGGAGAGGGTTGGCCTTGGTGAGGTTCTGGCAACAATCATAGGCGCTGATTGTGACCATCTGGTCACCATCTCGGCCGCTTTGGGTAACGTTCCCGCGGCCGGAGGCTTGCAGCCGGACGGCGGATGTTGCACTTAGATGTTGCACTTAACTGAACGCGTCGGATGGAGGAGAATACTGATGAGATGTCCTTCGACCGCTTTTCTGATGCTCGCCATTTCAGCCGCCCCCTTGTTTGCGCAGGGGACTCGTAGGGTGCCACCAACGCCAACTCCAATTACTACGGGCGGGCGTCCAATGCCGCGCGCGGCAACTCCTACGCTTCCGCCGATCCAACTCGAGGACCAGTGGACAACGGCGCTCGTACAGCGTGACACGCGCACGTTCGATCGCCTGCTGGCGCCGAATTTCGTCTACACGGAAAACGCGTCCGTGATGAATCGCAGCGATGTGATGAAGAGCGTGACGGGCTCCGATCGCGTCGAGTGGGCGCGCAACGAGGGAATGCGGGCTCACGATTTCGGGGATGTGCAGGTCATCACGGGTGTACTGCATCTCAGAGGGAAGGGAAAGCAGGGTCCCTTCGACCGGCGATATCAATTCACCGACACCTGGCAGCGCCACAACGATCGGTGGCAGATCATAGCGGCGCAGGATTATGTGATTCCGAAATAGTCCGTAGCAGAGAGGAGATGAGATGAAGCGAGTCTTACTCGGGCACGCCGCGATTGCGACGCTGATGGCTGTGGCAGCATGCAACGGTGGCGACAAGGGCGCGACCGCCGACAGCGCTTCCGGCTCGGAGCCGCAGGTGACGTCGGGCGCCGCAACGGGGACGGCATCTACATCGGGCGCGCGAATCGCCGTCGCGCACGCCGGCCCACCCGGTGAATGGCAGATGCCCGCCGGCGACTACGCCAGCTCGCGCTACAGCGAGCTCGCTTCGATCACTCCGCAAAACGCCGCGAACCTCCACGTATCCTGGGCATTCTCGACCGGAGTGCTGCGCGGACACGAGGGCCAGCCACTGGTCGTGGGCAACACGATGTACGTCGTCACGCCGTATCCCAACGTCTCGTACGCGATCGACCTTGCGCAGACCGGGCAGCCGCTCAAGTGGAAGTTCCGTCCGGACAACTCCCAGCAGGCAATCGGCAGAGCCTGCTGCGACGTGGTGAATCGCGGTGCCACGTACGCCGACGGAAGGATCTTCTATAATCTGCTCGACGGGCACACCGTCGCGATCGACGCGGTCACCGGCAATCAGGTATGGCGCACGAAGATGGGTGATCTCTCCCGCGGCGAGACGATCACGATGGCGCCGATAGTGGTGAAAGGGAAAGTCATCGTGGGGTCGAGCGGTGGCGAGATGGGAGTGCGCGGATGGATCGCCGCGCTCGATGCAGCTACTGGAAAGGAAGTCTGGCGCGCCTACAACATCGGGCCCGACAAGGACGTGAAGGTCGGTCCGAAATTCAAGCCGTTCTACGCCCACGATCGGGGGAAGGACCTCGGCGCTACGTCGTGGCCGGGCGACACATGGAAAACAGGTGGTGGCGCGGTGTGGGGCTGGCTCTCCTATGATCCCGCGCTCAATCTCATTTATCACGGCACCAGCAATCCCGGGCCGTGGAATGAGAACCAGCGCACCGGTGACAACAAGTGGACTGCCTCGATTCTGGCGCGCGATGCGGACACCGGCGAGATGGTGTGGGCACTCCAGGTGACGCCGCACGACATGTGGGACTACGACGCCGTGAACGAGAACATCCTCGTCGACCTCCCAATCAAGGGCCAGATGCGGAAAGTGCTCGTGCACTTTGATCGCAATGGCTTCGCATACACGATCGATCGCGCAACCGGCGAAATTCTCCTGGCGGAACCGTTCGTCCCGATGAACTGGTCCACAGGAATCGACATGGCGACCGGCCGCCCCAATGTCGTGGAAACGAAGAAGACGGCGCAGGACAAGAACGTGAAGGATATCTGTCCCAGCCTCGAGGGCGGCAAGAATCAGCAGCCCGCGGCGTTCTCCCCGCAGACAGGTCTCTTCTACGTTCCGACGAACAATCTCTGCATGGATTTTCAGGCGCGCGCGGTCACGTACATCGCCGGCACGCCATTCATCGGAGGCAACGCGCCGGAGAAAGGAGGGCCGGGTGGCTATCGCGGCGAATTCATCGCCTGGGACGCCACGACCGGCAAGAAGATCTGGGGAATCAAGGAGCCGTATCCCGTGTGGGGTGGCGCGCTCGCAACCGCCGGTGGCGTCGTGTTTTACGGAACGCTCGACGGCTGGTTCAAGGCCGTCGACGCCAGGAGCGGCAAGGTGCTCTGGCAGTTCAAGGTAGGCTCGGGCGTAGTCGGGAATCCGGTGACATACACGGGCCCCGATGGGAAACAATATGTCGCGATTTATGCAGGAATAGGTGGCGACATGGGACTCCTCATCGCCGGGGACGTCGCTGCCAATCTCCCCTACGATGTTCGCGAGCGGGGAACGACTCTGCCTGACATCGCCCGATGGACGAGCTGGGGCGGTGAGCTGTTCGTGTTTTCGCTGTGATGGCTAGGATGGCCCAAAATCTTCACGGAGGTATTTATCCTCACATGCCACGCCGTCTTCCGCAGCATTTGCTCATCCTTCTCTTGTCGATCTCCTGCAACTCACAGGGGAGTCACGAGACAGCGCCAGCTGCAGGGGACACATCTTCGCCGAAGACTGGTATGACGTCGGCAGTTGGTACAGATACTGGAAGCAACTACTTCGTGGCCGGCGATAGCCTGCGCCTCATCGAGCACCCGGAAATCCTGCCGGCGGGGTTCCCGTTGCAGATCAAGCCACTGCCGATAAAGAATCGCTACGAGGGGGACAAAGGAGCAATCGCGAACGGCGCGAAGCTGTTCGTAGGATATAATTGCCTCGACTGCCACGGTGCGGACGGATCCGGCGCGATGGGCCCCAGCTTTCAGGATGGGCGGTGGCACTTCGGCGGATCACCTGGCGATGTGTTCGAATCGATTTATCAGGGCAGGCCCGACGGGATGCCGGCGTGGGGAGGTCGCATCTCCAACGAACAGATCTGGATTCTGACAGCGTACGTGCGCTCACTGTCATCCAAGGATCTGAGCACCGAGAATTTCACCGGTAAAACGGTAGAACGAACCGGTCACTGAGCATCTTGTTCGCCATTTGTGGGCGGCCGTAGTCCCCTACGAAGGGCTCAGGATCACCAGGAATGCACACCACCTCAGGCGTTACGCCAATTCACTGAAATTGGGCAGCACCGTGGCTGAATTCTTGACACGTAAAACGATGACTCGGAGTAGGATAGCGAGTTTGAATGAGCAACTGAGAAGCAAAATGAGGTGCGTAGTATGATCAGCAGAATCTGGCACGGCTGGACGACACTTGAGAATGCCGACAAGTACGAATCGCTGCTTCGCGCAGAGGTCCTGCCCGGAATCCATCGAATCAGGGGCTACAACGGCGCGTATCTACTACGACGCGAGGCCGCCAACCGCGAAATCGAGTTTCTCACGATCACACAATTCACCGACATAGCCGCGGTGAAGACATTCGCCGGCAAAGACTACGAGCGGGCGGTGATCGCGCCGGCTGCCGCAAAGTTCCTGACTCACTACGATGAGCGCTCGGCACACTATGAGACGCTGCTCACGCCAGCGGATGTGAGAGCACTGGCCGCGCGGGCCAGCGGAAGGCACAGAGTTATCTAGGACGAGGGCGGAGCCGGTGGCACTCCCCCGAAAGCGTTGATGATCGCGAGCCCCATGTTGGCGAGCGTGAGCTGAGGCTCGTTGTCCAGAATCCAGCGCTGATCCTTGTTCTCCTTGGTCATCACGCAGGCCACGACGCGGTTGCGCAGGTACCAGAGCGTACACTCGGTTCGAACAGCGTCCGTCTCGCCATCCTTGTGTGCGGCGCGTGCTCCCTCCAGATAACGCTGAAGCATGAAGTCCGTCGTGTTGTGCTCGAGGATGTCGAGCATCGCGGAGTCGGCAGCGGGATTCACCGCCTTGCCCAGCGCCATCAGCTCGAACAGATGCGCCATCTCGTTCGGAGTCGTCACGCCCAGTCCGTACTTCACCGAGCTGTCCATCGCGACGCTCGAGTTGCGGAGGAAGCTCTTCGAATGAACGCGGGTGTGCTGGAGCCCGAGGGAGTCCATCTTGGCCCAGACGCGCCGGATGATGATGCGATCCAGCAGCAGATTGGTCGCCGTATTGTCGCTGATCGTGGACATGAGCCACGCCGCGTCGTGTACGGTTAGCACCGTCCCGTTGTGAAGGAACTGGACAACCCCCGAACCCGGCACCTGATCGATCTTGAGCACGGTGAGCGGATCGTCGAGAGAGAGCTGGCCTTTCGCCACGAGATCGTACACCGTCACGAGAATCGCGACCTTGATCAGGCTGGCGGTGGGAAAGGTCTCGTCTCCACGCCTGTTGATGCGCGCGCCAGTCTCGAGGTCGATGACGCTGTATCCGACGACGCCGTGGTGNNGCGTGAACAATCTGCAGGCGTCCCACTCCCGTCTGGCCAACGCGTGTGGCGGCGCAGGCGATCACACCGGCGAGCAGGATCGCGGCGTAGGTGGCAACTACGCGCGGTGTGCGGGAATGAGTCATTGGTCGGATGTTCAGTTCGAAGCTGCTGTCGCTGTGGCGACAGAGCCTTCTGGGTCGAGCGTCTTCAGCACTTCACGCCACGCGAACTTCTTTCCGCTTCCCCTCACCCAGTAGTCCATCCACGCCATCTCGGCGACCGATTTGACAAGATGATTGCGGGGATCCGGGATTCCGTGCGTGTTGCCGGGATAGACGTACATCTCGGCCGGCACTCCGAGACGCTTGAGCGCCATGAACAATTCCTCCGACTGCGGGCGCGGCACACGCGGGTCACCTTCGACGACGTGGATCATCGTCGGGGTCTTCGCGTTCCTGATGTACTTGAGCGGCGACTGATTCCAGTACGCATCGAAGTCATCATATGGCAGCTTGTTGCCGAGATAGAACTGCCGGTTTCTCTGGACGTCGCTCTCGGCGTACATCGAGATCCAGTTGGACGTTCCGGCTCCAGTGCTGATCGCCTTGAACCGGTTGGTGTGCGTGAGAATCCAGTTCGACCAGTGTCCGCCGGCGCTCCAGCCGAGGACTCCCATCTTGGTGCTGTCGACGATTCCCTGCGAGATCAGGTGGTCGACGCCGGTCATGATGTCTTCGTACCCTTTCTGGAAATAGTTGCCGACGATGTCGGTCTTGTGCTTCTCGCCGTAATTCGTCGAGCCGCGATAGTTGGGCATCAATACCGCGTAACCGGCGCCGGCGTACGTCTGCGCGCCGTAGCCGCCATTGAAGCCGAGCACGTCGGCGGACGCAGGCCCGCCGTGAATCGCGACGATCAGCGGGTAGCGGGTACCGGGTTGATAACCAACGGGTTTGATGAGAATCCCGCCAACTGTCTTTCCGTCCGTCGATTTCCAGGTGATCTCCTCCTCATCTCCCAGGGCGAAGCCGCGGACCTGCGGATTGGCGTCGGTGAGCTGACGCCAGTTCGCGCGCACGGGGATCTGATCGACCGATGCGACTGTGAACAGCGTCGCGGGCGTGCTGGGATCGGCGTAATTCAGTAGCAGCAGCCTGGAATCGTCGTCCTCGTTGGCGTTGAGCGACGCGTGGACATTCGACACCTGGCGAACGGTGTTCTTGTCGATGTCGAGCGCCATCAGCTGGTTCGTGGCCTTGATGCCCTCGTTGAAGTAGATGGTCTTGCCATCCTTCGACCAGAAACCAATCATGGCATCACCGTCGAAAGTTCCACCCAGTTTCCTGAGCTGCCCGGCCCGGTCGTCGACGCGCCGCAGGTAGACACGATTGTTGGTCATGTTGTACTGTGTCATGTCGTCCGGCGCCGAGAAGGCGATCTACTTGCTATCGGGTGAGAACTCGAGATCGCTCTCGCCGACTTCGGTGTTGTTCGTAATGCGCTCGATCCCGCCGGTGGAGGTGTCGAGGAGATACAGATCGGAGTAGATGTCCTGCTCGGTGATGTTCCTCATGTACCGATTGGCCGAAGCGCCGTGGTAGCCGATCCAGCGTCCGTCGGCCGAGATGTTGAAATCGGTGACAGTGATAGTCGTGTCGCGGGTGAGTCTCGTCGCTTTCTTCCCATCGACATCGAGCGCCCACAGGCTCGATAGGGGAGTCGCCATGTTCCGGATGGTGACGTTGAATTTCTTCTCGATGCGGAGCTTCTCGTCCTTGTCCAGGGTGTCGGCGGTGACGAAATAGATGTGCCTGCTGTCCGGAGACCATTTCCACAGACCTACACCCGCCTGCTGATGGGTGAGCTGCACCGGCTTCGCGGAGTCGATTCCGGCGATCGGCAGGGCGTAGAGCTGTTCCTCGTCGGCCTTACCGCTCCGGTAAGCGAGCCATCTCCCATCTTTGCTGAAGTCGAGCGTCGAGACGCCATCCTTGGCGTCGCTGATTTTGCGGGCCTCGCCCCCGTCAGGTCGCATGATGTAGATCTGATTCTGGCCCGCCGCACTTCCGCCACCCGCTCCAATGCTTCCGCCTGAAGGCGCAGAAGCTGCATCTCTGTTCGAGAGAAAGACAAAAAACTTTCCATCGCGCGACCAACGCGGCGACGTCTCGTTCTTGTCTTTCGTGTAAGTCATTTGCCTGGTCGAGGCGAGCCCGTCCTTGACCGAGACGAGGTAGATATCGGTCTGACGCCTGGCCTGATTCCAGTCCGGGGTAGAGAGCGTGTAGAGCAGCCATTTGCCGTCGGGACTCGGTGTCGGCGATCCGAGATCCCGTTGGTACTGTCTGTCCAGGAATGTGATTGGCCGGAGAGCGGCTGACGAAGCGGGTTTCTGCGCCAGCGCCGCGGCGGGCATCAGCATGGCGATGAAGAGGGGATGGGTGCGCATGACCTGGGTGGCGAGAAGGAAATTGCAGCGGTTAATATAGGTTCGAAACCTTGTCGGGACTCATGCCCAACGCACAGACCTGGGGCTAGGGCCATGACCTATGATCTGACGAAGTTCGACCTCGGTGACATGTTAAAATGCAGCCTCCGCTTGCGCGAGGCAGCCTCGGGTGCAGCCTCCCTTGAAGTTCGCGGTCATTCTGTTCTCCACCGTACGTGTGCCGTCGTCCGCAGCCGACCGATTCAAGACGCTCGCCCTCGATGTGAAGAGCGCATTCTCGCGGTTCGACGATGCGAGCGTCTTCAACCAGACACTTCTCTCTACCGTTGGTGCTGCGCGAACGTAATAGAAAAAAAATGGTCATGCGTACGGTTTTTGCCTGACTCAGCCGCGAAACGAAAGATGCCGCCACAAATCGAGCGGCTCTTTTTTCTTGACCCCTGTAATGGGGGGAGGAGAGGGACAATGTGGATGAATGGATCGAGACACAGGATGGCGACGCTCGCCATCGCGGCGCTGGCGCTCGCCGGATGCAGCAAGAAAGAGAACAACGCCGCGGATACCACGGCCGCTTCGAGCACCATATCGGCGGATACCTCGGCGATGGCGGCTGCGCCAGCAGCGGCGACCTGGACCGACGCCAACATCGTCGCGCTTCTGGATGAAGCGAACATGTCCGACAGCGTTGCAGGCGCCGTCGCGGCAACCAAGGGGACTGCCGCCGCTGTCCGCGACTTTGGAAAGCGGATGATGCGCGATCATCACACGCTTCGCGCGCAGGGTCAGGCGCTGGCGACGAAGCTGGGTGTGACTCCGCTGCCTCCATCGGACGACCCTGTCACGCCCGCCGCACAGAAGGAGATGGATACTCTGAATTCAACGGCCAAGGGAAAGGATTTCGACAGAGCGTACATTGACGCCGAGGTCGACATGCACAAGGCTGTGCTCGATCTCGCCACCAAGGCGGCGGGGCAGACGCAGACCGCCGAGCTGAAGAACCTGATCCAGAAGGCCGCGCCCGTGATTCAAGGGCACCTCGACAAGGCTGAATCCATTCAGAAAACTCTGAAATAACCTGATCGGGAGAGAGTTGGTGAGAACAGCGATAGCCCTGCTGCAAGCAGTCGCACAAACGATTCAGGACACTGCTCTCACCGGCGGGCCCCTTGGGAGACCGGGAGGCCCGCCACCCGGCTTTTCCTTCACCGAAGCGTTCTTTCAGCTGCTGGAGTTCGTGGGAGTCTTCTTGTCGATCGGCGCGATCGGATTCCGATTTGGAATCGTGAGGCAGATTCAGCGAATGTCAGACGAGGCGAAGGCAATCCTCCGTGCCGACAACGCCGCCATGCTCGGCATTGCCGGCATCATCCTGATCGTTCTATGCGCTCTCGGCCAGCCGTATGTCGATTCGATCGCGAGTCACAAGGCGTTCGCCGAATCCCTGTCCAGGAATATGCCGCAATTCGAATTCAGAATGACGATGCTGGCGCTCGCCCTGATTGGGTTTATGCTCGTTCGTGCATCGTCGTCTGCCGGGTGGATGCTGGCCGCGATCGGGACTCTCCTTTTAGTGCTGCAACCCCTCTATACGGGCAGATTCGGCAACAAAGTGAACGCGGCACATATCTTCGCCGCATCCACCTGGCTGGGCACGCTGTTGGTGTTGGCGCTCGTCGGAATCCGGGGCGTAATCAGGAGCAGCAGTGCCGGTGCCCAACGCGCAGAGCTGGTCGCCGATCTCGTGAATTCCTTTTCGCCGCTCGCGCTCGTGGCATCGGCGATCCTGGCAATCACGGGTGTCACTACGGCGTGGCTGCACTTGAAGCGGGTCTCGTCGCTCTGGACAACGAGCTATGGGCTGGCGCTCGACATCAAGCTCGTGTTGGTACTCATCGTCGTCGTACTGGGCGCATGGAACTGGCGGCGCGTCCGTCCCTCACTTGGCGGCGAGGGATCGGAGCTGATCATTCGCCGCTCCGCGAGGATGGAACTGACGTTTGCCGCCTTCGTGCTCGTTGCTACTGCGGTGCTTGTGAGCCTGCCGTCGCCGAGGTAGCCGGCCGCGGCGGAGCGTTTTTCACGTATTTGTCGAGCCAGTTGATGTACTCCCACAACAGGTGACGCTGCGTCTCGCGCGCCGTGTAGCCGTGCGGCTCGAGCGGGAGCTGAACGTAACGAACGTTGCCGCCGTTCCCCTTGATCGCCGCGAAGAGGCGCTCGGACTGGATCGGGAAGGTCCCCGAGTTGTCATCGCGCTGACCGTGAATCAGCAGCACCGGCACTTTGATCTTGTTCGCGTAGTTGAACGGAGACATGGCGTTATAGATGTCCGGCGCTTCCCAGTACGTACGCGGCTCTGACTGGAATCCGAACGGCGTGAGCGAGCGGTTATAGGCGCCGCTCTCCGCTATTCCGGTGCGGAAGATGTCTGAGTGCGCGAGAAGATTGACGGTCATGAAGGCGCCGTAGGAATGTCCTCCAACGGCAACGCGATCGCGGTCGGCGACTCCCATGTCCACGATCTTGTCGACCGCAGCCTGCGCGCTGGCGACGAGCTGCTGGATGTAGCTGTCATTGGGCTCTTTGCCGTTGGCACCCACGATCGGCATTGTGGGTCCGTCGAGAACGCCGTAGCCATGCATGAGCAGCATCAGATAGTTCTGCCGGCCAGGCCGCTTGAACTCATACCGAGATCCCGCGAGCTGTGAAGCAGCATCGGCGGACTGGAACTCGCGCGGATACGCCCAGAAGAAAAAGGGGAGCCGTCCCTGCGATTTGTCGTAGCCTGGGGGAAGGTAAAGTGTCGCCGACAGCTTCACCCCATCGGGGCGTGTGTAGGTGATCAGCTCGCTCTTGACGTCGGCGAAGTAAGGCGCTGGATCACCGAGCTTCGTGATCTGAGTCAGCGATTTGTCGCTGAGATTGCGGAGGAAAATGTTTGGCGGATCAGTCGGCGACTCGCGCTGGGTGATGATGCGACCTGCATCGCGGTCGACTACCTGAAGTGCCCGCTCGTAATTGGGAGCAGTTGATTGCCACAATCTGTCCGTCTTGCCCGTCGTCAAGTCGAAGCGATCGACGAATGGCCGATCGCCCTCGGGTGAAGCGCCGTCTCCCCTGAGATAGAGGTATTTGCCATTGCTCGAGCGAAGCGGCACAAAACGATCGCTCGCGGGATCGAGCACGTACACCCAGGTCCCTGGATTCGAATAGCGCTCCTCGGCGCTTCGATCCCAAACCAGCTTCGGTGTGCCACCGCCAGGCGCCGAAGGATCGATCATCCAGACGCGCTGTCTCGCGCCACGAGAGAGCCGGTCGGTCAGGAACGCAGTGGTGGGAGAAACCCATGTGATTCCACCGTAGCGGTATTCGGTTTGAACGAACGGTGTCGCCGCTCCAGTGAATGGCGCTGACAGGAGAAAGACCTGGTCTCGCTTCGGAACGACGGTGCGGGGATTTCCTTTGTCGAGTGCTTCGACCAGCATGAGGGTGGCCGGTACGTCGGGACGCCAGTTGATGACTCTGATTCCGGGCACGACCGCATCGCGTGCGCTCGGCGCTTCTTCCGCGACATGGGAGTTCCTGATTTCGCGAACGATCTTTCCGTTCAGGTTCCAGACTTCAGTGCGGGAGGGAAAGACATCCATCGGCACCTGATAGGAATAAGGGCGCTGCACTGTTTCAACGAGCAGATAGCTCCCGTCGGGGGACGGCGTCGCGCGGGTGTGGATTCCCGGCGATCCGATGGGTGTGATCTTCCCATCGAGCGCAACCAGAGAGAGCTGATCGTTGAAGTAGTAGTCGAAGAGGGCCTCGTCGCCCGGACCTTGGAGCAGATATTCGTAGGTGCGGGCAGGAGCCGAGAGTCCGTAGGATTCCTGCACGATAACGCCAGTCGGAACTTCGGATGCTCTTGGCGTCGCGCCGTGGTTGGCGGGCCACAGTCTGCAGACGAGCGGCGCCTTTCCGTTGAGCCAGTTGCAGCCCGCGTCGTCAACGATATTTCCTCTCGCGGTGGTGAAGTTTAGCGTCGACGGAGTGAGGCGTCGCGCCGTGCCGTTGCCAATGTCGGCGACCCAGAGCGAAGTGCCCACTGGAGTCGTCGCGGTGAACGCCAGATTCTTTCCATCACGCGACCAATCGAGGTCGCGAATTCTTCCCGATAATCCGGACGCGGTGATGTGACGCTTATGCCCGGTCGCGGGATCCAGAATCTCCACCGACATTCCACCGTTGGAGACAGTGGTGTAGGCGAGCTGATCTCCGCTTATTGACCAGGCTGTGGATCCAAGGCGTCCGCCGGCCGGCACCTCCAGCTGATGCTCGACCTTTCCATCGATGCCGCTCACCGTTCCGGAGCGAATGCCAATGTTCTCGATCCGGTAGTCCGGATTCGCTCTGATCTTGCTGCCGGCGAGGTAGTAGGCCGAGTCGGCCATGTCGCTGATGGTGACTGTCCGCGGGTCGCTCACCGTGACGAGAACCCACTGTCGGTTCGGACTGATCGAAGTGATCGGATTCGCGGGCGCCTCGAGGATCTTCACCAGATCGGCGGGCGGCGACTGGTACGTCTGCTGTGCCCAGGCCGGGATGAGTGGCGCGAGCATCAAGCACGCCGTCGACAGAACGCGACGATACGAGAGTCTGTTCATTGGATTTCGGAGGTAGACGGAGTCAACGTTGGAAGGTGCCCTGCAACTATATAGATACTTGCTTCGTCGGTGCAGTGTTGATCAACGCTTTTCGATCAGCATGCTGACGCTCCCGCGCGGACGCAGCGTGATCTTCGGCTCGACCTCCGGAGGTGCACTTCCCAGATAGCGCAACTTCCATTTCTGGGCGATGGTCGCCAGGATCAGAATTCCTTCCATCCACGCGAACTGCTCTCCAATGCAGATGCGCGTGCCGCCACCGAAGGGGAAATAGGAAAACCGGGAACGCGCCGCCGCGACTTCCGGCAGCCATCGCTCCGGATCGAACCTCTCGGGGTCGGGATGGAAGCGCGGATCGCGGTGAGTGATGTACTGCGACATGATCACCATCGAGCGCGCCGGAATGCGATATCCACCCGCCTCGAAATCGTTGATTGCCCGCCGTCCCACGGCCCACGCCGGCGGATAGAGACGCATCGACTCGGCGAGTATCATCCGCGTGTAGGGCAGATTCGCCAGATCATCGGGCCGCGGCAGCCGAGGCCCAAGCGCATCTACTTCCCGATGGAAACGTGCCTCGATCTCGGGATGCTGTGACAGCAGGTACCAGGTCCAGGACAGAGCGTTGGCTGTCGTCTCGTGACCGGCAAGGAAGATCGTCATCGCCTCATCGCGTATCTGCGTGTCGGTCATTCCGCCGCCGTCACCTTCCGTGTCCTGTGCGAGAAGGAGCATGGAGAGCAGATCTCCCCTGTCCTCCCCGGTCGCGTGGCGCTCGTCGATGATGCGGTAGATCGTTTTGTCGAGACGCGCACGTGCGGCCTCGAATCGCTTGAGGTAGGGAAGCGGGAGCTTCTCGAGTAGCTCGCTGAAGGGAAGAGTCCCGATGTTGAATGCCTCGAAGGTGGTCGTGAGCGCTTCTCCGATCTCGGCTGCTTCCTTCTCGACGTCGGCGCTGAAGAGCGTCTTCGCCACGATCGCGAGAGTGAGTTTCATCATCTCGTCGTGCATGTCGAGCGACCGTCCATTGGTCCACGACGACCTGGTCCGATCTGCGTACTCGACCATCGATCGCCCATACGCGGCGATGCGATCCCGGTGAAACGCTGGCTGCGCAAGTCGCCGCTGCCGCAGATGGAATTCACCTTCGCTGGTAAGAAGTCCCTCGCCCAGCAGCCGCTTGGCGCGTACGAGTGCGCGGCTCTTGGTAAAATTCTTCTGATTCGTCACGAACACGTCGCGGATGAGATCCGGATGGTTGAACAGGTAAACCCGCTCATTGCCGACTTTGAAGAACACAATGTCGCCGTACTTTTTCGCGGACT
>PKVB01000204.1 GCA_003131365.1 Gemmatimonadota bacterium | reverse complement strand
GCGCCACCGCCCTCCAGGCCCAGAGCAAGCCGAAGCTCGCCCGAGCCCCGCTCCAGCTCCGCTGGGGTGCCAGCTACGAGCGTAACGTGACCGACCTTCCGCTTCTCGGTGGGTGCCTTCCCATAGAGGTGCAGGTGCGCTCCCTCCACCGCCATTACGCGCTCGAGGGTCGGAATGTGTCCGATGATGTTGAACATCACGGAGGCTCCGCGGGGAGTCGTGGCCCCGAGTGGCAGCGACAACACAGCCCGCAGGTGATTCTCGAACTGACTCGTTTCCGCGCCCTCGATGGTCCAGTGACCCGAGTTATGGACGCGGGGCGCCATCTCATTCGCGAACAATTCCCCATCGACCGAAAAAAGCTCCAGCGCGAGGACGCCAACGTACGCGAGACGATCCATCAGCCGCCGGCAGTATTCGGTGGCAACCGCGGCGAGCTCTGGTGTTACACTCGGCGCAGGCGCCGTCGACTGTCGCAGGATTCCTTCCCGGTGGACGTTTTCGATTGGTGGATAGAATACCTCCCGTCCGGCGGTGTCACGGACGCCGATCACGGACAGCTCGTGCTGGAACCCGACGTACTTCTCGACCAGAAGTTGCGATCCCTCGAGTCGCTGCCAGGCCGCTTCGAGCGACGCCGCGTCGCGGATCACGGCCTTTCCCTTTCCGTCGTAACCCATTCTGCGGGTCTTGAGGACGACCGGGAGCCCGATACGCGCGGCAGCGCGCTGCAGATCCTGGATCTGGTCCACTGGAGCGAAGGGAGGGGTGGGAATATCCAGATCGGTAAAGAGCTGCTTCTCCAGCAGCCTGTCCTGAGCGATCGCCAACGCCTTTACAGGCGGAAAAACCTTGATACGCTCGGCGACGAACCTCACCGTCGAGACAGGTATGCTCTCGAATTCGTAGGTGACGACATCCACGCCCTCGAGAAAGCGCTCCAGCGCCGCCTGATCACCATAGTCCGCGGCGATCAACTGACCGATCTGTCCGACTGGAGCGCCGGCGTTTGGATCGAAGAATCTGAACTCGATGCCGAGCTGATAGCCGGCGAGCGCGAGCATTCTTCCGAGCTGCCCGCCGCCGAGGACTCCGACTCTCACTCGCTCGCGGCCGGGTCGGGCTGAGCGAGAACCGCCTTGGTCTGCTCGGCGCGAAACGCGCGCAGCCTGTCTCTTATATCGGGCCGACTGATCGCAACGATTGACGCGGCGAGCAGCGCGGCGTTGATCGCGCCAGGCTTTCCGATGGCAAGCGTGCCGACTGGCACCCCCGCCGGCATCTGCACGATCGATAGCAGCGAGTCTATGCCCTGCAGCGCCTTCGACTCGACCGGAACGCCTAGCACTGGAAGCACTGTCTTGGCCGCCGCCATCCCGGGGAGATGCGCCGCGCCGCCCGCTCCCGCGATGATCACTTCGATTCCACGCTGCTCGGCGGACGCGGCGTATTCGAAGAGCAGATCTGGAGTACGGTGCGCGGAGACGATTTTCGTCTCGTGCGGGACCCCCAGGACATCGAGAATCTGAGCCGCGTGCTGCATGGTGTCCCAGTCGGACTTGGAGCCCATTATCAGTCCAACGAGCGCTTCGGCCACGGCGATTCCTCTCGGTGTTGTGATCCGGCTCGCGCCGCTTACAGCTCTCGGTCCAGTTGCTGGTCCACGTCGTCGAGACCGAGTTCAGCGCCGGCTACAATTTCGTAATCGAAATCGTCCTCGTCCGGCATGCCGACATCGTCCAGCGCTCGTGGCTCGAGATCCTGCGACACGGTCTGATGCTCGAGCTCGAGTAGCAGATCGCTGATCCGGCAGAAGCTCCTGCGGTGGTGCGGCGTGATTCCGTGCGACGTGAGTCCGGCCACGTGCTCCCGCGTCGTGTAGCCGGCGTTGTGGTCCCAAATATACTGCGGATACCGCACGGCGAGCCGCGTCATCAGGAGATCGCGAGTGACCTTGGCGAGGATGGACGCGCACGCGATGCTGAAGCACCGCGCATCGCCGTGCACGACCGCCGTGTGCGGAATGGGAAGCGTGCGCATGGCGCGCCCATCGATCACTACGTAATCCGGCCTGACCTTCAGGCGCTCGAGCGCGCGCCGCATGGCAAGCACGCTTGCCTGATAGATGTTGATGCGATCGATCTCGCGCACCGAGGCAGCGCCGAGCGAGAATGCGATCGCGCGCTCGCGGATCTTGACTGCGAGCCGGACGCGCTGGTCGTGCGTCAACCGCTTGGAGTCGTCCACTCCGGCGATCGCGCGCGTGTCGGCGGGCATTATCACGGCGCAGGCGACGACCGGTCCCGCGATCGGGCCTCTGCCTACTTCGTCGACACCCGCGAGGAGCGAGCCCTTTGCGATGCGCAGGTCTCGCTCGATGGTGGTCCAGCGCTTCCGCCGCGCCGTGTGCCGGCGGCGGGCTTGTCCTTCATTGGGATTTGGAGCTTCGTGGGCCGACTGGGGAGTGCCCGATTCGACCTCGTCCTGCATGCTGTTCTACGCTCGGTGAGCGAGGAGAGCGCTAGGCCTCGACCCCAGCCTCGGCTCCTGCCTCTGCTACGGTCTCCGAGCCCGGCACCGTCACCTTGGCCTTCCGCTCCCTGATGCGGGTAGCCTTGCCGGTCAGGTGGCGCAGGTAGTACAGCTTGGCGCGACGGACGCGTCCGCGACGGACAACGATGATCTCCGCGATCATTGGGCTGTGAACCGGGAAAATGCGCTCGACGCCGATTCCGTTGGAGATCTTGCGAACCGTGAAGGTCGCGCTGACTCCGCCGCCGCGCTTGGCGATGCAGACACCTTCGAAAGCCTGGATTCTTTCCTTGTCACCCTCGCGCACGCGCACGTTGACGCGGAGCGTGTCACCCGCCCGGAACGGGGGGATGTTGTCGCGGAGCCACTCTTTTTGGGTTTCGATGAAGGGATGCATATGGCGCTCGGGGCTGGAGTTAACAGCCTGGTAAAGACGTGTTTATGCGATTCTCGGGTAGCCACGAAAAGTAAACCCATAGCGGGGGCGACGCCAGTCGGACTAAAGCAACTGCAACTGAACGAGAGGTTAGCTGGAAGCTGCGGCGGCTAAAGCTCGCGACCGCCTACGGTCTCTCTCGTCGGCTCCGAGTCAGCCTCGCGCCCTCTTCTTCGCGCCACTTGGCAATTCGCGCGTGATCGCCTGAGAGAAGCACCTCAGGCACGGTGAGTCCGCGAAATTCCGGCGGCCGAGTATAGCTTGGCGCGCTGATTCCGCGACCAAAGAAGGAATCGCTGCGAGCGCTGTCGAGATCCGAGATCGCCCCTGGAAGAAGGCGCACCGTCGCATCGATGATCGCGAGAGCAGCCGCTTCCCCACCGCTCAGCACGAAATCCCCAAGCGAAATCTCTTCCGACGCCAGGTGGTCCGCGACGCGCTGGTCGATGTCCTTGTAGTGCCCGCACAGCAACGTGAGCTCCTCGCCGCTTGTGAACCGCTCGGCGTCCGCGTGGGAGAAAACGCGGCCTCGCGGCGACAGGAGCACAATTGGCGGCTTGGTGTTCAGCGATTCCACTGCCTCGAAGAACGGCTGTGGCTTCATCACCATCCCGGCGCCACCGCCGTACGGAGCGTCGTCCACCGTTCGGTGCTTGTCGTGCGTGAAATCGCGCAAGTCCACGATGTTGTACCGCACGCTGCCCGCCGCCGCCGCCCGCGACGGGATGCTCAGCGCGAGCGGTCCGCTGAAGAACTCGGGAAAGATCGTGACGACGTTGATTCTGAGCGGCACGCGCTATTCCCCGCCCAGAGACGCGTCGATCAAGCCGAGCGTGTCGTTGATCAGGATCTTGCGCGCTTCGATGTCCGTCCGGACGACGAGCTCGGGCCGATACGGAATCAGGACGCTTCCCCGTGGCGTCTCGATGTCGAGCATGAGTCCCTGGGGCAACTCGTAGAACGTCGTCACCGTGCCGATCTCCTCGCCGCTCGTGCTCACGGCCTTCATGCCGACGAGATCGTGGAGATAGACTTGGTCTTCCTGGAGGGGCGGCAGCTCACTGAATGGCGCTAGCAGGTAGCGTCCACGCCACAGCTCGGCGTTGTCACGGTCCTGAAGCTCTTCGAACCGGACGATCAGGCCCTTCTTGAACGGCCGCGACTCCGAGACAGTGAGCGTCGGCGTCTGATCTTGTCCCCCGGCGTCGCGGACGACGGCCAGGTCGCCGGTGGAGGTCCCCGCAAAAACACGACTGCCGGACGCGAAGACCACGTCCGGCTTATCGGTGAGAGGCTCGACGACAACCTCTCCGCGAATTCCCTGCGCTTTGCGGATCAGCCCGACGATCGCGTATTCGGGCTCAGGCATGCGAGACCGTGGCGCTCTAGGCGCCGGCGGCTGGTTCGTCCGACATCTCGGTGACCGGGACCGCGACGACCTTGCGCTCGATGCCGATTCTCTGCTCGTGTCGCCGCTTGAGGACGCCGGCGCGCCGAAGGAGCGACCTGACGGTATCGGTCGGCTGGGCGCCGAGGTTGAGCCAGTGATTGGCTCGGGCTTCATCGACCTGAAGCGAACCCTCATTGTTCTGACGGGGAGCGTACTGGCCGATGATCTCGATGAACTTGCCATCGCGCGGGCTCTGCGAATCGGCGATGAGAATACGGTAGAACGGCGCATTTTTCCGCCCGACGCGGCGGAGGCGAATCTTTACCATTTCTGGACTGCTCCCTTGAGGGTGTTAATGAGACGCCTTTTGCGCCTCTGGTCCGGGCTCCTCGCGACGCCGGAAGATCCGGTGCGCACCCGGTGGAACTGAGTCGTGGAATCTAACTGGTCCAGGCTTGCCGGCACATAGGGTAATCGGAACTGCAAACTGCAACTGAACTGGCGGGAGGCCCGAGTAGCGTAGGTGCCAGTTATTCAGTTCACGACGCCGGGACTTGCCTCTGTGGCGTAAAGGGTACTAGCACTTGCTTGTGTCATGACTCTACCGAGATAAGTCCCGGCGTAGTGAACTAACACACTGGCATCTATGCCCTCTGGCGCCTCCGGCCCGTTCAGTTTTCAGTTTCTTATCGACCGAACATCCCCGGCATTGACGGCATCCCCATCCGTCCCCCACCGGCCATCTTCTTCATCATCTTCTGCATCTCGCGGAACTGATCGAGCAGCCGGTTCACGTCGCTGATCGGCCGGCCGGCGCCCTTGGCGATGCGCGCGCGTCGCGATCCGTTGATCACGCCGGGATTCTTCCGCTCCTCGGGCGTCATCGAGAGCACGATCGCCTCGACGTGCTTCATCCGATTCGGATCCGCCTTCATCTGCTTGAGCGCCTTGGTGTTCACGCCCGGCAGCATTTTCAGGATTCCCTCCAGCGGGCCCATCTTCTGGATCTGCCGCATGCTGTTGAGGAAATCGTTGAGATCCATTCCCTCTTTGCGGATTTTTTTCTCGAGCCGCTTCGATTCGGCCTCATCGAATGAGGCCTGCGCCTTCTCGACGAGCGTGACGATGTCGCCCTGTTGCAGGATGCGACCCGCCATTCTCTCGGGATGGAACTCCTCCAGCGCGTCGGGCTTTTCTCCAACGCCTATATACTTAATTGGCTTCTTCGTCACGCCGTAGATCGAGAGCGCCGCTCCACCCCTGGCGTCGCCATCCATCTTGGTCAGCACGACGCCGGTGATGTCGAGAACCTGGTCGAATCCCTGCGCGATCTTGACGGCGTCCTGTCCGGTCATTCCGTCGGCGACGAGCAGAATCTCGGAGGGACGAAGCGCTTCCTTGAGACGCGAGAGCTCCTGCATCATCGCGTCGTCGATCTGGAGCCGGCCGGCGGTGTCGATGATCACTACACGGTCGCGCTCGCGCAAAGCCTCGGCGACTCCCGCGCGTGCGATCTTCACTACGTCCGTCGTGGTTCGGTCCGCGTAGACCGGAATCGACAGCTCGCGACCCAGCGTCTCCAACTGCTCGATGGCCGCGGGCCTGTAGACGTCGGCCGCAACGAGACGCGTAGAACGACCTTCCGCCTTGAGCTTTCGCGCCAGCTTGGCGGCGGTGGTGGTCTTACCGGATCCCTGCAGGCCCACCATCATCACCACCGATGGAGGCACAGTACCGAGCTTCAATCCCTCGCGGCGCTCACCCAGCATGGCGGTGAGCTCTTCATGTACGATCTTGACTAGCTGCTGCCCGGGAGAGACCGTAGTCAGCGCGTTGGCGCCCGTCGCCTTCTTTTCGACGCGCTCCAGGAATTCGCGCGTGAGCTGAAAGTTGACGTCAGCCTCCAGCAGTACCCGGCGGACTTCGCGCAGGCCCTCCCTGATGTCGGCTTCGGTGAGAACACCGCGGCCACGCAGGCGGGCGAACGTGGCTTCGAGCTTTTCGCTCAGATCCTCGAACATAGCCTTTAAACTTAGGCGCCGTTAACTTCTGAAACAACTGAAGCATCACGCCGTTCGCGAGGGACTGGATGCCGCCTGCCCAGCGTAAAGACGACATACTACACGCAGAAATACCATCGACGCTGCCTCTCATGGCGCTTCGATCGACGATCGTCTATCCGCTCGGCACGATCGCCGTGCAAATGGGCGCGCTGGAGAACCTCGCGCTGCTCAAGGCCAACGAGCAGGCAGGCCTGATCGTGGGACTGGTTGTGGCGAGCGGTGACCACGACGATGTGCTCGATCCGGAGCGGTTTGTCGGACGCGTCGGCGTCGCGGCCCGCGTGCACGAGCGAATCAATCTCCCGGGCGAGACCGTTCAGATCACCCTGCAGGGCCTACGTCGCCTGGTAGTAGAGGGAGTCGTTCAGACCGACCCGTTCGCGATAGTCCGCGTCAAGCCGGCGAAAGAGATCGCGCCCGACGCCAACGAAGTGGACGACCTGATCTCCCGCATCGTCGCGGGAGCGGAGACGCTGGCCGAGCTGATCGAGCGGATTCCGGACGAAGTGCCGGCAATCCTCAAGATGAACATCTCCGATCCGGGGCGCTTCGCCGATCTGGCCGCGACAAATCTCAACTTCAAGGTCTCCGACAAGGACGAGATCCTTCAGCGGCTCAACATCGGGCAGCGGCTCAAATTCCTGCTCGGCCGGGTTGAGCGGGAAGTCGGGCGGGCGCGCGTGGCCGAGGACGTGAAGCGCCAGACCGAGATCAAGATCGAGCAGCACCAGCGCGAGTTTTATCTGCGTCAGCAGCTGCGCGCGATCCAGTCTGAGCTCGGCGAGGGCGACCCGGGCGAAAAGGAAGCGATCGAGACGCTGAAAAAGCTCGAGGAAGCGAATCTCCCCGAGAAAGCCGCGCAGGAAGGGCGGCGCGAGATCGAGCGAATGCGGAACCTGTCCCCCGCCTCGAGCGAATATCAGGTCATTCGCACCTATCTCGACTGGATGCTGGCGCTGCCATGGAACGTCAAATCGTCGAAAGACGAAATCATCGAGCTGAAAAAAGTCGAAGAGCTGTTGGATAGCCGGCACTACGGCCTCAAGGAAGCGAAGGAGCGCATCACCGAGTACCTCGCTGTGCGGAAGCTGCGCGGCGGCGATCCGCATGGTCCGATTCTCTGCTTCGTCGGCCCGCCGGGCACCGGCAAGACATCCCTTGGCGAGGCCATCGCAATGTCCATCACCCGCGCCTTCTACCGCATTTCGGTCGGCGGAGTGCGCGACGAGGCGGAGGTCCGCGGACATCGCCGCACTTATGTGGGCGCGATGCCGGGGCTGATCCTGCAGGCGCTGCGACGTGTGCAGGTACGGGACGCGGTGTTGATGATCGACGAAATTGACAAGATGACCAGCGGCGGTCCGTCCGGAGATCCTACCGCGGCAATGCTCGAGGTTCTCGATCCGTCGCAAAACTCGAACTTCGTCGACCACTACCTCAATCTGCCGTTCGACCTCTCGAGCATTCTCTTCATTTGCACCGCCAACAACCTCTTCGATATTCCCGCGCCGCTCCGCGACCGCATGGAAGTCATCCGCGTGCTCGGCTACACGGTGGAAGAAAAAGTCGAGATTGCATGGCGTTACATGCTGCCCCGCCTGCTTGAGGAGCATGGAATCACCGACAAGGATATCCAGTTCACCGACGAAGTCCTCGGCTACATCTCGAGCCGCTATTCGCGGGAAGCGGGACTCCGCAACTTCGAGCGGAACATCGCCGCGCTGATGCGGAAGCGCGCCCGCAAGAAGGCGGACGGCGAAGAGGGCGCATGGATCGTCGACAATCCGATGGTGACCGAGATCCTTGGGAATCCCACCTACACGCTCGAGGACGCGGAGCAGGAGCCGGAGATCGGAGCGGTCACCGGCATGGCGTGGACGGCCACCGGCGGCGATCTGATGGTCATCGAAGCTCTCCGCATGCCCGGTACAGGGCGCCTCACGGTCACCGGACAGCTCGGTGATGTGATGCGCGAGTCGGTCGATGCGGCGTATTCCTATGTCCGCTCGCGCGCGCACACGCTCGGCGTCGAGGATGTCGAGTTCAAGGAGTGCGACCTCCACGTTCACTTTCCAGCGGGCGCCATTCCAAAGGATGGACCAAGCGCGGGCGCCGCGGTGACGCTGGCGATTGCCAGCGTGTTGAGTCGCCGCCCCGTCCGTCGCGACATCGCGCTCACGGGCGAGATGACGCTTCGCGGAAAAGTGCTGGAGATCGGCGGTGTGAAAGAGAAAGTCATGGCTGCGTACCGCGCGGGGCTGCGACAGGTACTTCTGCCGAAGGCGAACGAAAAAGACCTGCGCGGTATTCCCGACGAGGTCGTGAACAGCATGACCTTCACTTTTGTATCGACGATGGACGACATCATTCACCTCGCGCTTCTGCCCAAGCCGCCGGGAACCTTTGCTGACGCCGCCGAGCCGCACGGCGATGTGCCGGCCAGGAATGCGGCCGGCGATTCGAGCACGGCGTCGATCAACCGGTCGGAGTCGGCGGCGGCAGTCACGAAGTAGGTGAATCTCGAGAGTAGCTGGGTCCAGTTCGGCATCCACGTCTTCGTCGGAACTCTGGCGGGAGGGCTCTCCGACACCGTTGCGGTGTGGATGCTCTTCAATCCGAAGCAAAAAAAGTTCGGATTCATGGGAGCGATCCCGAAGAACCAGGCGCGGCTGGCGAAGAGTCTCGGCCGCACGGTCGGCGAGCGGCTGCTCACGCCCGGAGACCTGCAGAAGGAGCTAGCCCGCCCCGAGCTGTTGGCGGCGTTCCAATCGCGGATCGAGGACGTCATCACGACGATCCTGACCTCGCGTGACCCCCTCATCGACAAGGTTCCGCCCGCGGTGGTAACGGCACTGGAGGGCGCGATGACGGCCTACCTGCCGGTCGCTATGACGAAGCTCGGCGCGTTCCTGGGTCAACCGACGACACGACTCAAGCTGCGCACCGCTCTGCATTCAATGTTCAACCGCTTCGTCGACGACATGCGCTTTCACGAGCGGGTGTTCGCGAAGCTGATGATGACGGAGAAAAAATTCGACACCGTTCTCGACGCGATCGAGAACGATGGCGTTGAGCAGGTGGTGGGTCTGCTCGAGGAGCCCGAGATCAGGGATGAGATCTCAAAGGCGATCCACGACGCGATTCTCACATATCTGCAGCAGCCGATCTCCGATATCCTCGGCGACGTCGAAGCCAAGAAAGATCCGGAGGCGCCGAGGAGACTCGCGGCGCAGGCGGCACCGGTTATCTGGGAATGGGTGCACGATCAGCTTCCGGAGCTGATCAAGAAGCTCGACGTGCAGGCGATGGTCGAGCGCAAGGTGATGGCGTTCAGCGTGGACCGCGTCGAGGAGATTCTGCGCGGCGTGATTCAGAACGAGCTGAATCTGATCATCACCACCGGTTACGTGCTTGGCGCCCTGATCGGAGTTTGCACGTTCGGCCTGCAGAAGCTGCTCGGCCTCTAGCTACTCCTTGAGCGTCACCTGCGCCGTGTTGATGATGTTCGGGTTCGCTCCCGCGGGAATGTCCATGTAGATCACCACCGGGCGACCCTGAATTTCCATGGTCGAGACCTGGACCGTTCTTCCCGCCGCTGAATACTTCTTGACGAGATCGGTCGAGCTCTTCGCCGCCTTGGTCGAGTAACGTGCCTCGACAGCCTGCCCGGCGATATGGAAGAACTCGCCTGCTTCCACCGGCGAGTCCCAGACGGTGAGCCACACTATCCCCTGGCCCTGCGGCGTGTTCACGACCGCGTATCGATCGCCGTCCCATCCGGTCGCACCGCGCACCGCTTCGTTCTGGTCGTTCAGCTGCTGGAACAGGAAGAGGCGAGTCTCGAATTNNCGTTCTCGTATACTTTCGTCGCGTTGGAAAGGGTGCCCAGAGTAACCCGCGTCGGATTGTCGCGCGTCAGGAAATACGCGGCGGGATGGATTATCTGCTCGGTTGATACCGGCATGTCCTGGTAGACGATCGAGCCCGGCTTCCGCTCCTTGTAGTTGCGATAGAACTCGGCACCGCTCAGATACGGAAAGATCATCGTCTCCTGGATTGTTCGCGGAGCGGCGGCAAAAACCGGCTGCGACCCCTGAGTCTCGCGTATCATCTCCCTGATTCTGTCCCAGCCTCCGGGAAGGTTGATCGCGATGTTGGAGCCACCGAGCATGATCGAGATTTGCTCGTAGACGGCCTGCCCTTCGAAGACGGCCTGTGCCGCCGACAGCCGGTCGTTGTCGTCCTTGACCTTTTGCACCGAGTCGAGACTGATGTACTGGTCCTGCAGCGCGTGCACGAGCTCGTGGGTGATCGTAATTCCCACCATATCCTTTGGAGCGCCATCGACGACGTAGAGCACCTTCGTGTGAGGGTCGTAGTAGCCGACGATCTGCTCCTCGAGGAGGCTGGTGAGAAACGCCTGCAGCTTAAGCGAGTCGGGGATCATGCCGAACAGCTTGTACGCCGCCTCCTGGCCCGCTATGTCGTGCGCGGCCGACGAGTCGGTGAATTGCTTCGTCACGAATTCGCGCACCTGCTCCTTCGAGCGCGTCTCCACCTTTGGCGGCGTCTTGTATTTGAGCCCGACTGCCTTCTCGATCATCGGAATGGCTTCGGTGACTTCCGCGGCGTAGGGGCCTTCATATTTCGGCTTCTGGCTTTCACACGCGGACACCAACGTCAGAAGCGCACCACTGACGAGGACGAGACTTCGCTTAAGCTGAACGCTCATTGAACACAGATTAGAGGAGAGCTACGAGGTGTTGCAACCGCTTCAAAGCCCGGAGACGCGCAGATACCATGCGATGATCGCATCTCCGTGAACCAGGGCGACGAGGGCAGCGGGCGCAAGAAAGACGCCGAACGGAAGCTCGCGCTTGCGCCATCCTCCCCCCGTTTCGAGCGCGAGCTCCGTCTGCCCCATGTCGTCGGCGAGTCCGCGCGCGGACAGCGGGTACACGATAGCCAGCAAGACTATCGGAGCGATCACGGCGGCAATGAAGATCGTGAGCAGCGACCGCGCCGGGCCCACCGCCGCGCCCACGACAGCCATGAGCGTCACGTCGCCAAAGCCCATCGCCGGACGCTTGAGCCAGACTTCGCCGAGCCATCCAACGATCGAGATCGCGCCGGCGCCTACGCACATCCCGAGTATCGCGTCCCACGGCCCGGCAAACGGCTCAGATTCTCCGAGGTACAGCGCGACAAACGACGTCAGGAGGACGAAGAACAGCCCGAAAACCGTGAAGCCGTCGGGAATGAGGAAGTGCTTCGCGTCGGTTATCGCGATCCCGAGTAGCACCGTCGCGAAAACCGCCACCCGGAAAGCCGTGAACGTCATTCCCAGGTGGCCATAGGCGTCGAGCCAGATCA
>PKVB01000172.1 GCA_003131365.1 Gemmatimonadota bacterium | reverse complement strand
TGTTCAGCGAGAAGGAGACGAACTGTCCTTCGGTAGGATCGTTGCCCGGCTTCGCATCGGTGAGATACTCGCCCGTGATGATCGGCTTGGCGTCGAGGACATAAAGGGGCCTGTAGACGCGATTGCCGAGCGACAGGGTGTCGCTGCTCCAGCGAAGTACCTTGGCGGGCGGTAAGGCGGCCGCGACCTGGGGCATCGCGAGGTATTGCGTGACAAGACCGACATCACTCTGCGCCACGTAGTACTCGCCCGGCATTCCTCCCTGCTGGATCAGCTTCGAGAAAGCTCCTGGCCCACCGAGGTTCGCCGCCACCGCATTGGCGCTGTCGGACTTGGTGGTGTCAGCCTTTTTCGATGTATCCGCACTGAACAGAGATTGCAAACCGGCGCTGGTTGTGTCTTTCTTGGCGCCGGGCGTCGTGACGGCAACCGCTATCTTTGCATCCTTCAGCAGCGCATCGAGCCTCGGCAGCGCCTTATCGAACGCCTGGGTCTTGTCCGTTATCTGGAATTCCAGAAAGGCCGATTTCTGGACGACGTCCTGGGCGCGAAGCGGATCGTCGATGCCGGGAAGCTCCACGATGATGCGGTCACTGCCTGCCTTCTGCACGACCGGCTCGGAGACGCCGAATTCGTCGATGCGGTTGCGCACGACCTTGAGCGCGTTATCGATCGCCTTGCTCTTGTCGGGAATCAGACCTTTGGATTCATCGACCTCGAGGGCGAGGTACATCCCTCCCTGAAGATCCAGACCCCGCTTCAAGGGGACGCGGCGAACGGTGTCGTAAACGAATTCGCCATTACGCTTGACGCGCTCAACAACTGTCCGCGGAAAGAGCGTCCAGAAGGACGCCAGGATGAGACCCAGAATTATGGCAATGCGATACTTCAGATTCATGCTGCTGTATCGGGAAGAAGGTGCACTTCGGGACTAGCCTGTAAGGTTACCGGAAACATTAAGGAGAGTCAACGCGTTTCTGGCCTCGCGCTCGTCGTGCGCGAGCTGCTTGGACAGCAGCTCCGCCGACGCAAACTTTCGCGTCTCGCGAAGCCTCGCCACGAAATCGATGCGAACGTGCGCGCCATAAAAGTCGCCGCTGGTGTCGAACAAATGCGCCTCCAGTGATGTCGCTGAATCTCCAAATGTCGGCCGTGGCCCGAGATTCATCATCCCGCCGACTGGGCCGGCCGCCGTTTGAACCCGCACCGCATATACACCTTCGGGCGGAAGAAGCTTCCTCGGTGGAGGAGGTCCAAGGTTCAAGGTAGGAAATCCGATCCTGTGGCCGCGCTGCGCACCTTCGATGACGCGTCCGCTCACTGAGTAGAGGCGTCCCAGAGCCTCCGCTGCGCGGGCCAGATCGCCACCCGCAACCGCGCGGCGGATGGAGGTCGAAGACACCGAGTGTCCATCCGGCGTCGAGACCGGGTTCACCACATCGACCTGGAAGCCGTCTCGTTCGCCGAGCGTCTGCAGTACGGCGACATTTCCCGCCCGCTGCCGTCCGAAGCCATGATCGTAGCCGATGAGCAGCTCACGGAACCGGAAGCAGCGCCTGAGGACGAGCTCCACGAAATCCTCGGCGGAATACGCGGCAAGCACCGCGGTAAAGGGCACGACGGCCAGGTAATCGAGGCCCGTCTCGGCCAGAACTTCCAGCTTCTCGTCGCGCGTCGTGAGCAAAAGCGGAGCAGCCGCTGGATTCACGATCTCGAGCGGGTGCGGCTCGAACGTAACGAGGACACTCGGGATCTTGAGATGACGCGAGCGAGCCACCAGCCGCTCGACGACATCGCGATGGCCGCGGTGAACGCCATCGAATGTCCCGACGGTGATCACCGTTGCCGAGACGTAGGGCGGCAGTCCCGACTCGTCCGATGCGTCGATTTGACTAGGCATCCGGCACGACGCGCAGCGCTCTCACGCGCGGAGGACTGTTGGCAAGGCTCTCCAGCGTCGCCGCGTCGCGCACATCAAACTCGCCGGCACGCGTGCGGCGGAGCTGCTCAAGGTGCGCCGCGGATGACGTGAGGCGTCCGAGGTCGCGGGCAAGTGCGCGAATGTAGGTACCGCCGCTGCAGGTGATGACCGCCGAGAGCGAATCGCCACTGAGCTTACCCAGCTCCCAACTGTGGACGGTGACGTCCACCGCCGCGAGATCGAGAGGCTCCCCCCGACGGGCTGCATCGTACGCTCTGGTTCCATCGACGCTCTTCGCCGAGTACGCGGGTGGTACCTGGGAGATGGTGCCCGTGAGCGACTTAACAGCCGATCTGACGTCGGCCTCGCGTGGAGCAGGTGCCGTACGGATCACCGTCCCCGTCGCGTCATCCGTGTCGGTCTCCTCTCCGAACTTGATCGTCGCCTCGTAAACCTTGGGCTCCGCGTCGATGAATGTCGCNNGCCCGGCCGAGGAGGAGAACGAGCAGCCCGGTGGCGAAAGGATCGAGCGTGCCGAGGTGCCCGATGCTGCGCTCACCGTAAATGCGTCTTACGTGCTGGACGACGTCGTGCGAGGTCATTCCCGCGGGCTTGTCGACCAGCAGCAATCCCTGAGCAGGCGTGGAGACCTCGGCCCCGCGGTCAGTCTCTTTCGACGTGGAGAACTCGGAAGCGCGGTCAGTCTTGTTCGCGACCACGGCCCGCTGCGGCGTCCTGCCTCTTCACGTCAGCGAGAAGCGATTCGATGCGGGCGGCCCGGGCGATGGTGTCGTCTTCCTTGAACTGAATATCGGGCGCGACCCGCAGCTGGAGCTCGCGCGCCACCCGTGAACGGAGGTGCACTGCGACACTCTCCAGTCCGTCGAATGTGGCCTTCTTCTCGGTATCACTTCCGAGCACGCTCACGTAGACGCGGGCGTGGCGGAGGTCCCGACTCATCTCGGCCCCGGTAACCGTGACGAACCCGACGATGCGCGGATCCTTTACCGATTCGGTGAGGAATGTCGCCACCTCGACGCGGACCGCTTCGGCGACGCGGTCCGCTCGACGCGTGTTACGCAGAAGCGCCCGCCGCCGAGGTGAGGGTGCGCGCCACCTGCTCCTTCTTGTAGCATTCGAGCACGTCGCCCACCTTGATGTCGTTGAAGTTCTCGACGCCGATTCCGCACTCGAATCCGTCGCGCACTTCCTTGACGTCGTCCTTGAAGCGACGCAGCGAGGCGATGGCTCCGTCGTAGATCTCCACGCCGTCGCGGATCACGCGAACGCGGCCCTGGCGATTGATGACTCCGCTGCGCACCGAGCAGCCGGCAATCACGCCCATCTTCGGAACCTTGAACAGCTCGCGAACCTGGGCCTCGCCGAGCACGACCTCCTTTTCCTCGGGGCGAAGCATGCCCTCGAGCGCGGCGCGAACGTCTTCGACTGCTTCGTAGATGATCTTGTAGAGCTTGATCTCCACGCCTTCACGCTCGGCCGCGGCGCGCGCGTTGTTGTCGGGCCGCACGTGGAAGCCGACGATGATCGCGCCGGATGCACGGGCGAGCAGGATGTCGCTCTCCGTGATTGCACCAACGCCGCGGTGGATGACATCGACGGAGACCTCTTCGTGCGACAGCTGGCCAAGCGAGTCGGCGAGCGCTTCCGCCGGACCGCCCTGGTCGGCCTTGATCACGATGCGGAGCGTCCGCTTCTGGCCGGGCGCTGTCTGGGACATGAAGTCCTCGAGCGAGATCACGCCCTTGGCCGTGCGCCGGCTCTTCGCTTCGCGGTCGAGACGCTGGCGGCGCTGCGCGATTTCGCGCGACTCCATCGCATCTTCGACGACCACGAACTGATCGCCGGCCATCGGAACGCCGCCGATGCCAAGGACCTGAGCCGGTATCGCCGGACTCGCGTCCTTGATGTTGCGGCCACGCTCATCCAGCAGCGCTCGCACGCGGCCCGAGTACATGCCGCAGATGAAGTCGTCGCCGACGCGAAGCGTCCCGTTGCTGACGAGAATCGTCGCGATCGCACCCTTGCCCGGATCGAGTTGCGCTTCGATCACCGCTCCCGTGGCGCTCCGGTTCGGATTCGCCTTGAGGTCGAGGATCTCGGCCTGCAGCAAAATCTGCTCGAGCAGTTTGTCGATGTTCGTTCCCTTTTTCGCGGACACTTCGGTCGACAGAACGGTGCCGCCGAACTCCTCCAGCACGACTCCGTGCTGAAGCAGATCCTGTTTCACCTTCATCGGGTTCGCACCCGGAACGTCGATCTTGTTGATCGCGACGATCATCGGCACGCCCGCGTTCTTGGCATGCGAGATCGCCTCGATTGTCTGCGGCATTACCTGATCGTCCGAAGCGACGACGAGCACGACGATGTCCGTGACCTGCGCGCCTCGGGCGCGCATGGCCGTGAACGCTTCGTGGCCAGGCGTGTCGAGGAACGTGATCGACTTGCCGGCCGGCAGATCGACGTGATACGCACCGATGTGCTGCGTAATTCCTCCCGACTCACCGGCCACGACGTTCGACTTGCGGATGTAGTCGAGCAGCGATGTCTTGCCGTGGTCTACGTGACCCATGATCGTGACGACCGGCGGACGAGACTCCAGCTGCTCCGCCGTATCCTCGGCGGTTGGCGTGGTCTTGAGATCCGCCGCGTACTCTTCTTCCTTCACTGCCTGGAATCCGAATTCGCCGGCGATCAATTCGATCTGGTCGAAATCGAGCCGCTGGTTCACGGTGACCATCAGGCCGAGGTTCTTGAATGCGAACCCGACGATCTGGACAGCGGGGATCTTGAGGATTTGCGCGAGCTCGTTGACCGTGATGAACTCGTTGACGCGAACGGTCTTCTTCTCACGCTCTACCTCGGCCGCCTGCTGCGCAGCGAGCTCCTCGCGATAGGTGCCGTCTTCCGCGCGGCGAGCTCCGCCGCGACGAATCGGGCCACGCATCGACGCCATCGTCTTGCCGATGTTCGCCGATACGGCTTCCTGATCGACTCCCCGCTTTCCCTTCTTGCCACGGCGCCCACCACGCTCTTCGCCGCGACCACCACCACCACCCGCGCCGCGATCGTCGCGGCGCGTCGGTGCAGTACCTGCGCCCGGAGCCGCTGATGCGACCGGGCGAGGTGGCGTGTACGGCGCTCCCGTTGCGACGGGACGCGGACGCGGAGCGCCCGGGACCACGGGCTGCGGACGCTGACGCTCGCGGCCGGTATTACGGTCGCTGGCGTGCTCGGTCCCTGCGTGCGCTGTCTGGGAAGGCGGTGCGACGGGGCGCGCGGGAACTGACGGAGTCCGGGGACGTTCGACGGCCAGGACATCGGCCGGCATCGAAGCGGCGATTGGCGTCGGCGAAACAACCGGAGCCGCGGCAGCAATTGCCGGCGATTTCACTTCCTCGGGAGCCGGTGTCTCAACCGGTGCTTCGGCTACGGGCTCGGTGGCCGCACGTCGACGGCGTCTCGTGGCGCCTTCCGCGGCTGCGGTGGGCTCGGGCTTCGCTTCAGGCGCAGGCGCGGCCGCCGCAGTTCCGCGACGACGACGAGTAGCCGCCGGCGGAGCCGCCACTCGCGCGCGCTTCTCGCGCTCCCAGCGGGCACGGATGCGAGCGACTTGATCGTCGCTCAGCGGACTCAGATGACTGCGCACAGGAACATCCATCTGACGAAGAAGATTGATCACTTCGTCTGTGGGAACCCCAAACTCGCCGGCCAAATCGTGTACTCGAAGCTTGCTCAACCCTACTCCTCCCCGTCCTTACGCCCATCAGGCATCGGAGTCGGACTTAGTGCCCGAATCCCTTTTGCCAGACCTCTATCGACAATCCCGATTACGGCTGCGGCCTCGCGCCCCACCGCGGCGCCCAACTCGGCGGCTGGCGGACCAGCGAGGACCGTGATTCCGCGAGCGCTAAGCAGCGGAAGCACTTTGTCCAAACTGTTACTCGATGCGTCGGGCGCGGCAATAGCCAGAAACAACTTGCCGCGCTTCGCCGCCTCCCGCACTTGCTGCACGCCAACGATCGCCCCGCGTCCGCGAACACCCAGACCAATGAGGCCAAGGAGTTTGCGCTGCTGAACGGCGTCCATTTTCCGCTACTCCGGCTTCTTGCCTTCCGTCGCCTTCGCTTCCTTCTTCTTCACTTCCGGCTTCTTCTCTTCCGTCTCCGGGGGCAACTCGACCGCGGCAGCGGCACCACCCTCGGAAGCCATCTCGCTGCCCGCCTCGACGTCCGCCTCTGTGGTGACAACCGCCTCTTCGGCGGTCTCCGGCGCTTCGTCGGTCGTCAGCTCATTGATGATCGCCATCAGACGATCCGCCTCTTCCGGCGCGATGCCGGGCAGACGCAGAAAATCCTCGCGCTCGAGATCAATAATGTCGTCCAGCGTCTTGTAGCCTGCCTCCTCGAGAACGGCGACCGTTGCCGGCTGCATTCCCTCGATGTCGACGAGGCGCGGATTGACGCCCGACACTGGCTCGTCGGTCGGAAGCGGAGCAAAGATCGGTTGATCGGTGCCACGCTCCATCCACTCACGGCTCGAGTAGAGCTCGATCTTCCACTCGGTGAGCTCCGACGCGAGGCGCACGTTCTGGCCGTTCCGTCCGATCGCCAGAGACAGCTGATCCTCGTCCACGATAGCCTGAATCGTCTTCGTCGCCGGATCGCTGAACACGCGCGCGACACGGGCTGGTGCGAGGGCCAGCTTGGCGAAGCGCTCGGGATCGGCCGACCAAGGGACGATATCGATTCGCTCGCCGCCGAGCTCGTTGACGACCGCCTGAACACGCGAGCCTTTGAGGCCGACGCAGGCGCCCACCGGATCGACCGAGTCGTCACGCGAGAACACAGCGATCTTGGTCCGGCTTCCGACCTCGCGCGCGCTCGCGCGGATCTCGACCAGATTCTNNGCGGTACCTCGAGCTTGAACAGCGCCTTCACGAAGAGCGCATCCGCCCTGCTGAGAACGAGACGCGGCCCCTTCGGAGTCTCTTCGACGCGCTTCAATACGGCGCGGATAGGATCACCCTGGTGGAAATGCTCGCGGTGGTTCTGCTCGCGGTAAGGAATGATCGCTTCCGCCTCGCGGAACTTGTTCAGCATGATGACGAGCTTGCCGCGCTCGATCTGCTGGACTTCTCCCGAGAGGAGATCTCCGACTCTGCTGGAGAATTCGTCGCGGATCTTCGATCTCTCGCCTTCCCTGACGCGTTGGATGATCCGCTGCTTGGCGGCCTGAACCGCCGTGCGTCCGAATTCGGCGAAATCGACCGGAATCTCCATCTGGTCGCCGACCTGAAACTCCGCGTCCTCGAAGCGAGCATCTTCAAGCGATATCTGGCTGGCAGGGTCGGTAACCTCTTCGACCACGGTCTTGAGGAGAACAATGCGAATCGCGCCCTTGCTCTCGTCGATGTCGACTTCAGCCTGCACCGTAGGCCCGTGCTTCTTGGCGAGGGCGGCGTTGATGCCGTCCTGGAGAAGCCCGTGCAATTCGGCGCGATCGATCTGCTTCGAGTTGGTCAACTCGCGGATCGCCGTCAGAATTTCTACTGAAGCCACCATGTCCTGAACCCCTACCGTTTCCAGTGGAACGCCAGCCGCGCCTTCTCGACCGCGGCGAGCGGAAAGCGCCGCTCATCGCCCCGCTCGTTATGCACTATCACAACTTCCTGCCCGGCATCCCCTTCGACACCGGCGATCTCGACTTCGTCCGTGCGCCGACCAGCCGGATCGCCCACCACGTTCGTGGTGACTACCGCGCTCTTGCCGACGAACTTCTTCCAATCCTTCGCGTTCCGGAGCGGTCTTTCGAGCCCCGGCGACGAGACTTCCAGCACGTATCTCTTGCCACCGAAATCTTCTGCGTCCAGCCTCGCTTCGATCATGCGCGATGCAGCCGCGCAATCGTCCACCGTCACCTCTTCTCCATCCTCGCGCTCGACGCGAACGTCGAGAACGGGACGACCCTGGCTGCCCCCGATCTTAAATTCGAAAAGCTCTAGTCCAAGTGGCTTAATTTCCGATGCCACAAGAGATTCCAGCGTTTCGTTCATCTACCTTCGAGGTCCATTCAAGGGACAAAAAAATGTGGGGGGATCCCCACATCAGTGTTGGCCGCCGAGTTGAACGCCCTATACAATGTAGAAAGGTGGCTGAGGCGAGTCAAGGTGACCGGCCTGGCGTCACGCTTGAGCTGCGATCACTCCTATCTGGCGACCCTTGTCGCCCGCACGGTGCGAAAAGAAGCGATCGTTGTCGCAGCGCGTGCACGATGCGCTTACCGTGATCTTCTGCACCCCCGTTTCGGTGGCGTGCTCGGCGATCAGCGACCTCAGATCGACGTGTCCCGGCCGAGTGGCGGGCTGTCCCGTCAACTGCTCACGCACCTCGGCACTCACCTCGTAGCAGCGGCCACAGATTGCCGGCCCCAGGTGGATCGCAAGCTCGTCCGGTGGCAGCCCATACCGGGCGAGCGCGGCAATCGCTTCGGTCGTGATATGGGCGGCAGTTCCCCTCCACCCGGAATGAAGCAGCGCCACGATCCCCGAGGGGTGAGCGATGAATACCGGGACGCAGTCCGCCACGCCCACGGCGAGCGCGATTCCCTTCTCCGAGGCGATGTGCCCGTCGGCTTCCTCGCCCCGAAGCCAGCCTTCCCAACCGCCGGTGTGCACGAGAACGCGAGTGCCGTGGACCTGCCGAATCGATGCGAGACGGCGCGCGGTTTCCGCCAGCTCGCGCTGCACCGCGGTCCACCGGCCCATGACTTCGTTGACGGGATCGGTGCCCGAGAGACCGAACGTTCCGGCCTCGCGGGTCGTAGTGAAGGCGCGAATCCCCCAACTCTCAAAATCGGGGATTGCTTCCTTCGGAACCTCATCCACGCTACTGTCGGCGATCGTCGACGCGGGTGATCGCGGCACCGAGCGCGTTCAGGCGCTCATCGATGCGCTCGTAGCCGCGCTCGATCTGGCCGACGTTGTTGATGAAGCTCGTGCCTTCGGCGCAAAGCGCCGCTAGCAGAAGGGCCATTCCGGCGCGAATGTCAGGCGACTCGAGGAACGCACCACGCAGCCGCGACGGGCCATGGACCAGCGCGCGGTGCGGATCACAGAGCACGATCCGCGCGCCCATGGTGGAGAGCTTGTCGACGAAGAACATTCGCGACTCGAACATCTTTTCGTGCATGAGAACGAGTCCTTCGCATTGCGTCGCGGTAACGATCGCGATTGACATGCAATCCGCGGGAAACGCCGGCCACGGCTGGTCCTCCAGCTTCGGCACGTGGCCGCCCATGTCGGCCTGGATCTTCCGGGACTGCTTGGCGGGCACGATCAGGTCCTGGCCATCCACTTCGCACTCGATCCCCAGTCGGGAAAACCCCATCCGAGTCGAGCGAAGGTGCTCGATGCCGGCGTTCTCGATTCTAAGCTCCGACTTGGTGACAGCGGCGAGCCCAATGAAGGATCCGACCTCGATGTGATCGGGACCGATGGTGTGTGTAACCGGCTTGGTTCCGAGTGGCCGGCCGCCGTGAATGGTCATCGTGTTGGTGCCGACGCCCTCGATCTGCGCTCCCAGCGCAATGAGAAAATGCGCCAGGTCCTGGACGTGGGGCTCGCTTGCCGCGTTGCGAAGGACGGTGGTGCCGCTTGCTGCCGACGCCGCCACCAGCGCGTTCTCGGTCGCGGTGACGCTCGGCTCGTCGAGAAACACGTCGGCGCCCTTGAAGCCGTTGACGCGCATCTCGATCATCTTGCCGTGGCTGAACTTGGCGCCGAGCTGCTCGAGGGCGAGGAAGTGGGTGTCGAGCCTTCTGCGCCCAATCACGTCGCCGCCGGGGGGTGGCAGCGTCACCTGCCCGCAGCGCGCGAGGAGGGGCGCGGCGAGAAGGATCGACGCCCGGATCTTGGCGCACAGCGTCGGATTGAGATCGGCCGGACGCAGGTCCGTGGCGAGGATTTCGAGCGAGTTCCGGCCGACCCATTCCATGGAGGCGCCGACCGAGCGAATAAGCTCGACGAGCGTTTCGATGTCACGGATCCGCGGAACGTTCTCGAGATGTACCTTGTTGGGAGATATAAGCGCCGCAGCCACGATCGGCAGCGCGGCGTTCTTGTTTCCGGAAGGTCGAATAGAGCCGCTGAGGGGTCTGCCGCCCTCCACGACGAATTGCACTGCTGGCATGTTGATTATGGTCGGTGGTGAAGATCTGTTGCGAAAATATATCGTACTGAGCACTCTTTGTACCGCGACCTAAAACCCCTCGATAAATGGCCTCTCCCTTGCACACTTCACACGCATGACGGGATGGATCGGTAGCGGCGCTGAGCTGCTGTTGCAGGCTGCCCGCGCTTTTCCGGACACGATCTACACGAAACAGGTCGTGGCGGAGCCCGGGTTGTGGGACAAAATCACGAGCGTGGCAAGCGGCGTCATGACCATCACCGTGATCATCCTCAC
>PKVB01000075.1 GCA_003131365.1 Gemmatimonadota bacterium | reverse complement strand
AGAGTATCCGGTCGTGACGCTGTGCGTGTACGACGCGCGGAAATTTTCCGGAGTGGAGGTCCTGAGCGCTCTCAAGGGCCACCGCGACACCTTTCGATATCCGCTCGAGAGAGCGCTCGCATAGCCGGAGTTTCCTGATCATAGCTCGTCGAGCCTGGTCTTTGCTATGTGCTGGTCTTTCCTTCGATGCGCTCAAGGACCACAATGACGGGTACGAGTTGCCAATGGGAAGATCGCTCGCTCGATGAGCTGACAGCGGATTGAATGCCGGAGCTTCCTGAAGTTGAGAGAGCAGCGCGGCAGCTCAAGCGCGCCGCTCTCGGAAAATCGATCGCGTCGGTAAGAGCGATCCATCCGGCTCTCAAGCGAAAGCTATCGCCGGCGCAGTCGCGCGCCGCCAAGGGAAAGCGGATCGAGGGCATCGAGCGACGCGGAAAGCACCAGCTCATTCACCTTGACAGCGGTGACACGCTCGTCGTCCACTTCCGCATGAACGGCGATTGGGAGGTCGGCACAACCGCTGACGCCCTCGACCGCTTCGCTCGCGCCGTGCTCGAGCTCGCCGACGGCACCCGGATCTCGCTCGTCGATCGCCGCGCTCTCTCCTCGATCACGCTTGACAAGAAGGGCGTGTCATCGCTCCCGAAGCTCGGACGGGAGGCCAGTGATCCGTCGCTCGACGCTGAATACCTGCGGTCAGCTCTCGCGCGTAAGAAGATCGCCATCAAGCCCGCCCTCATGGATCAGTCCGTCGTCGCCGGGCTCGGCAACATCTACGCTGCCGAAGCGTTATGGGAGGCGGAGATGAATCCACGCAAATCCGCGGCGAAAGTGAGTCGAGCCAAGTTGGCGACGCTCGTCGATGCGATCAGACTGGTGTTGAGCCCGAAGAAGCGGCTCCCGGGTCGGTACACCGACAAACGAGGCGCCAGCAGGTTCGCCGTGTACGATCGCGAGGGCAAGGTGTGCCGGCGCTGTGGAGGCACAATCAAGCGAATCACTCAGGCAGCGCGTTCCACGTACTTCTGCCCGTCATGCCAGCGGGGGTGAGCGTCAGTCCATTGCTTCGAGCAGCGCCCCCTTGATGTACCCCGTTTCCGGGATCGTCAGCACCTCGGGATGGTCCAACGGTTGCCCCGTGAGCGCGCGAATCGCGACGCGGCGTCCGCTGTCCGCAGCCGCATCGTGCAGCATCTCCAGAAAGAGCGGTTTGGTCAGATGAAAGCTGCAGCTCGCCGTGTACAGGAGTCCGCCCGGTGCGAGCAGGCGTAGCGCGCGAAGATTGATGTCCTTGTATCCGCGGATTGCTCCCGGCAGGGCTGAGCGTGTCTTTGCGAAAGCCGGAGGATCGAGGACGATCGTATCGTAAGTGATTCCTTCGCGCTCCTTCTCCCGCAGATAGTCGAACGCGTTCGCTTCAACGAACGAGATGTTGTCGAGTGAATTTAGCGTCGCGTTCTCGGCGGCTCTCATAAGGGCAGGACCCGACGCGTCCAACGCCGTTACATGAGTCGCCTTCTTCGCCAGATGCAGGGCGAACGAGCCGTGGTAGCTGAAACAGTCGAGCGCTCTCCCTCGCGCCACGATTCCGACGAGGTGCCTGTTTTCCCTCTGGTCGAGGAACGCGCCCGTCTTCTGTCCTGTCCAGGGCGCCGCCAGAAACCTGATTCCGTACTCGTGCACCTCGATCTCGCGCGGGACCTCGCCATGCAGAACGACTGTCTCCCGCGGCAAGCCTTCCTTCGCGCGGAGCGGCACGTCGTTACGCGCGAGAATTCCCGCAGGCTCGGCCAGCGAGCGCAGCGAAGTCAATATCTCCTCTCTGAACCGCTCGAGTCCCGCGCTCATGAACTGCACGACCAGCCAATCGTCGTAGCGGTCGCAGACGAGGGACGGACATCCATCCGCCTCGCCATGCACGAGGCGGAACGCGTTGGTGTGATCCTCGAGGGGCACTCGCCGCGCGATCGCCGAAGCGAGGCGCTCGTCCCACCATGCCTGGTCGATCACCGCGTCGGGATCGGCATCGAGCATCCTCAAAGAGATCTCGGACAGCGGACTCCAGAGCGCCCAGCCGAGCGGTTTGCCGCGATGGTCGTGCACCAGAACGGCGCCGGCTTCTACCACCGGCCGTTCCGTCACATCCGTGCGATAGATCCATGGATGCCCGCTGATCCAGCGGCGGGCTCCCTTAGCGTTCACACGGGCCACAGTCATTCGTGAAGCTAACGCCAGGGCAAAGTTCTTTGGTGATCAATGGCCACCACGAGAGTATCAACGCGCCAGCCCATGCAGCATTGAGTACGTATGCTTCTTGCAAAGCGCGCCGATATGAAGGGCATCCTCCCACTCTCGGTCGGCGCGGCCACAACCGGGCTGCTCTACCGCGAGCACAGGATGCGCACGAAGGCCGAGCGACTGAGCGCGGCAACGCTGGAGACGCTGCTCAACGCGATCGATGCCAACGACGCCCAAACCGGCGGTCACGTCCGACGGGTCGCCACATACGCGCTCATACTTGGCGAAGCGGCCGGACTGGACGAGCACACACTGCATACCGTCGAGCGGGTCGCGCTTTTCCACGACATCGGCAAGCTTCATGGGGCGCTCACGGACATCTTCCACGATCAGTCCAAGCTCACTCCGGAGGAACGACGCGCGGTGAGAACACACCCACAGCGCGGCGCAGAGGTGCTCGAGCCGCTGAGCGCGTTTTATCCTGAGCTCGGGAAGGGCGTCCTCGCGCACCACGAGCGCTGGGATGGCACCGGCTATCCGCGCGGACTCAAGGGGAAGCGAATTCCGTTACAGGCCCGCGTCGTTGCGATCGCCGACAGCTTCGACGCGATCACACACCGGCGTCGCTACAGTCACGCGCGCAGCTTCAGCGACGCGAGGCGCGCGATCGCCGCAGGGAAGGGCACGCAATTCGACCCCGAGCTGGTCGAACTGTTTCTGAGTCCTCCGGTGCTGGCAAAAATCGACGAGGCAATGCGCCACGCCCACATGCCACAGAAGAAAAGGCGGGGGAACCGGAGGCGCGGAGAGACTCAGCCCGCGCCCGACATCACTTTCCGATGGAGTTCGCGATCGCGCGGGTCGCCGTCTCGGGATCGTCAGCTTTGAATATCGCGTTGATGACCGCGACACCCGCCGCGCCAGCGACAGTGATCTGAAGCGCGCGGTCGGCGGTTATCCCGCCCACTGCCAGCGCGGGATGCGCCACGAGTGCCGCGAGTCGCTTGAATCCCTCGACGCCAATCGCGGAGCCGGCATCGCTCTTCGAATCCGAGCCGTATACGGGTCCAATGCCGACGTAGTCGGCGTCTTTCGCGTTCGCCAGCTCGGCGTCACTCCCGAGTGACGCGCCGACTATGAAATCCGCCGGAACAAATCTTCGGATCGCCGCGACAGGAAGATCCGCTTCGCCCACGTGAACTCCGGCCGCGCCGGCGGCGAGGGCGATGTCGGCGCGGTCGTTGACGATGACCGGCACGGATACTTTGCTCATGATCGCCCGGGTGATCTCAACCACCTCGCGCGATGTCGCGCTCTTGAGCCTCACCTGGACGCTCGTGGCCCCGCCTCGAACCGCTGCCGCCACCCGATCCACCAGCGTCGCGCGCCGATCCTCGGCGTCGTCCGTAATGGCGACGAGACGCAGGATCTTCGGATCGAGCATCTACGCGCTAGCGGCTTGCGCTTGTCGTCCTGCTGGAGGCGCGCTTTCTCGTGCTCGACGCATGACTGGTCGCCTTCTTCGCGGTCGGCTTTGCGGTCGTGCCGCTGGCCTTGGAAGTTGTTTTGCTCACCGTCTTCGCCGGCGTCTTGCTTGTTGAGCGCGAAGAAGTCTTGCCCGATCGGCTGGCCGCGCTCGGGTTATTTGATCCAGTGGAGGCCATCGCCAGCATCCGTGGCGCCGGCTTCTTCTTCACGGGTGTCGCGGCGCGTATCTGCCTGATGGCAGTCGTGTGCTCATCGAGCGTCATACGGAATTCGTGGTGACCATCCTTGCTCGCGACGAAGTACAGATAGGGGACGTTCGCCGGATTCGCCGCCGCCGCGAGGCTCGCCGAGCCCGGGGACGCAACCGGTCCCGGCGGTAGACCCTTGTGTATGTAAGTGTTGTACGGCGACGCGACTTCCAGATCCTTGTACAGCACTCGCCCGACGTGATGTCCGAGCGCGTATTGAATCGTTGGATCGGCCTGGAGGAGCATCCCTCTGCGCAGGCGATTGTAGTAGACCGCCGCGATGACCGGGCGCTCTTCAGGTAGCCGGGCTTCTCTCTCGACGATGGATGCCATCGTCACGAGATCGTTGCGATTGATCTTGAGATCTACGAGGCTCGAATCCCAATCCGGTTTCCAGCGACGCTCGAATGAGTAGACCATCTCGCGCACGGCCTGACGCGCTGTGGTCCCGACCGGGAAAGCGTAGGTATCGGGAAAGACGTACCCCTCGAGACTCGGATTGGGAATATCGAGTCTGGCGAGCAGCGCGGTATCGCGGACCGCAGCTTCGACCGATTCCGCGGGCTCTTTGAGCGTGCGCGCCAGCAGAGGCGTGATCTGCGCGAGCGTGTACCCCTCGGGTATCGTGATCGTGTTGACGAGCCCACGTCCGCCGTTGAGCGCGCTGACGATGTCCTTCCAGGGCGTCCCATGCTTGAGCAGGTACGTGCCTGGCTTGATGTTGCGATCGCCGCCAGTGAGACGGCCGTAGATGCGGAACATCTTCGGCGAACCGACAACGCCATTGCGGGCCAGCGAGTCTGCCGCCTGGGCGAAGCTGGCTCCGCGCGGAACGATCACGCGCGTCGGCGCTCCGTGCGGCTGACCCGCGCACGCAGCGGCAAACACGCACGCCACGACGAGCGTGGAGCGCGAATCAGCTCTGAACATTGAGCGCCTGTTGAAGCAGAATCGCCGCCGCGAGCGAGTCAACGTCGCCCTTTCTGCCGCGGGTGGATTCTCCCATCTCTTTGACTGTACGCAATGCTGCCGCCGTGGTAAACCGTTCATCTAAGAAACGAACGGGCATGCCAGTACGTTTCGCGATTTCGGCCCCCAAAGCACGAATTTCTTCCGTCCAGGCCGTCTCGTTGCCCTCTCCGTCGAGCGGAAGGCCTATTAGGTACCCCAGAGCGCCCAGCTCCGTAGCGCGCGCGACAATTTTTGTGATGGGGGGTCTTTTGCCTTCCCGCCGCTCGATGAACCCCGCCGGCGAGGCGATCATGCCCAGAGGATCGCTGATTGCGAGGCCAATCCTCTTCCGGCCGTAGTCCACCGCGAGAAATCGAGCGAGCCCGGCGTTCACTCAGGTCTACCCCTGCGCCATCTGGGTGAAGAATTCCTTGTTGTTCTTCGACTTCGCCATCTGCCGCAGCAGGAACTCGATCGCCTCGGCTTCTGGCATGTCGGCGAGGAATTGCCGGAGCAGGATCGAGCGATTGATCTCTTCCTGAGTGAGCAGAAGCTCTTCTTTCCGCGTGCCCGACCGGAAGATGTCAATGGCTGGGTAGACGCGGCGATCTGCAATTTTGCGATCCAGGACGAGCTCCATGTTGCCTGTGCCCTTGAACTCCTCGAAGATCACGTCGTCCATGCGCGACCCGGTCTCGGTGAGAGCGGTGGCGATGATCGTGAGCGAACCCCCGCCTTCGATGTTGCGCGCCGAGCCGAAGAACCGCTTTGGCTTATGGAGCGCGCTGGCATCGACGCCGCCAGAGAGAATCTTCCCCGATTGCGGCGCGACCGTGTTGTGCGCGCGGGCAAAACGCGTCAGGGAATCGAGCAGAATCACCACATCCTTGCCGTGCTCGACGAGCCGCTTCGCCTTTTCGAGCACCATGTCCGAGACCTGCACGTGCCGCGCTGCTCCCTCGTCGAAGGTGGAGCTCACGACTTCCGCGCGCGTGGTGCTCGCGATCATCTCAGTCACTTCCTCCGGCCGCTCGTCGATCAGCAGCACGATGATAGTGACCTCCGGATGATTCTCGGCGATCGCGTTCGCCATTTTGTGAAGCAGGATCGTCTTTCCAGCGCGCGGCGGGGAGACGATGATTCCGCGCTGCCCCTTTCCGATCGGCGCCATCAGGTCCATCACGCGCATGCTGAGATCGCCATCCTTCGTCTCGAGGCGAAGTCTCTCGTCAGGATATTGCGGACGCAGGTTGTCGAACGGAACGCGATCCTTCGCCTTCTCGGGATCTTCGGCGTTGACGCTCTCGACCTTGAGCAGCGCGAGGTACCGCTCCCACGGCTTGGGCGGCCGCACCTGCCCCCGGATGTCATCTCCCGTCCTCAAGCCGAACCGCTTTATCTGGGACGGTGAGACGTAGATGTCGTCCGGACCCGGCAGGTAGCTCCAGTCCTGGCTCCGCAGAAATCCATAGCCCTCGGGCAGGATCTCGAGTACGCCATCGCCATGCAGCATGACGTCCGTATCGAGCAGATTCTGCTCGATCTGGAAGATGAGATCCTGCTTCCGGAGACCCGACGAGCCGTCAATCTTGAGCCCGTCGGCCATCTCCTGGAGCTCGGTCACGGATTTTCGCTTTAACTCGGCGATATCCACGCGATGGGGAGAGAAATGAGGTAGGAGCCTGCTGGGAACCCGAGCCTGAGGGAGCCCGGAAAGTACGGGTGTTGGGTGTGGACTGCGTGCGGGGGAGGACGGAGGGTCGCGCGTCACAGCGCGCGATTCACCTCGAAGCTAACGGTGACGAAAAATGCGGTCAAGTCAGAATCTGATGTAGCGTAGCGGATGGCTCTTGACGTCCTTGATGAGCGAGGCCAACAGGGCATGGGTGCGGTCCAGCTGCCGGGTGAGAACACTGTCCGAATGGGCGGCGGCGATCGCGCTCACGGGATTCGAGAGCAGGCCGCGCAATGTATCGACTTCCGCGAGGACGTGACTGGCGTTCGTAACGAGGGTGGTGTCGCGCCTGAAGCGACCGATATTTCCCTTGTTCGACGACATCAGAGCTCGAATGGAATCGGCCGCCGCCATCGCGTGTGATGCCTGCGCCCGGAGGTCGGCGCGCATCGATCGGGCGATGGTGCCGTTTTTCCCCGTCGCTCTCGCGCTCAGGCTCGACATGCCGGCGCTCACATCCGCCAAATCGGGAAGTCCGCTCGCGCGATAATTCCCGAACGTGCCGACTGGCCGGCCGAGGTTGTCGGCCAGCTCTTTCGTCGCCGCGCCGAGCGCGGCGAATTCGGGTCCGATGGTCGCCACGTCTTCGCTGAGATCCGCTACCTGCGCTTTCGGCCGTGCGTGTATCGTGTCACCATCGTGAAGGGGCCGCGCGTCCATCGTCCCCGGCGAGATGGACACGACGAGAGTTCCAATCAGGCTCCCGCCTGGCTTGATCTGCGCGTATGAATCCCGGCGCACGCTGGGAAGCGCCTCCGCGAGGAGCTCGGTCCTGATCAGAATCCGCTCCGATTCAGGCGCGGTAACCGGGCGGAAGGAAACGTCCCTGACGATTCCCTCCTTTTCCCCAGCGAGCCACACTTCGGTCCCGGAAAGGATGCCGGGTGCTTCGGCGGTTACGACGTAGAGGGTTACTTTCTTGCCGTGCAGACCACCCACGCGCGCGAACAGCAGGACGGCTACGGTAAGGGCGGTGATCACCGTCACCGCGATCATACCTCCCTTCAGCTCTCTCCAATGAAGTTGCCGTGGCATTTGAGCGAATATAAACACGAGCTATCGGGACCGCTTATCTTATTGCGCATACATGACGGCCAATAACGCTACGGCATGCTGATAGGCGTCCCGCGAGAGATTGCGAGCGGAGAGAGGCGCGTCGCGCTCGTGCCGGAAGTCGTCCCGTTGCTTACGCGCGCGGGGCATCGCGTGGTTATCGAGCGCGACGCCGGACTGCGAGCCGGTTTTATCGACGACGCTTATCGCGCCGTCGGCTGCGAAGTTGTCGACACGTCCGCGGAGATCTATTCGAAGGCGCAGATGGTTCTGAAGGTGCAGCGTCCCGGACGCGCGGAATCCAGCGGCGAGGCCGAGCTGGACATGCTCGCTGAAGGCACGGTTCTCATCGGCTTGTTCCAGCCGTCCGCCGATCCGGCGCTTTTTCAGCAGCTGGCCGAACGGAAGATCATCGCGTGCAGCATGGAGCTGGTGCCGCGGACGACGCGCGCTCAGATGATGGATGCGCTGTCCTCGCAGAGCACCGTTGCCGGCTACAAGGCGGTCCTGCTCGCGGCTAACGCACTTCAGAAGTTCTTTCCCATGCTCATGACGGCGGCGGGCACGGTGCGTCCCGCGCGCGTACTCGTCATCGGGGCCGGGGTCGCCGGACTGCAGGCCATCGCGACGGCGCGTCGCATCGGAGCGGTCGTCGAGGCCTTCGACACGCGGCCCGTCGTCAAGGAGCAGGTGCAGAGCCTCGGGGCGACCTTCGTCGAGCTCGACGTACACCTTGAAGACGCGCAGGACTCGGGCGGTTACGCGCGCGAGCTGAGCGATCAGCACATTCGGCGCGAGAAGGAATTGATCCACAACCACGCGCTGCAGGCGGACGTGATCATCACCACCGCGCTGGTGCCGGGAAAGGCGGCGCCGGTGCTGGTGACCGCGGAGACAGTCAAGGCAATGCGGCCCGGCTCCGTGATCGTCGATCTCGCCGGCGAACAGGGTGGCAACTGCGAGCTGAGCGTGCCTGGGGAAACAGTCGTTAGGCACGATGTCACGATCATTGCGCCGCTCCATATCTCGAGCGAGCTCGCCTATCACGCGAGCCAGATGTACGCGAAAAACATCTCCGCGCTCGCGATTTTGCTCGCGCCGAAGGGCGAGCTCAATCTCAATTTCGGCGATGACATCATCGACGCCGTGGTCGTTACCGCCAATGGCGAAATCCGGCACGAGCCGACGCGCCTGCGGCTGGGTCTGCCGCCTCTCAAACCATCCACTGTGGAGTCCGCCAAGTGAGTCCGGAGCTGGTCCTCGGCATCTACGTCTTCATCATGGCGATCTTCGTCGGCTTCGAGGTGATCAGTCGCGTCCCCTCGGTGCTGCACACGCCCCTCATGTCGGGGACGAACGCGATCCACGGCATTGTGGTGCTCGGCGCGTTCCTTGTTGCCGGCTCCGCGGACACGCCGCTTCTTCACGCGCTGGGATTCATCGCCGTCGTGTTCGGCGCGGCGAATGTGTTTGGCGGGTTCGTCGTGACGGATCGCATGCTCGAGATGTTCAAGAAGCGCGAGACCGCCCTGCCCAAGGCGGAGGCCGAGAAAAAGAATGCTTGATTTCCGCGAATCGGTGATAGCTCTCAGCTACATCGTCGCCGCGGTGTTTTTCATTTTCGGACTCAAGCACCTGAGCTCGCCCGCTACGGCGCGGGCCGGCAATCGCCTCGCCGCAATCGGAATGGCGCTCGCGCTCGGCGTGACGCTGTTGGACCGGCAGATCGTGTCTTTCTGGACGATCGCCATTGGAACGTTGATTGGTGCAGCGATAGGCGTGTACTTCGCCAGGACCGTTCAGATGACCGCGATGCCGCAGATGGTCGCGCTCTTCAACGGCATGGGCGGAGGGACGGCGGCGCTGGTGTCTGTGGCGGAGTTCCTGCGGCTCACGCGAGCGGGCGATGCAATCGGATGGGGCGAGGGCGCATCGATCGTGCTCGGAACCGCGATCGGCGCGATCTCGCTTACGGGAAGCATCATCGCGTTTGGAAAGCTTCAGGAAATTCTTCCCGGAAGGCCGCTCCAGTTTCCGCTGCAGCGGCTGATCAACGCGCTGATTCTGCTCTCGGTATTGGGGCTCGGTGGGTTCGTCGTTATCGGTGGAGGCGGCTCGACTGCGCTCTGGCTGCTTTTCGCCGCGGCGCTGGTGCTCGGCGCGATGTTCGTGCTCCCGATCGGCGGCGGAGACATGCCGGTCGTGATCTCCATCCTCAACTCGCTTACTGGCCTCGCCGCGGCGCTCACCGGATTCGTGCTGCACAATCAGATGCTCGTGGTGGCGGGCGTTCTCGTGGGTGCATCCGGCACGCTGCTCACGTTGCTCATGAGCACGGCGATGAACAGATCGGTGGGCAACGTGCTGTTTGGCGCATTCGGGGCAGCGGCAAGTGATCCCACGGCTACCGCCAGCGTGGTTGGACGCACGGTTCGTCAGACGACGGCCGAGGACACGGCGATTGCTCTCGCCTACGCCAGGAGCGTGGTGATCGTGCCGGGATACGGTCTCGCAGTCGCCGAAGCCCAACATACGGTCCGGGAGCTCGCGACTGATCTGGAGAAGCGAGGCGTGGACGTGAAGTATGCGATTCATCCCGTCGCGGGTCGCATGCCTGGTCACATGAACGTGCTGCTGGCCGAGGCGAACGTGCCTTATGACCAGCTACTCGAGATGGATCAGGTCAACGGAGAATTTCCGCAGACTGATGTCGTGCTCGTGGTGGGTGCGAACGACGTCGTGAATCCGGCCGCCCGCGACGATCCATCGAGTCCGATCTACGGGATGCCGATTCTCGACGTGGATCGTGCGCGCAACGTCATCGTCCTCAAGCGCAGCATGGGCCACGGCTTCGCGGGAATCGACAACGCGCTTTTTTATAACGACAACACGCGGATGTTGTTCGGGGACGCGCGTCAGTCACTCACTCAGGTCGGTCAGGCACTAAAGAACGTCTGAACGTTCGCGCGGCGAAAACGCCTCCGAGAAAACCGCCGATGTGCGCCTGCCAGCTGATGCCCGGCGCGCCCGGCATCATGCCGAGGACGAGGCCGCCCCACAGCACTGTGACGACAATGCTGAGGAGGATGCTGCCGAAGCTGCGAGTGTACCAGCCAGTGAGCATCAGAAATCCGAGATAGCCGAAGATCACGCCGCTGGCCCCGATGTGCACCGAGCCCGGGGACCCGAGCAGCCACGCGGCGAGGCCGGATCCGACCATTCCGGCCACTGTCACCGGGATGAAGTGTCTCTCATCGCGAAGCATCACCATCCATCCCAACGCCAGGAACGGGATACTGTTGGCGACGATGTGATTGAGGCTGGCGTGAAGGAATGGAGCGAAGAGAATCCCGCGCAGACCAATCGTCGTGCGGGGAATGACGCCCAGAACCAGGAGAGAGCCACCCAGGAGGGTGTTCACGACGAAGACCGCCCAGAACACGGCGAGCGTGCCGCCCAAAACCACTGCCTGGGTTTTGAGGGTGCTCGTTACACTACGCACGCGATCGTCGACGATGACCCGTGATCTTGAGAGCCGCATAACCTGCCGAAGAGGACGTCCCCCCGACTGACCGGGGATCGATGCAGAATTCGCAGAGGAGAGGGGGAATGCGCGCGGCGGGACTCGAACCCACGACCTTCGGCTCCGGAGGCCGACGCTCTATCCAACTGAGCTACGCGCGCAGTGTAACGACTGCCCAGAGGGATTAACTTCCTCCGATGCCACCTGCAAAACGAAAGATAACCGTCCTGCCAGGCGATGGTATCGGCCCGGAGGTCGTTGAATCAGCCCTCGAGATCATAAAGGCTATCGGCGCCTCCGTCGAGTTCGAGAAATGTGAGGCGGGCGCGCGCGCATTCCAGAACCGAGTCGTCACCGGAATCCCCAAGGAAACGATCGAGTCGATCGAGCGCACCCGCGTCGTGCTCAAGGGCCCTCTCGAGACCCCAATCGGCTATGGCAGCAGAAGCGCCAACGTCACCCTTCGCACCCTGTTCGAGACGTATGGCAACATCCGCCCGGTTCGCGAGCTCCCCGGGGTTCAAACGGCCTTCACCGGACGCAAGCTCGATATCGTGATCGTCCGCGAGAACATCGAGGATCTCTACGCCGGCATCGAGTACATGCAGACGCCCGGCGTGGCCGAGAGCCTCAAGTTGATCTCGCGCGAAGGATGCGAGAAGATCGTCAAGCTCGCGTTCGCGTTCGCGATCGCCGAGGGACGCAAGCGCGTCCACTGCGCGACGAAGGCGAACATCATGAAGCTCACCGAAGGGCTGCTCCAGCACACGTTCGAGGAGTTCGCTCCGAAGTATCCCGCCATCGAATCCAGGCACATCCTGATCGACAACTGCGCCCACCAGCTCGCCATGCGTCCAGAGCAGTTCGATGTCATCGTCACGACGAACATGAACGGCGACATCCTGAGCGATCTCACCTCCGGCCTCACCGGTGGGCTCGGCTTCGCACCCTCAGCGAACATCGGCAACGACGTTTCCATCTTCGAGGCGGTGCATGGCTCCGCGCCCGATATCGCCGGAAAGAACAAGGCAAACCCGACCGCGCTCATCCTGAGCGCGGCGATGATGCTGCGCCAGATCGGCGAAGGCAAGGCGGCGAACGATGTCGAGCAAGCAGTTCTGGTGACGCTCGAGGGTGGAATGCGCACCAGCGACATGATGGGCGTGGACAAGCCGGCGACGACGACGGAATTCACGCAGGCCGTGATCGCCAACCTTGGGAAGCGCTCGAACGTCAGCCAGCCCAGGGAATACAAGAAGGTGGAGCTGCCCCCGCCGCAGCTCGGAGTCAACGTGGTCCCCGCAAAGAGCCGGCGCCTGACGGGGCTCGACATTTATATCGAGTCGGACTTAGATCCCGCGAAATTGGCGGAGGATCTGGAGAAGCTGACCCGGAGCTCGCCGTTCAAGCTGCAAATGATCACGAATCGCGGCGCGATGGTCTTTCCGGCGAGCGGCCGCCGCGTATCCCTCGTCGATCACTTCCGGTGCAGGTTCGTGCTCGGGGAGGCAGCAGCGAAGTTTGGAGACTCCGAGATTCTCTCGCTGCTCGGTACCGTCGGCGCACAGCACCGGTGGATGCACATCGAGAAGCTACAGGAGTTCGACGGCGAGCCCGCATTCTCCAGATCGCAAGTGTAGTAACATGCATTTCTCACAAAAGGGTTTGCCTTGAATGCCAGTTAGTGAAGTCAGGGCGTAGTGAACTGAAGACTGGCAACTACGCTACTGACGCCTCCCGCCCCGTTCTTTTGCAGTTTGAGTCGTATCCCAAACGAGGACCTCTAAGCATGGAACCGACAGTCGACCGCCGTCACTTCATGGGCTACTTCGCGGGTGTCGGGCTCGGCTCGACGCTCTTTCCGGGCGTGTTGTGGGCGAAGATCGCCGCCGGGGCGGACATCACCGTCGATACGATTGCCAGCGCGGAGGAAGTAGCCGGAATCCATTTCGATGCAGCCGAGCGCGAGCTGATGCTCGATGGCCTCAAGCAGCAGGAGCAGCGAATCGAGGCTCTGCACAAAGTCGCCCTTCCAAATTCTGTGAGCCCCGCCATCGTGTTCGATCCTCTGCCGCCGGGAAAGAAGATTTCGCTCGAAGCGCGCCGACCGATGGTCAGAAGCAAGGTCGCGCTCCGCGCCGTGCCGGCCAATCTCGACGAGCTGGCGTTTCTCCCGGTGACAGAATTGTCGGAGCTGGTGCGTCGCAAGCGCGTCACATCCGTTCAGCTGACGCAGATGTACCTCGCGCGGCTGAAGAAATACGACCCTGTTCTCAAGTGTGTGATCACCCTTACCGATGACCGTGCGCTCAGGCAGGCCCATGCCGCCGACGCCGAGATTGCGCGCGGCAACTATCGCGGGCCGCTGCACGGGATTCCGTGGGGCGCGAAAGATCTTCTCGCCGTCCGCGGTTACAAGACGACATGGGGCGCCGGCCCGTTCAAGGAGCAGGTTATTGACGCCGACGCCACAGTCGTGCAGCGGCTCGACGCAGCCGGCGCCGTGCTCGTCGCGAAGCTGACACTCGGCGAGCTCGCGCAGGGTGACATCTGGTTTGGTGCCACCACGAAAAATCCGTGGAAGGTGGACCAAGGGTCGAGCGGATCGTCCGCCGGCCCCGCGTCAGCGACGGCCGCGGGCCTCGTCGGTTTCGCGATTGGAAGCGAGACGCTCGGATCGATCTCCTCGCCCTCGACGCGCTGCGGGACCACCGGGCTCCGGCCAACGTTCGGCCGGGTGCCGCGCACCGGCGCGATGGCTCTCTCGTGGACGATGGACAAGCTCGGTCCGCTCTGCCGGAGCGTTGAAGACTGCGCGATCGTGCTCGATGCCATCTACGGACCAGACGGTCAGGACAACAGCGTCATTCCGGCGGGATATCACTGGGATGCACAGCTCTCGCCGAAGCAGCTGCGCATCGGATACGTGAAGTCCGCGTTCGACACGCCGCTGACGGATCCGAGCGACGCCAAGCGGACGATGCACGCGACAAAGCAATTCGATGACGCGGCGCTCGATGTGTTCAAGAGGCTCGGGATCAACCTGATTCCGGTCGATCTGCCCGATGTCCCTTACGACGCGATGCGCATCATCCTGACTGCGGAAGCCGCCGCGGCGTTCGACGACCTCACGAGATCGAATCGCGACAATGAGCTCGTTCAGCAGGGGAAGTTCGACTGGCCGAACACCTTCCGGACGTCGCGCTTCATTCCCGCAGTCGACTATGTAAACGCCAATCGCCTGCGGTCCATCGCTATCCAGAAATGGGACGACCTCATGCGCACTGTCGATGTGATCGTGACGCCCACCGGTGCTGCGAATCTCTCCCAGCTCGTCGCGACGAATCTCACCGGACATCCAGCCGTGATCCTTCCGAACGGATTCCGCGACGATGGCACTCCCGTCTCACTGACTTTCTTGGGGGGACTGTTCGAGGAATCGAAGCTGCTGGCGGTAGCGCGGGCGTATCAGGAGGCGACCGGATTCCACCTGAAGCATCCGGTCGTTCCCCTGACTCCGCCCGCTGCACCTCCGCCGGCGGCCTGAGTGAAGCGAGGGAGCCCCGCCCTCGAGCCCGTAGTCCTCGAAGGAAGCTTCGTGCGTCTCGAGCCGATGACGCTGGACCACCACGCCGGGCTCACTGAAATCGGGCTCGATCCGGAGGTCTGGCGTCTCACGGTCGCCGTGGTGCGAACGCCTGAAGAGATGCGCAGCTACATGGAATCGGCACTCCGCCTCCAGCGTGAAGGAACGAGTCTGCCGTTCGTCACGATCGAGCGATCATCGGGACGCGTCGTCGGCAGCACTCGCTTCGGCAACTACGATCCCGCAAATCGCCGCATCGAAATCGGCTGGACCTGGCTCGCGCGTCCGTGGCAGCGGACCGCGGTCAACACCGAAGCAAAGTATCTGATGCTGTCTCACGCGTTCGAGAAGCTCGGCTGCGTCAGAGTCGAGTTCAAGACCGACGTGCTGAACTCGCCGTCACGCAAGGCAATGCTGCGCATCGGCGCGACAGAGGAGGGAGTTCTTCGCAAGCACACGCTGATGTGGACCGGGCGGTACCGGGACAGCATCTACTACAGCATACTCGACGAAGAGTGGCCGCAGGTGAAAGAACAGCTCGAGAAAATGCTCGTGCGCCGACCTGGTGCAGGCGCCGCAGGCGATTGAGCTTTTCGATGCGAATCGAGACTGGTTTGCCCCAACCCTGGATAAAACAAACCCCGAAATCTCTCGGGGGTTTCTCTATGTGCGTGTTCTATCGGCCGATCACGGCGAGAACGAAAACTCGAGCTTCAAGTACGTTGCCGACTCGCGGCTCGCGTAGATGGGACCGCCGACCGACTTGTAGCCGATGGCGCCCGTGGTCCTGAAGTGCGGAGTCCACGAATATTCGAGAGTGGGCCCGGCCTGGAAGGAATTGCTCTTTCGCAGATCCTTGCCGCCGCCCTGCCCAACGAGCTCGGCGCCAATGCGCGCCGGATGCCTGACTGAGTGACCGAACGGAACTGAGGCGCGCCCGCGCGCCCATACGTACTGGCTGCCGAAATTGTAGTTGGACAGGAGCTGCGTGTGGAGCGGACGAGTGCCCGATCCACTGTGATACGCGCCGAAGCTCGCGGTCGCGCCACTCGCGCCACCGCCTTCGGCTCCGGGCGCGCCGGGATCTTCGTTGTTGACGAATGCGTAGCCGGCACCGAATGAGACACCGCTCCTGCGGCCTGCGTACGCGAGTCCGAGCGTTGGCGACCACGCGCTCAGCGTTCTGTTCGAATTGGGTATCGTGGGCGAGAAAACATAGTCGAGGTAGTAGCCGTTGACGTTGAAGTATGGAGTCCAGCCCAGCCCACCGACGCCGACATACATCCCGAGCAGATAGAAATCGCTATGGCGCGTATCGAGCTCGGTCGAGCCGTAGAACGATGGGTGGAAATCCGATACGGATCTCTGCGCCTCCGCCGGTTGGGCAAAAGTCGTTAGACCCGCGATGGTTGCAAGCGCGATAAACGCATTCTGATGTGCTTTAAGTCTCATGTTCATCTCTCGGTTTGTAGTCCCTTCGACTCATGACGCGCGGTTCGCGCGTGAATCCTCTAAGTAGGACGCGCGGCCGGAAACGCGGAAACTCAATTCCGGTACCGAGCCGAAGCGACGGCAGAGCTTTGGATGAAATGAGGTGTCATGACTAACCCGGACAGCGCCCTCGAATCGACCCGGACGGACACAAGCTCTCCAGCGAAGAGCTCGCCCATTCGGAAAGTATTTCGCTAGTTTTGGCGTGCGCCTCAATCGACGCGAAGCTGATCACAGGATCGCAGACGCGCGGTCCATCACCAACGAACGCCGCATCACGATTGCGCCGCCGGTTGTCGGCGTGAACGGCGGATGGTTGACACGAAGGAGCCCTGAATGGCTGCAAAGAGCGAATGTACTTTCTACCGCTGGGACTCGATGAAGAAGGAGCGCGTCTCAGACATGCTCGAGCGCCGGCTGATCACGGGCGATCGCATGATGCTCGCGCAGGTGTATCTCAAGAAAGGGTGCATCGTGCCCAAGCACTCGCACGATAACGAGCAGCTCACCTACATCCTCGAGGGCGCGCTGAGGTTCTGGATTGGCGACGACGGAGCCGAGGAGATAGTCGTTCGCGCCGGCGAAGTGTTGCTCATCCCTTCGCAGGTGCCGCACAAGGCCGAGGCGCTCGAGGAGACTCTCGATGTCGACATCTTCAGTCCCCCGCGTCAGGACTGGCTGGACAAGAAAGACGATTATCTGAGGCGCTAACCCTTGGACCTCGGTCTTCGCGGCAAGGTCGCGCTCGTATCCGCCAGCAGCAAAGGTCTGGGCCGCGCGATCGCCGAAGAACTGGCGGCTGAAGGAGCGAATCTCGTCGTGTGCGCGCGCGGGGAGGAGGCGCTGCGCCAGACCGCGGAATCGATCCGCAAGAGCTCGGGTGTCACTGTCGTAGACGTCGCGGCCGACGTTTCCGAACAGTCGGGAATAGATCGCGTAGCGAAAGCGGCGCTCGACAAATTCGGCAAGGTCGACATCCTCGTCACGAACTCGGGAGGGCCGCCGAGCGGACCGTTCGAGAGGCTGACGCCAGAGATGTGGGACGCGGCTACGAGGCTGCTCCTGACCAGCGCCGTCGGGCTCGTGCGCGCTCTCCTCCCCGGAATGAAGGAGAGGCGGTGGGGAAGGATTCTCAACGTGACTTCGATCGCGGTCAAGCAGCCGATCGAGGGACTGATGCTCTCGAACAGCTTGCGCGCGGCGGTCACAGGATTCGCGCGCACACTCGCCAATGAAGTAGCCCCATTCAAGGTCACGGTGAACTGCATTTTGCCAGGCTACACCCGCACGGATCGTGTCGAGGAGCTGGCTCGCGCCGCCGGCGAAAGATCCGGCGCTTCAGCGAAGGACACCTTTGCCAAATGGGAAAAGGAGATTCCAATGGGCCGGCTCGGCGAGCCCCGCGAGTTCGCCGCCCTCGCCGCATTTCTCGTCTCGGAGCGCGCGAGCTACATCACCGGCAGCTCGATCGCGGTCGACGGAGGCTGGATCCGCTCTCTCGTGTAGTCTTCAGTAAATCCAGAGAGCGAGTAAACGCTCTGACAAATGGTGACATCTCTATTGGAGACGATACAATGGAGAAATCGCTTGTCACTGCATCCGGGCGCACTGCCCATGCAACCATATATTAGCCTCGCCATGAGCCGCTTCGACAACAAAGGGCGTAGCGACGCGGATCCACCTTCGAGCGTGTCGTACCGCGATCGCGCGTCGTACGCGCGCGACGCACAGTTGGCGTCGCTCGCTTCCTCCGGGGACGATTCCGCGTTCACGACTCTCGTCACGCGCTTTCAGCCGGCGGTGTTCCGGTGGGCGCTGATGTTCGCGCACGACCCCGACGAGGCGGAGGACATCACACAGGAAGTCTTCGTTCGGGCCTATCGCGAGCTCGGTACGTACCGCTCCGACGGATCGCTCGAGGCGTGGCTGTACAGGATCACGAGAAGAGCGGCGACCCAGATGCGGCGGACGCGAAGACGTCGCGACCGCCTCGCGCTCTCGCCCGGCGCCGAGCCCATGCGCGACGTGTACACGACCGACCCCGGTGGCCGCGTGGATCGCGAGCGGGCAGCCAGCGTGATTCACGAGCTCTTCTCCGAGCTTCCGCGTCGGCAGCGGGAGATATTCGACTTGGTCGACCTCCAGGGATTTTCCCCCTCTGAAGCCGCCGAGCGGACCGGGATGAAGCCGGTCTCGGTGAGGGCCAATCTTTTCAAGGCGCGCAAGGCTATCCGAGAGGCCCTGCTCGCCACTCACCCGAGCTATCGAGACCTGTCCCGATGACGTGCGAAGAATGCCTATCAGAGCTCGCTACCGGCTCGCTGAGGGAGATGCCCGCCGACTCCTCGGTAATGCTCCACTGCGCAACCTGTCCCGACTGTTCGCGGCTCACGACACTTCTCCGCGACAGAGAGTACAACGCCGCGAACGTGCTCAACAACCTTCCGCCGATGAGCAGTCCGATCACCTTGGCGGAGACGTCCGTGCGCACGGCGCACCGCCGGCGCGTCGGTCGGGTGGTGGTGATGCTGAGCGGTGCCGCGCTCGTGGTTACGATCTGGATCGCCGCGGCGACTACGATTATTCCTGCCCTCAACCATGCGGACGCGACCACGGGCTCGACTCTGCGCACCGAAACGATTCCGCTTCGGTGCCTTTCGCCACAGCAGGCCGCGGATATCATCAATCCTTACGTCCGCTCGCGCGGCAGCACTTACTACGTTCCCACTTCGGGCATCTCCGCCATCACGGTGCGAGGCAACGCCTCGGAGGTGGCGAAGTCCAGAGATCTCCTTGCGACTTTCGAGGAGGATCCGGCGGCCGCGTGTCGAAGCACTCCTGCGGCGATGGCGGCGAAGGCTGTGAAGATGGCTGAAGACAAGAGCTCCAGGGACGCCGCACCGGTTATCGCTGGCCAAGCGACGACCGCCCCGAAGAAGTAGTTCCGCCAGACTATCCTTCGGATCGCTGTCGCGACCCAACCCTTACAACCGTAGCGCTGTCTAAGTCTGGCAACAGCGAGAAGAGTCACCCGCCCCTTCAACCCGTCTCCTCATGATCATTCTTCGTGCGTCCAGGTGCCTGGCTGCACTGTCGGTTCTCGTCGCCTCACACGCAGCTGCCCAGAACCCCTCCTATCCCGGCCAGCCGGCGGGCCCGCCGACCGCTTCTCCGCCAACACCCGCCCCAGCCACCGTCCTTCGTGTCATGCGCGCGAGTCGTGCTCCGAGCTCGATCAACATCGACGGAAAATTGAATGAGCCGGCGTGGGCGGCGGCGGTTCCATCGGGCGATTTCACCCAGAGCTATCCCAAAGTGGGAGCCAAGCCCACCGACCCAACCGAAGTCCGCGTGCTCTACGACGACGAAGCTCTGTACGTTGGCGTGCGAATGTTCGACTCGCGTCCCGACTCGATCGCCGCCCAGCTCGCCCGGCGCGATGCGTCCGGAATCTATTCGGACTGGCTGCACGTGATGGTCGACTCATATCGCGACCGCCGGACGTCGTTCCGGTTCTCGGTGAATCCGCGCGGCGTGCAGAAGGATGTTCTGGAGTTCGATGACATCGGGGGCGAAGACCTGAACTGGGATGCAGTCTGGCAGGTTGCGACCACGGTCGATTCGCTTGGTTGGACCGCCGAGTACAGGATACCGTTCTCGCAGCTGCGTTTCGGGGGAATGCAGAAAGGTGTCGAGCACGTCTGGGGCTTTCAGGTCATGCGCGACGTAGCGCGGCGGAACGAGCGCGACAGCTGGTCTCCGTGGAAGCAAACCGATCCGGGTTTCGTTTCATTCGAGGGCGACCTCACTGGAATCGTGGACATTCCTACTCCCCGCCGTCTCGAGGTGATGCCGTACGTGAGCGCCAAGCTCACGCGTGCGCCCGGTGATCCCGCGAATCCATTCTATCGAGCGAACGACACCAAGCCCTCCGTTGGAGCGGATTTCAAGTACGGGCTTCCAAGCAGCCTCACCCTCACCGCCACCGTCAATCCGGACTTTGGCCAGGTGGAAGTCGATCCCGCGGTCGTGAACCTCTCGGCGTATGAGACTTTCTTCCCTGAGAAGCGCCCCTTCTTCGTCGAAGGCGCAAATATTTTCAACATCGGTACGATCAACGGCGGGCCGTCATACGGCAATCAACAGATCTTCTACTCGCGACGAATCGGACGGTCTCCGCAGCGATTCGCCGATGGTGTGTTCGTCGATGCGCCCGACGCGACGACGATTCTGGGCGCGGGCAAAGTGACCGGTAAAGTCGGCCCGTGGACGATCGGCCTGCTCAACGCGCTTACCGGCGAGGAGAAAGCCCGAGTGATCGACGCGTCGAACATCGAATCAACTACAGCCGTCGAACCGCTGACCAACTATTTCGTCGGCAGAGTCAGCCGCGACTTCCGCGGAGGAAACACCATCATCGGGCTCGGGGGCACCGCGGTGAATCGCGATCTGAGCGACACCGTGTTCAAGGATCTGCTGCGCGCGAACGCGGACGTCGGTAGCCTCGATTTCACCCATCGCTGGGCCAACCGGGAGTGGGCGCTGACTGGCGCACTGTCCAGATCGCTCATCGAGGGCTCGACAGCCGTGATCCAAAGCGCGCAACAGTCGAGCGCTCGGTATTACCAGCGTCCCGACGCTGACTACCTGAGCCTCGATCCTAGCGCGATCTCGCTTTCGGGCTACTCGACCAAGCTGGGACTCAATAAATCGGGAACCTGGCAGTTCGCCGCGACGGCCAAGGACATCAGCCCGGGATTCGAGGTGAATGATCTCGGATTCATGGGGCGGGTCGACTACCGCAACATCGGCGCGAGTGGATCGTACAACAACATCGAACCGGGGAAACTGCTCAGAGGCTACAACCTGTATCTGGGGACGAATCACGCCTGGAATCACGGGGGCGACAAAATCTGGACGAGCATGTTCAACCAGGTGACCCTCAACCTGACGAATCTCTGGTCCATTTACGGGGGCGCCGAATACGATCCGAGCGCGATCGACGATCGGCTCACGCGCGGTGGTCCGCTCGGGCGGCAGCCCACCCAGTGGGGCATCTGGACACAAATCACCAGCGACCAGAGACGAACCGTATCGTACAACGTCTACGCCGACAATTACGGTGACGAGGCTCACGGATACGCCAGGGACGTTTCGCTCGGCTTCGACATCCGGCCCAGCTCCTCAGTTCACGTAATCGTGACGCCTTCCCTGTCCCTCTATCACAACACCATCCAGTTCGTGCAAGGGACAGGCGACGCGCTGGCGACCAGCACTTACGGACGGCGCTACATCTTCAGCGACATCTTTCAGACGACGTTGTCGGCGACGACTCGCGTCGAGTGGACTCTGTCGCCTCTCCTCTCGTTCCAGCTCTACGCACAGCCCTTTGCGTCCGCCGGCCGCTTCAAGGGATTCAAGGAGCTGGCGACGCCGGGAACCCAGCAGTACGCGGTCTACGGACGGGACAACGGCAGTACCATCACGCCGGTGCCCGATCCGGCGACTGGAAAGATTGTATCCTATGTGGCGGATCCGGACGGGCCCGGCGTCGCGCCCGCGTTTTCGATCGGCAATCCCGACTTCCGCACCCACTCGCTGCGGGGCAACGCGGTGGTGCGCTGGGAGTATCGTCCCGGTTCGGCTCTTTTCTTCGTGTGGCAACAGCAGCGCGAGGACTTCCTGCCGTTCGAAGGTGACTTCCGCACCGGTCGCGAGGCAAAGGAGATCTTCGGACGCCCGAGCAACGTCTTCCTCCTAAAGGCGACGTATTGGTTCGCCCGGTGACGTGCCGGTTCGCCCCGGTGAGGGATCCCGGCGCCCCGAACGGCGCCGGGATTTTTCTTTGTAGGATCTACACGGCCGCTCACCGAATCGTCACATATATTTGTGATTAGTAAACCTGGAGCCACGATGCCGATGGATGAAAAACCGAGCAAGAACGAAGACGAGTATTTCGGCAAGAAAAACCTCGAGATCATCCACGAGATGCGATTGAAGCTAGACGCCGAGCGCAGGAAGACCGAGCGCAAAGCGCACCACAACAAATGCCCCCGCTGTGGTGCCGACCTCAAGGAGCAACACGCTGAGCAAGTGAGGATCGACGAGTGTCCCGAGTGCGGCGGAATCTGGCTCGACAAGGGTGAGCTCGATCAGCTTCGGCGCGTGAACCGTTCGCGCGGCGTATCGGGAGGTGTGCTCGGGTCGCTGTTCCGGCGCGGTTGATATCGGCCGGCGGATTTCGAGCTATTCCCCTCGCAATGGCCTAGCCGCAGCCCCGAGCGATACGCCTCGCCGCCGGCGAGTGGGGGAAGAGCGACAATGCCTGCTGGGCGTAACCGCGAGCGACCTGGCAGTGTCCCCGGCGCGAATAAAGCTCTGCCACGCGAAGATTGATGCGGTAGCTCCCTGGATCCCACAGCGCGCCCGTCACCCAGCCAGCCGTGTATGCCCCGCGACCAACAGCGGTCATTGCCATGGTCTGCGTAACGCTTCGGGCGGTCGAAAGCAAAGACAACAAGAGCAGCGCCGTTGCCGCGAATCCAAGCGACCTGGAGGAGACCTTCACCTCGCGCCCATTTCGACGAATTCCGCTCGTGGCGCCGAGGATGCTCCACACCATGAAGGATGGAGCGGCTAGGACGAGCACCACGTCGAAAGCACTGACCACCATCGTCGTCACGATCGTTCCAGCCAGCACGCATTGGGCGAGTACAGCATCCGGGTCCGGCAGATCACTCCATCGCCTCAGCGCGCTGAAGAAAAGAATTACAAACGCCCCCAACAACGCCACAGTGGGAACGAATCCGCGCTCGGACACGAATGCGACCCAGTCGCTGCTCGGCCACGGGTTCGCCGTCATACCGTCATCGGCTAGCGACCGGTCATTCGAAGGCGCAAAGCGAACGTACTCTACCGGCCAGTTGCCGGGGCCGACTCCAAATACGGGATTGGACGTCGCCATACGCAGCGAGTTCTGGTACTGGGCCAGGCGCCCGCGCCCGCTTCCACTTTTGTAGTCCACCACGCCGCGCGCCGAATCCAGATATGGTGACTCGCTGTTCCAGTTGAGGGTATTCGGCAGCGCAATCGCCGCCATTCCCCCGATTGTCGCCGCGAGAGTGAGGCGCGCGAAGCGGCCACCGATCTTGCCGTCGCGCCAGTATTTCCTGGATGCGATCATCGGCACCAGAAGCACTATCCCGAAGACGGCAACGGCGAGCCATGCCGCTCTCGATCGCGATAGCACCAGAGCCGCGCCCAGCACCGCGCCACCAAGCGAGCCGAGCAGAGCGCCAAATGGTCGCCGCGCGGTGACAGTGCACCAAACCAGCGACGGCAATCCAATCACCGCCATGTGCGCTACGAAATTCCGGTTGCCGAGTGTGCCGCCCGGCGCCCGGTTGGCGCTGAAATATTCCATCTCGAGTCCGTATGCCTGCGCCAGCGAAAGCGCGGCCGCGCACACCGCCGCGATCGCCGCGGCCACAAGAATCGGTCGGTATGAGCCGCGCTCGGCCACAGAGCGCGCTCCCCAGAAGACGATTGCGCCGGAGATGCTTATGGCGACGGAGCGCTGGGCCGCCCAGTGGTTGGTGGCGAAGATCGCCGAAGCGACGCTCCAGAGCAGGAAGAGCGCGAGCAGGCCATCTACGAGATCGAAGGAGAGCGACCGTCGCCGCGCCACGAGCATCAATGCGATGATCAGCGCAGCCACGTGCAGCACGAGCTCCTTCGGCACGAAGTACCGATCGAGCTCGAACACCTTGTACGGGAGGGCGGCGATCACTGCCAGAACCAGCCCTGCCTGAATGAGCAGCCTGATCATGCGGTCCGTCATCCGGGAAATATGCCTCGCTCAGGGGCACATGAAAAAAGCCCCGCTCGATTCGAGCGGGGCTTTTTTCATCATTCTCAGCACTTTATCAGGTGCAGACGATCGCGCCAGTGGAGTTGTCGCAGGTCTTTGCGGACTGCGAGTGGGTCGCGGTGGCGGTCCAGCCCATGGGCGGACCAGCAACGAGCACGGCAGTGATCGTCACGTTCTGCGACGGGGTGAAGCCCTGGAGCGAGGCGGGGCTCGCCGCGACACCGGCGAAGTAGGCGCCGTTGTTGTCTGCAGCGTACTGCTCTTCATAGGTCGCCAGGTTGCGAAGATCCGACTTCATCGCCGCGACGTAAGCCTTGTCCTTCGTATTGGCGAATTTCGGGATCGCAATCGCGGCAAGAATGCNNTGCCGATGATGACGACTACGATAAGAAGCTCAATGAGGGTGAAACCTTTCTTGTTGGTCATCATTTTGGAGTTCCTGTGATTTGGTTAGTCGACGCGCACAGCCGATAGTTGCGTAGCACTGAAGCCAGGCTCCATCGGAAGGGTGGGTGCTCGAGGCCATCTCGGCACATCTTGGTGGCGTCGAACTGCGTCTTTTTCCTAGAGCACACGCTACACTCAAAAGACGCGGAAATCGTCCACTCGGCAACACCATTTCAACGCGCGAAGTTGCGATTTTCTGCCAAGAATTGTGCCTCTGACCACTCGGGGGATCACGATGATCAAAATGTTACAACGCCTGATCAATTTTGTCCGGGGAACTACCGAAAAGGCGGCTACTGTCAGTGACGATTACGGTTTGGTGAATTGGGCATGACGATTTCTTCAGACTTCGGTGTGACGCCTGGACGTCATTTTCCGGGATTGGCTCGCGTAAACGCGGCCCACAATTCCGATACCTGACGTAGACAATGTGCGACGGCGCACGATTGTAGCGTTCTGACGTTTCCCGTCTGAACCCCAACTGCCCGTCAGCATGGCAATCGCGCAGCATAGGAGACGCCGATCCTCTTCTAAAGGCGATCGGGCCGGGGGGAGACAGCCGGAGCGCCCGGGATCCTGGAAAGGGCCTATTCACGCGCCGTCGACGACGAGGCATCCGTCGCGGCCGCGCTACGCGAAACGGTCGAGCAGCATCCGGCGTGGCCATGGCTGTCGAACATCAGGGGCATTGGGCATCTGCTCGCGGCCAGGCTGCTGTCCAGGCTCGATGTCGCTCGCGCGGAAACACCATCCGCTTTCTGGGCGTACTGCGGGCTGGGAACGATACCGGGCGCTGCTTATCGGTGCGCGCGATGCAGGCTGGAACTTGCGTATCCTCTCGGCTATCAGGTTCCCGCGACGCATCGGGCGCTGGCTGGGAGGCGAGAATGTCCAGGCGAGCTCGAGGCGGTCGCCGACAATCAGGCGACGCGTGTCGCTCCACGGCGCGGCACTCTGGGAGGGCGAGCCGGCTATGACGCGCAGGCGCGCATATCGTGTTATCTGATTGGCTTGTCGATGCTCAGATGCAAGAGTGAGTACCGGACGTTCTACGATTCGGCGCGCGCGAAGCTCGCCGTTTCGCGACCGGGATGGACCCCGAAGCGCTGCCATCTTACGGCGCTTCGCAAGATGGAGAAGACGTTCCTGCGTGATCTCTGGCTTGCCTGGCGCACCGCCGTCAACATGGCCGTCGTGCCACCCTACTTTCCACGGATGTGAAAACCCAAGTGTGCGTTTGAGCCGTGCTAACCGATGCCTATGTCTGCGAGTCACCCAATCAACCTGAGCGAAAATCGGTTAGCACGGCCGCGCACGCGGACCGTTATCCCTGAAAACGGTAGCCCGCTTTCCGCACGGTGATGAGGTGGCGAGGCTGCGCGGGGTCAGGCTCCAGTTTGTTCCGGAGCCTGGCGACGTGCTGATCCACGGTGCGTGAGGTTACGCCAAGACTGTAGCGCCAAACCTGCCGCATGAGTGTTTCGCGGGAGACGATGCCCCCGCCGGACTCGATGAGAAACGACAGGAAGTCGAACTCCATCGGGCTCAAGTCGACCTGCTTTCCTCCGCGCAGGACCGTCCTCGTTTTCAGATCCACGACGACGTCGGAGAATCGGTGCAGCGAGACTCGCGCGGCGACGTCGCCCGCTGATCCTCTCGCGGCAGGCGCCAGGCGTCGTATGATCGCCTCCACACGGGCCAGAAATTCGAGCACGCCAATAGGCTTGACGACGTAATCGTCGGCTCCTATGCGGAACCCCTGTACCTTGTCCACTTCCTGGTCGCGCGCGGAGAGAATGAGCACCGCCGCGGCTCCGCCGTGCGCGCGGTAGCGTCGAAGCACCTCGAAGCCATTCAAACCGGGCAGCATCAGGTCGAGCACGATCAGATCGGGGTTGTTCTGGCTCAGCCAGGCGAGGCCCTCGTTCCCGTCGGTGACGCACTCGACCTTGTAGCCCTCGACCTCGAGACTGGTTCGAAGACCGAGCGCAAGCGTCTCGTTATCCTCGAGAATCAGAATTGAGCGGTCGACCGCGACATCGCTGGTTCCGGGTGGCTGCCAGGCGTTCGTCATGACGCCCCGCCGTTCCCATTGCTGTGAAGCGCGAGGGTGAAGCGAGTCCCTCCGCCGGGCGTCTCCGAAAGATCCGCCTTGGCGTCCATTGCGATCGCCAGATCGCGGACGATCGAAAGCCCGAGGCCAGCGCCGCCGGTGCTGTCGTCCAGCGTGCCCCCCACCCGGAAGAATGGCTTCCAGACGTTGTCTCGCTCTGATGCGGCGATTCCCGGGCCGCAGTCATCGACCCAGAGCCGAACGATTTTCCCCTCGCTGCGCACGCCGATCGTGATTGTCTGTCCGGTCGGTCCGTACTTCGCGGCGTTGTCCAGGACGTTGATGAGAATCTGGCGAACCGCGCCCGGATCGCCGCGCGCGATTGACGGTTCCACGACGTCGAGCTCTATGCGCATCTTGCGCGCCTCCGCCAGCGGCGTGAAAAAGTCTGCCGCCGTTTGCACCACGCTCGCGACATCCACCGGGCCGGACGTGAGCTGCATCTCAGGCTTGGCCGCCGCCAGTACGGAATTGGACAGCGCGATCAATCGGTGTGTTTCCCTTTCTATGATCTCGAGCGATCGCTCGCGCTCCGCATCCGTTCGCGTGCGACCAAGTCGGAGCAGCTGGACGAAGATCAGGATCTGCTGCAGTGGCGTGCGGAGCTCGTGTGACACGTTCGCCAGAAACCGTTCTCGCGAGTTGACCAGGCGAATCTCGCTGCGCAGTGACGCAAACCCCGCGATGGCGAGCACGATGCTTCCCGCGAGCAGGAGCAGGGACGCCGGGAGGCGCGATTCGGGAATTCCGCCGGCAACGAGGAACCGGGCCACATCCGGACGAAGTGAGACCAGGAAAGTTGTGCCTCCTACGAACTGCAACGGAGCTACGCCGTAGAAATTGGAGGACCGCGCGCCACCCTTGGGCGCCTGGTAAATCGTTCTATGCGCCTCGTCGGTGATGGTGAGTGTCAGCAACGACTCGGCGGGCATGCCGGCAGGCCATTTGCCGCCCATCATCATCCCCGAGCCGGCGTCGGCCACTCGATGCGCACTATCCGAGGCTGATCGAGTTGTATCCTCGACATAGCCGGGCACCATCGGCGGCAGCACTTTCACGACCCGATACATGAGGGAGTAGTCCGCGGTATCGCGCACTCCATAGCAGGAGCGATAGCCGTAGACCGCAAGGACCGTCTTGGCGGAATCGACCGCTGCCGAGTACGCGATGGTTTCTCTTCCCCCCGGAGGGTCGACGAAGAGATAGGCGAAGCCAGACTTCTTCACCCATGGTCGATTTGCGAGGCTCGGAATGGAGTCTCGAATGATGTTCTCGATCGCCGACGCGGGGCGTGTTCCCGCGAAGGTGATCGCGCGCGAGGGCAGGTCAAGGCGGAATCTGTAGACCGGAAACTTCTCGCGCGGGCCGCAACGCTCCATGGTATCGGGGATGGCGGCCAGAACTGTCACCGGCGGCAGCGCGCTACGCACCCACGGTTCGCCCGGATGGATGGGGTCGAACGCCCTGGACCGCTCCCGGGCGAACAAATAGGCGCGAGTCGTATAGAGGTAGCTCGCGAACATCGCATAATCCCTGACGGTGCGCTCCGCGGCGGCCCTGCGCTCCCGCGTGTTGCGCATCGACTCCCGAACGGCGAGAGCGGATACGACGACAACGCCGAGAAGCGCGGCGCCAAGCAACAGTGGCCGGGCTCCGTAGGCTCGCATGTGACTCGAGATAGACATCGTATTGGACGGGTGCACCAGCGGGATACTATACGCCGCCCGCCACGGTTCCGCGCCGTGGGCGATGTATGCGAATTGTAAACATTGCCGCGAAGCAGCCGCGATTGCGTTCTCGGCGCCCTAACGAGCGAGCGAGCCGGGCGCTGTCGTCTCGCCGCGCCGATCGCCGCTCGCGCTCCAACAATATGTATACAAATGCGCTACAAATCCTTCACACCTTCGGCACCGCAAAATCTCTTTCACGCATCTGCGCTCACTCTCACATTGCGAACACACACCATCCAAGGAGAGTCGAGCTGTATGAGAAAACTACTCTTGTCAGCCATCACCGCATGCATGTTGACGGCATCGACAGCGTTCGCCCAGAGCGGAACGACTGTGACAGGCCGGGTAACGAGCGATGCGGGCGTGCCCCTCGGGGGCGCGAGCGTGTTCATCCCCGGGATGAATCTCGGCACGCAAACAAACGACGACGGTAGCTACACGTTCGTCGTTCCCGCCGGCAGGGCGACCGGCGCGACATCGACGCTCACGGCACGCGTCATTGGGTACACAGCCCGTTCGGTGCCAATCACTCTGACAGCGGGCTCCAACGTCAATCAGAACTTCACTCTCGCCATCAACCCATTCCGCCTCGGCGAAGTGGTGGTGACGGGCGCGGGAATGTCGACCACCCGCGAAAAGCTCGGAGTCACGATCAACTCCGTCGACAGCTCTCTGATTCGGCGCGCGGCGGAACCGCAAAACATCATTTCGTCCCTGGCTGGAAAAGCTCCGAATGTCGTGGTTCGCACGCAGTCGGGGGAGCCGGGTGCGGGCGCGTCAGTGTTGATTCGTGGCGCCGCATCGCTCACCGGCACCAACCAGCCGCTCTTCGTCGTCGACGGCCAGCCGATCGACAACCAGACGGTCTCCACCGCGTTCCTCGCCGTGAATGGAGGATCGCTCGGAGATCGACAGGGAGGAACCGCGACGCCCAACCGCGCCGCCGATATCAATCCGTCCGACATCGAGGCAATCGAGATCCTCAAGGGCTCGGCCGCATCCGCGATCTACGGAGCGCGCGCCGCAAACGGCGTGATACTCATCACCACCAAGCGTGGGCATTCCGGTCCCACGCGGACCAGTGTCTCGTCACAGGTAAACTTCGACAATGCGCGGCTGGTGGACTTCCTCCAGCACGACTACGCGCAGGGATCGGTAGCAGCAGGAGTTCCCGACGCTGCCATAACCTGCGGTGCCACACCCGACTGCTCGCCACGTGCCGGGAGAACATCCTGGGGCGCCAAGCTGCCGGCGGGAACTCCAACCTTCGACCACATGGACGAGTTGTTCCGAACGGGTACGACCGCTGACAACAACATTCAGGTCTCCGGCGGCAACGACCGTACGAGCTTCTATTCGTCGATCGGTCTAACCAACCAGCTCGGTGTGGTGAAAGGGCCGAACAACAAGTACAACCGGGCCAGCTTCCGTCTGAAGGGCTCGCAGGAGGTGAGCAGCAAAGTCACCCTCAGCGGCAACTTCAACTACGTGGATTCGCGCGGAAATTTTGTCCAGCACGGGAACGACGTTTCCGGTCTGCTCCTCGGCGCGCTGCGTACTCCGCCCGCGTTCGACAATCTGCAATACCTGACGGACCGGGGACTCCAGCGTCCCTACAGATTCCCGAATCCGACCAGTGTTGAGGCATTCGGATGTTGCGCGTATTACGACAACCCGTTCTTCGTCATCAACAGCCCCGGCAACCGCAGCGAGCTGGGTCGCACGATCTCGAACTTCAATGTCGACTGGCGGCCACTTTCGTGGCTGAGCGTGAAGGAGACGCTGGGCGGCGATTACTATAGCGACTCACGCCTGCAGGCGCTTCCGCTCACCTCCGCTAACGATGCGGTNNCATTCGCGCCGAGCAGACGAACCTCGTGATCGATCACAATCTGATCGCGTCGGCAACCGGCTCGCGCGGCGAGAATCTGAACGGCACGCTCACCGTCGGTCAGAATCTCAACTCACGGCGCTATCGCTCGCTGTCGGGGCAGGGAGAAGGACTCATCGCGCCTGTTCCGCTCGCGATCGAGAACACGGTCTCGCAGACGGGACTCGAGTTCAAGTCGCTGCGCCACATCGAGAGCTACTTCGGGCAGGGCGAGCTGAATCTTTACAACCAGCTCTATCTGAGTGCTGGTGTGCGCAATGATGGTTTCTCCACCTTCGGCGCCTCGCAGCGTCGTCACAACTTCTACAAGGCCTCGGCCGCCTGGACTGTGTCCAATCTTCTTGACGGCGGAGACCAGACCGGCCTTCTGAGCTTCGCCAAGCTTCGCGCAGCATACGGTGAGACCGGACGCGAGCCCGATGTGTACGCCGCCCTCAACGCCCTTAGTACCATCGTCCAGTTCGGCTCAGGGTACGGCGACGCTCTCAAGAGCTCCATAGGCGGCGTGCCCGGCATCACGAGCAGCACGCGCTTCGGCAATCCTGCACTCCGTCCGGAGCTGCAGCGCGAGGTGGAGTTCGGCGGTGATTTTGGCTTTCTGAATCAGAAGGCCGATCTCTCCGTCGTCGGCTACAACAAGAAGTCGAGCGATGTGATTCTGCCGATCACGGTCAACTCGGGCTCGACGGGATTTCTGAGCGCATTCCAGAACGCGGGCGCGCTGAGCAATAAGGGTGTCGAGCTTACGCTCAACGTCCGGCCATTCACGACCCAGAATCTGGCGTGGGAAGTCGGCGTGCAGTACGGCCGCAACAAGGGCAACGTTACCAACCTTGGCGGCGCGGAGATCTTCGATCTGCTGGAAGGGTTCGGCGCGAGCGAGGCTGAGGGAGCGGACGTCCTCGGCTACGCTCCGGGCGTGATCATCGGAACAGCCTTCGTCCACTGCGGACGCGGCACCCAGAGCACCGTTCCGGGAATTGCGGGAGGTCTGGTTTCGCAGGATATCGATGCGCTTTGCGCCGCGACGCCCGGGGGCTACAAGAACGGCGCTCTTTTCCTCGCGCCGAACGGATTGCCAATCACGGACCCGCAGGTGCGCGTACTGGGAGATCCACATCCCCGATACACGATGTCCTACACGAGCTCGCTCAAGATCAGGAACAGAGTGACTCTGTCGGGCCTCCTCGACGTCAGGAAGGGTGGTGACGTTTACAACGGCACCCGTGGCGCGCTGTACGTGTTCGGAACCCACGTCGACACCGATCGTCGCAGCACGCAGGGACAATACGGCGTGAACTACGACACCAAGAGGTATCCCGATGTCGCAGGGCCCGGTGCGGGCGTCGTCGGCCTCAAGACGCCGCAGGACTGGGAGAACTGGATGAGCATCGTCGGCACCGGCGGTGGCTTCTCCGGTCCCTCCGAGCAATTCATGGAGGACGGCAGCTTCGCGAAGCTTCGCGAGCTCTCGCTCACGTTCAGTCTCGATCAGCCGTTTGTAAAGAATCTGACGGGATTCAGTTCGTTGGACTTCCGGGTCTCTGGTCGCGACCTCAAGACGTGGACGAATTATCGTGGCGTCGACCCCGAGGTCAACAACGCCGGCTCGGAATATCTGACCCAGGGACTCGACTGGTTCGCCAATCCGCAGACGAGGTCGTTCGTGATCTCGTTCAGCCTCAACCGGTAATGCCAAGGAGAATTGCAGTGATAAAACTTCGATATCTCGTCACGCTTGCCGCCGTGTTGATGGCGACCAGCTGCAAGAGTGACTTTCTCACGGGTGGCGACCTCAGCACGGATCCAAACCGACCGAGCGCTGCCACCGCCAACCAGCTGTTCGCCGGAGCGGAAGCCGCAATCTGGGCACTCCTCGGCAGCGATCCGGCGCGGGTCACGGGAATGTGGTCGCGCCAGTTCGCGGGCGGACAGAATCAGTATCAGAGCATTTACAACTACGTGTACGATGAGGGAGTGCAGAGCGGATTCAACGCCGGGCTGTATGCGGCCGGCGGTCTGATCGACATCGTCCATGCCCAGCAAATCGCGAAGGACGAAAAGAACTTCGCCTTGTTGGGAATCCTCCAGGTCCAGGAGGCGATAACGATGGGCACGGGCGCGGACCTGTTCGGCAACCTTGTCTATTCAGAGGCGCTGTCGGGAGTTCCCAACCCGAAGCTCGATGATCAGCTCGTGGTCTACGACTCCGTGCAGAAGGTTCTGACCGCGGCGATCGCCAATATGGCGACGACGGATGTCACCAACTCTCCGCCCAGCGCGGCGGACCTCGTGTATTTCGGGGACACCAATCTGTGGACGGAGCTGGCGCACACCCTCAAGGCGCGCTTCTACATGCACACCGCAGAACAGCGTCCGGGCGCATACGCGCAGGCTCTCGCGGAGGCACAGCAGGGAATCTCTTCGGATGGAGGCAACTATTTCGGCGCGTTCACATCGAACGCGGCCGAGCAGAATTTCTACTTTCAGTTCGAAGGGCCGGCCGGACGCGCGGGATATCTCATTGCCGATCCGCAGTTCGTCGCCCTGCTGGCGAGCAGGAACGATCCTCGCCGTGTGGAATATTTCAACGCGGCAGGGACGAGGCTCAGCGCGGCCCGCCTGGCGCCGGATTTCCCGCAGCCGTTCGTCACGTATGACGAGAACACCCTCATCTGGGCCGAGGCTGCATATAGAACGGGCGATCAGGTCACGGCGCTCGCGAAGCTCAATGAGGAGCGTGCAAATCACGGCCTGACGGCGGAGGCCGTCGCCGGTCAGGTGCTACTGAACGAAATCCTGATCGAGAAGTACATCGCTGATTTCCAGCTCGGCCACGAGGCGTGGAACGATTTCAAGCGCGCGTGCACGCCGAACTTTGCGCCCACTCAGGCGGGCCAGAAGATGCCGGGTCGGATGTACTACGATCCGAACGAGCGTCTGACTAACACCAACATTCCGCCCGCGGGCCAGGGCTTCAACGGGTCGAGAAATCCGGACGACCCGCCAAACGCCGTGTCCGACGGGACGGGCCAGGCCTGTCTGGCCGGGTAGCTGTCGGCACGTGGGATCAAAGGCATGACCCTGAGTCCGGTTCGCCGCGAAGGCGGGCCGGACTCAGACACATCTGCTCAGGGAGGAATGGGCGAATGCAAAGACGATTGGTCGGAGTGTTAATGGCGTGCAATATCCTGTGCGGCGCTTGCGCGACGTACACCTCGATCGCTCCTTCGCTCGCGCCGACGAGCGGGACTGTTCGATTGTCGATGAACGATGCAGGGCGCTCGGAAACCCTGGGAGGCCTCGGCGCGCAAGTGACGACGGTGGAAGGCGAAGTCCGCTCGGTCAGCGATTCGGCGGTCACGATCGCCGTCACCGAAGTGAGTCATGTTTCCTCGGACGCGGAGCCTTATCACGGAGAGGCGGTGACGATTCCGTCGCGTTACATCGGAGCGATCGAGCAAAAGCGCGTGCAGGTTGCGCGCTCGCTGCTGATTGCGGGAGCGATCCTCGGGGGCGCGATCTGGATAGGGACGCAGGGCCATGGTGACGTGACGTCCCGAGCTCCTGGCGGACCCCCGATCGGCGGCCAGTAACCCAATCCGCCTTCCGCCGGGGCCAAAAAAAGAGCCTTTGCAACGGAACACCGCTGCAAAGGCTCTCACTTTTCAGTCGGGGCGACTGGATTCGAACCAGCGACCTCCTGCTCCCGAAGCAGGCGCTCTACCGGGCTAAGCTACGCCCCGATTACCGCAGAGTCTTTCTCGAAAATCCAGTGCGCTCAGAGGGACTCGAACCCCCAACCNNCCGGGCTACGCTACGCCCCGAATACGACTATACGCCCCTCGACCCGAGGGACGCTGACACATGTTAACACGCGCGGGCGCCCGACGGGAGCCCGGGAATTCGAGCGTGTCGCAGTGTGCAACAGCTCTCGCATTTCGCCACGAACCGGTCAATAAGCGCATATTTGTGATATATCTAAGTGTCGATGCAACAGATACTTAGCTACGCTGGCTGGACCCAAAATCATCGCGCTTTTTGCGTTGCTCGGACGGCACCCATCGCGTCTTATATGTAGAAAAGGACAGCCCGAACACTTTCAACCGCTGGCTGCCCAACACACAGTAAACCTTGGAGCAATTCGATGAGCGCGACCCGTTATCTTCTGGCCGCGATGGTGCTTGGATCAGCCATCAGCGCAACCCAGGCAAATGCGCAGTGCAGCGGCAACGCTGGTGGATGTCTTACCGTTAACACCGCCTCCGCGACCGTGAATGCGCTGGTCAAGCTCGGTATGAGCG
>PKVB01000090.1 GCA_003131365.1 Gemmatimonadota bacterium | reverse complement strand
CGGCTTGATCATGACTTCAGTAATTTGAATCGGCTCATGGAAACTCGTGTGGGCGCGCTCCGTAGGGTATTCTACGTTGGAAATCCTGACAAACTTTTGCCGAGTCCGCCATGGATCCTGATGTTGCAAACTTTGCTGTAGTCGCGGTCATCATCGTGGGCATGGTAGCGTCCCTCTCCGGCATCACGGTGTGGCTCATTCGGGGAGTCCAGAAGAAGGCGCCACAGCGCGAGCTGCCGAACGTTTTCCAGATGGAGCAGCGCTTCGACCAGCTTCAGCAGTCGGTGGATGCCATAGCCGTCGAGGTCGAGCGCATTGCCGAGGCGCAGCGCTTTTCCGCCAAGCTGCTCGCGGATCGGCGCGAGACGCCGGCGCTGCCCAGATAGCCGGGAGGCGCAACACCCGCCCGCTACCAATCGTATTTTTCAGCAGACAGGTGACGAACCTCCGACATCCGTGATGAGACTCTCCTTCCGACGCTGGCGCCCGTCGTACATGCTCATGGCCTGGGCCGGATATTGGCTCGGACTCGTTCTCGTTAAGCTTAGCCCGGCGATTGCCGCTGGCTGGCGCTTGTCGCAACAGCCCAACTGGCACGGAAGCGCAAACGCCGGAATCGGAGACGGCATCTTGAGCGCCACCATCATCGACAGCGGACGGACCGTCTGGGCAGGATCCATCTCCGTCCTCACGCTGGCGCTGCTCGTTGCTGTACCGCCGCTTTTCCTCTGGCTCGTCTGGCTGGCCGGCTCGCCTCGCACGAACAATGCGGGTGGTATGTCCGTGAAAAACGAGCAGGCACGGAGCGAGCTCGACGCGGCAAAACCAAGAATAGGGATCATCGACACTTCTGCATCCTCCACTTCGAAGCGCCGAGCGCGCGAGGAATCCTGACCGATGCCCTGCATCATGACTCTGATGGCCCTGGCCGCTCCGCGACTCGTGGTCGCGCTGCTCTGGTTCTTCACCCACTGGTACCGCGGCGTATTCGACAATGTACTGTGGCCGATCATTGGCTTCGTCTTCCTGCCCACGACTCTCCTCTGGTATTCAGCCGTCCATAACTGGTTCGGAGGGCACTGGACCTTCTGGCCGATTGCCGGACTCGTGATCGCCCTCATGATAGATCTCGGGCCAGTGAGCGGGCGCCGCATGCCAAACAAGCGCTAACGCGACAGGACGCTCCTTTACACTGGGATTTGAGGCTCTCACCGGAGAAGTCGACATGATTTACGGCAGGAAGTTGGTGCCCGGGCTTCGTGGTCCTTTTCAGTCGCTGGCTCTCGCCGCGGCACTCATCGCGCCGATTGGGTGCGTCAAAACAGAGGGGACGAAATCTGGCGACTCTACCGTCGCCAGCAGCACCCAAAACGCGAACGCTTCCACATGTGCGGGTGACAACGGCGGTATCACATTGCCCCCTGGCTTCTGCGCGACCGTGTTTGCCGACACGATCGGGCACGTGAGGCACATAGTTGTTGCCCCGAACGGCGACGTTTACGTCAACACCTGGAGCGGGCCGTACTATACGGGCCCGACACCTCCCGGCGGCTTCCTGGTCGCGCTACGCGATACGAACAACGATGGAAAGGCCGACATCATCAAGCGGTTCGGTCCCGACGCCCAGAAAAAGAATGGCGGAGGCACCGGCATTGGCCTCTACAATGGAGCACTCTACGCCGAAGAGGGCGACACGACCGCGAAGAGGATCGTGCGCTACGCGATCTCGACCGACAGCATGACTCCGACATCCGCTACTTCGGAGACAATTGTCAGCGGTCTTCCGTTCAACGGCGATCATCCGATGCATCCGTTCGTGATCGACGCTACGGGCAACATCTACATGGACGTCGGCACCGCGACCAACGCGTGTCAGTTCAAGAATCGCGTTCTCGAGTCTCCCGGCCACAAGCCGTGCACCGAGCTTCGGACGCGTGGCGGGATCTGGCGTTATGACGCGAACAAGACGAACCAGAAGTTCTCGCCGGCGGAGAGGTACGCCACGGGCATTCGGAACGCGGTCGGCATCGCCTTCGATCCCGGTGGGCAGCTCTACTCCACCCAGCACGGGCGCGACCAGCTCTTTGACATTTGGCCGAAGCTGTACACCGCCGATCAAGGCCAGAATCTGCCCGCCGAAGAGCTGTTGAAGATCGAGCAGGGCGGCGACTATGGATGGCCGACCTGCTATTTCGATAACCAGCAGGCCAAGCTGGTGCTCGCGCCCGAGTATGGCGGCGACGGCGGCAAGGCCGTCGGGGATTGCGCGACGAAGAAGGGACCGGAAACATACTTCCCAGCGCACTGGGCGCCCGACGGACTGGTCTTCTATTCCGGCTCGTTGTTCCCTGCCCACTACAAGGGTGGCGCTTTCATCGCCTTCCACGGCTCCTGGAACCGCGCGCCCGGACCGCAGCAGGGATACAACGTCGTGTTCGCTCCCTTCACCGCGGGAAAGCCGGCCGATCCGGCCAAGTACGAGGTCTTTGCCGATGGCTTCGCCGGGGGCCCTCTCGGGCCTGATGCCAATGACAAGGCGGCGCACCGCCCGGCTGGCGTTACACAAGGACCCGACGGCGCCCTTTACATCACCGACGACAAGGGCGGACGAATCTGGAAGGTCATCTACAAGGGTTCGGGAAAGTAAGCAACGCCGGGCGTAACTCTCGCGCCCGCCTGTCGTCTAGGTAGTGAGTAAAGCGGCGGCCCATCGTGGCCGCCGCTGCTCGCATCTACCGGAACGGGACAATCAAATGAATACGTCTTCGCTGCGCTCCAACCGCTACAGAGCGCGTGTGCTCGCCGTCGTGTGCTCGATCGTGGCAACGCTCCCCGCCTGCGGAGGCGGACACCACCTCGCCGAGTATCCCTTTGCCAGCCGGACGCTCGCGGTGGTCTACATTGCGCCGCCCTCTCCCGAGCTGCTCACGAGCTACTACGATCTCGGCAATTCACAGAACCCGATCCAAGCCGTCGTGAGAGCCGGGGCCGATGTCGCGCGCGAGCGCGAAGGACGTCGTGCGTACGCGCGTCTCGATAGTGCCGCCGCGCGCATCGATATTCCCGCCGTTCTTGCACAGCGCACGCTCGAGCGCGCCAGCAGATACCTCGGCACACGTCCCGTCACGGACGAGAGCCAGGCCGACTACCTGCTGGAAGTCCGAATGGAGCGATTCGGCATCAACGCGAAGGCTGACGAAGCGGCGTATCTGTTCACCTTCGCCGAAGCAGTGCTGCTCGATCGTCGCACTGGTCGCGAGATCTGGAACGTCAACATTCACGGACGCGATCGCCTGACGCCGTACGTCCAGAGCTCGAGCCCGATCCCCGGATCCGTCATCACCGCGAGCACTCTCGGGAGCGTCAGCGTCGCCGATTTCCAGGGAGCTCTCAATCAGCTGATGGATTCCGCTTCCAATCTTATCACGAATGAGCTGCGCTCAGCGCTCAGGGGCGTCCGCAACAACTAGCTCGTTCGGACCATCGTCGGTGCGAGGTCGCGAACTACCGCGCGCAACGCATGCGGTGAGTGGCCGAAGGATTGCTCCGCCCATCTCACGACGCGTCGTTCTCGATGTAGAGAGACGCCGGACCCTTCATGCTTTAGATGTAGAGAGACGTTGGACCCTTCATGCTTTAGATGTAGAGAAACGTTGGACCCTTCATGCTTCATTGGATCTCCTATCTAGTCGGTGCCCTGAATTACTCGGGGGTCGCCATCCTCATGGCGATCGAGAACATTTTCCTGCCGCTCCCGTCAGAACTGATCATGCCGCTGGCCGGATTCGAGACAGCAAATGGCCGGCTCAGTCTATTCGGCGTCATCATCGCCGGGACCATTGGCTCGGTGCTCGGCGGCGTTCCCTTGTACTACGCCGGGCGGGCGCTTGGCGAAGCGCGGCCCGAGAAATGGCTGGAGCGGTACGGCCGGTGGACGCTACTTCGCGGGAAGGATCTGGAGCGCGCGACGGCCCGCTTCTCCGGCAACAGCTTCGTCGACGTGATCATCGCCCAGATGGTGCCGGGAGTACGCGGACTGATATCCATCCCGGCTGGAGTCGCGCGCATGAATCTCGGCCTCTTCCTGGTCGCGAATTTCATCGGTACGGTCGTCTGGTGCACGGTGCTTGCCTTGGCGGGCAGAATACTCGGCGCGAACTTTACGAGAATTCACCAGTTCCTCGGTCCCGTCGGCTGGACCATTCTGGGCATCCTGATCGCGGGTCTCGGCGTCTGGGCATTCGCGCGAAAAAGAAGGCGGGCGCAGGGACAGCGCGCCTGAGAGCCAGGTATCTTGCCGCCGAACCATGTGGGCCGTACGTTCGTTTGGCTCGGCACGATGCCGAGCGAAGGCCGTCCGTCACCTGAATTGGGGGGTTTATGTTGACGCTGCACCGTACCACCCGCATCGCGATCTGCTGCTCCGCAGCGGTCCTCGCCGGATGCGCTAAGAAGGACAACGCCGCGGTAGACACCACGAGCGCAATGGCCTCCTCGACGACTTCCACCGCCACCACCACCGCCGTGGCTCCGGCGCCTGTCAACCTGGCGGACGTAGCCGGCAAGTGGGACATGCGATCTGTGCCTACCACTGGCGACACGACTCCTACGACGTTCGTCCTCACCGCCACGGGAACCACGTCCGGCTGGACGATCAAGTTCCCCGGGCGCGCGGCGATCGCCGAGCGAGTCGTCGTCAGCGGCGACAGCCTCATGCTCGAGGCCGGGCCGTATCAGAGTGTTCGCCGCAAAGGGGTCCAGGTAATGACGAATGGTGCTCTGCGTCTGCAGGGCGGCAACCTCGTTGGAAACAATACCGCTCACTACAAAGTGAAGACGGCGGATTCTGTTCTCGTGCTGACCACGACTGGTACCCGCGCCAAGTAGGAGGTTGACCGTGTCCACCCAGCCGAACATCACCGCCGAAGAATTGACGGCGCTGGTCGAGGGGAAGCTCCGGTCGATGCACTTCCCGGGATTTCTCGCGCGGCGGTTCGCGAAGGAAGTCCCGGCGCTTAGACGTTGGAAAAACAGAAGCGCGAGCCAACCTTCGGCTCGCGCGTCGGAGAGCCAGCTACAGCCGCGCGCCTGATTCCGCCGGCGGCTTGATCGGGGGGAGGGCTGCCTCGATCTCGCCGCGCTGCGGTTCCAGCCAGGGAGGGAGCACGAGGTGCTCACCGAGCGATGCCGGGTCTTCATCTACGGCGAAGCCTGGTCCGTCGGTGGCAATCTCGAAAAGGACGCCGCCCGGCTCGAGAAAGTAGACTGACTTGAACCAGAACCGATCGATCACTTCTGTCGGATGCCGGCGCGCGCGATCAATCCGCTCGCGCATTTCCAGCTCTGCCTTGTCGTCCGGCACGCGCCAGGCGACGTGGTGCACCCCGCCGGTTCCCCACCTTCCGCGGTCGGCGTCTGGAATTTCGCGAATCTCGAGATAGCGGCCCGATCCGCCTCCCCCGATCGCGAAACCGAGCCACTCGTCCTCCGCACCAATGTCCACGAATCCGAGAACGCCGGTGAGAAAGCTCGAGGTGGCCGCGAGGTCGCGCTCCCACAAGCGAACGGAGTGGAGTCCGCGGATCTGCTTTTCTACCGCAACCGGGCTCTCCCGCCAAGGAGTGAAGTCGCGCTGGTCCCCCGTTTCGTGCAACACGAGAGGTAGACCGTGGGGATCGGTGAATGGGAGCGCCGAGGTTCCACGTCTGGTCTCGATCTCGCCGACAGCGAGATGGTGCTCCGCCAACCGCTCTCCCCAGTAGTCGACGCTGCCCAGCGGAACGGCGAGCGAGACTTCCATCGCCAGCCCCACGCCCGGCTTGGCGCCGGGCATCTCCGGCCAGGGGAAGAAGGTGATGTCGGTTCCGGGGTGGCCTTCCCCGTCGGCGTAGAAGAGGTGATAGGTTCCGGGCGAATCCTGGTTGACGCTCTTCTTGACCAGGCGCATGCCGAGCACGCCCGAGTAGAAATCGACGTTGTCCTGCGCATCGCCGGCGATGCAGGTGACGTGGTGGAGTCCGGTTACGCCAGTCATGAAGGTGTCCGCCATGTAAACGTCCGAATTCTTGCGCAACTCTGCACTGCTACGTAGGTCTACGTACAGCGCGTCGATTCAGATTGCGGCATCCTTTAGATCAGTAATGCCCGGAGCTGCCGCACGGATTCGCTCCCGCGACAGAAAGAGTAGCTGAAGAGCAATGGAGGCTGCAATGACCGCACCCAAATGGCTCGCGAACTATGACGACGGAGTTCCGTCGACGCTGGAGCCGTNNTACCTACGCGAGTCTGCCGGCCGATGGCCCGACCGTCCTGCCCTGCTGTTCAAGGGCTCGACGACTACGTACAGGGGAGTCGAAGAGCAGAGCAATGCGCTCGGCGCGGCGCTCCGCGAGATGGGAGTAAAGCGTGGCGACCGGGTCGGCATTTGTCTTCCCAACTGTCCGCAATTCCTGATCGCCGAGTTCGCCGCGTGGAAGGTGGGCGCGATCGTATGTCCCTTCAATCCGACCTACAGCGAGCGCGAGATGGAAGACGCCCTTCAGACAACGGGCGCGGAGACGGTGGTCGTGCTCAATCGCTTTTACGGGAAGGTGAAGAACATCCAATCGCGGACGTCCGTGAAGCGGGTCATCGCCACCGGCATCAAGGAATACCTGCCATGGACGCTTCGCTTCGCCTACACTCTGCTCAAGGAAAAGAAGGAAGGCGAGCGCATCAATGTCGTCGCGGGGGATTTTCGTTTCGGGGGACTGCTGCGACGATTCCGACGCTCCGCGCCACCGGTCGCCGAAACAAGCCTTGATGATCCGGCGGTCATTCTGATGAGCGGCGGCACGACAGGTACCCCGAAGGGGGTGACCGGATCGCACCGGGGAATGGTTGTCGCGGGACATCAGCTTCGGGTCTGGCTCCGTCCCGCAATGAATGAGTGGACGGACAAGATCATGCTACCGCTTCCGCTGTTCCACGTGTATGGGAACATCGGGGTCCAGAGCCTCGCCTTCGTCAATCACAATCCGATCGCGCTCATTCCAAACCCACGCGATTTGCGCGACGTGTTGAAGGAGATAAATGAGCTCAAGCCGGCCTTCATCTGCACAGTACCGACGCTGCTCAACGGAATCATGAATCACGCGATGGCCCGCGAAGGGAAGGTGGACTTCCGCTCGATCAAGCTGTGTTTCTCGGGCGCGGCGCCGCTCATGGCGGAGACGAAGAAACGATTCGAGGAGCTGACGGGCGGAGTAATCGTGGAAGGTTATTCGCTCACCGAGGCGCAGATGGCCGTCGTCGCGAACCCCGTCCTGGGGAAGAAGAAAATCGGCTCGGTGGGAATGCCGCTGCCCGATGTCCGCATTGAAATACTCGACTCGGACGACGGGCACACGCCGGTTCCGGAGGGAGAGGTGGGCGAGATCGTGATGAGCGCCCCGCAGCTGATGCGTGGTTACTGGCAGAAGCCCGACGAGACGAGGGAGATGCTTCGCACCAATGAGCGTGGCGAGCGCCGGCTCTACACCGGCGACCTCGGATACCTCGACGAAGACGGATACCTGTTCATCGTCGACCGCAAAAAAGATCTGATCAAGACTTGCGGCTTCCAGGTGTGGCCACGCGAGATCGAGGAAGTCATTTCCACACACCCCGCCGTGGCCGATGTGGGAGTTGTCGGCCTGCCGGACAATATGCGCGGTGAAGTCGTGAAGGCGTGGGTCGTCCTTCGAGCGGATTGCGCGCTGACTCCCGCCGACCTGAAGCTGTACTGCCGCGATCGGCTCGCGCCCTACAAGATTCCGGCGAAGTACGAGTTCGTGGCCGACCTGCCCAAGACGGAGATCGGGAAGGTTCTCCGCCGCATGCTTCGACAGACGGAGGACAAGAGCGACGAAATCGCAGAGGTCGCGGCTGGGGGGAAGGCCTAGTGCGGGGAACTCTTAACTGCAACTGACTCTTAACTGCAACTGACNNGAGAGGTCAGCCTGAGCTGACCTCTCGTTCTGTTAGCAGTTGTAGTTTCAGTTCACGCTCCCTGGCCCTTTGTAAACCACTCCGCCCTTCATCACGAAGCTCACTCGCTCCGTAACGTGAATGTCCGCGAGGGGATCGCCCGGAACGGCAACAATGTCGGCGAGCTTTCCCGCCGCGAGTGAGCCGACCTTCGTGTCCCAGCCGAGCAGCTTCGCCCCATTCAACGTGCCGGCGTTGAGCGCAGCCATCGGAGTCAGTCCACCCCACTCGACCAACAGGCCGAACTCGCGCGCGTTCGTGCCGTGCGGAATCACCCCAGCGTCGGTGCCAAGCGCGATCTGCACGTGATTCGCTACGGCGATTTTCGTCGCCTTTCTCATCGCTGCTCCAGCCGCGAGCGCCTTCTCGGCGCGCAGTCCCTTGAGGACTCCGTTTTTCGCAAAACGCTCGACCGCCTCGCCGGCCATCATCGTCGGCACGAGGAAGGTGCCGCGCTGAGCCATCATCCGCGCACCTTCTTCGTCGAGGAAGGAGCCGTGCTCGATCGACGACACTCCCGCGCGCACGGCGATCTTGATTCCCTCGGTGCCGTGGGCGTGGGCGGCTACTTTCCGCCCGAGCTTGGTCGCTTCGTCGACGAGTGCCTTCGCCTCCTCGTAGGTGTACTGCGTCGCGCCGACCGCGTCTCCCTCTGACAGCACGCCGCCCGTCGCGCACATCTTGATGACATCGGCGCCGGCTTTGACCTGGTAGCGAACCGCTTGCCGAACCTGCTCGGGCCCGTCCGCGACTCCATCGCCAGGACCCAGTTGGATCAAACCCGGCCTGAAGCCGTTCTCATCGCAGTGTCCGCCCGTGATACCGATCGCGTGTCCGGCGTTCTCCATTCGAGGGCCGGGCACGCGGCCATCGGTGATCGCCTGGCGGAGCGCCATGTCGTCGAAGTTGGGAGAGCCCACGACGCGGATGGTGGTGAATCCCGCCATCAACGTGCTGCGTGCGTTCGCCACGCCGACGATTGCGCCGTACGACGCGTAGTCCTTGACCACCGCGAGATCCGCCATGGGATCGCCGAGCGTCCGGCCGGTGATGTGCGTATGCGCGTCGATGAATCCAGGGAGGAGAGTGACGTCACCGAGATCGACCACGCGGGCGCCCGCGGGAACGGCGACGGTCGCGGCGGGACCGACAGCGACAATGCGATCATCTGTCACTACGATTGCGGCGTTCGTCACAGTTGGCGCCCCGGTGCCGTCGATCAGCCGAGCGGCACGCAGGACCGTGGTCTGCTGGGCGAAAACCTGAGAAGCCCCCGTGAAGGAAAGCGCGGCGAAGAAAGCAATGGAAGTGCGACGCATGTGATGCCTCAGTGTGGGTTCGCGCGCAAAACCCGATGCGCGTTGATGGCTGCGGCTTCTGGGAGCTGTTACTGCTTGAGCGCCCTCGTCGCCAACTCGTCTTCGAGACGCGCGGCGAAATCTGCGACGGTGATGATCTCCTGCTTCTTCCCCGCCCCGCGCACTCTGAGCGCGATCGAATCCGCCTCGGCTTCACGCTTTCCGACAACAGCCATGTAGGGGATCTTCAGCATCTCGCCTTCGCGGATCCGGTAGTTCAGCGTGTCCGAGCGATCGTCGAGATGCACGCGCACGCCGCGCGCCTTGAGGCGCTCGACTACCGACTGCGCGAATGTCTTCAGCTCGTCGGCGATCGGAATGACGCGCACCTGCTCCGGCGCTAGCCAGAGCGGGAATGCGCCAGCGAAGTGCTCGATCAGTCCGCCGACGAACCGCTCCATCGAGCCAACGAGAACGCGGTGAAGCATGATCGGACGATGAGGCGTGTTGTCGGCGCCCGTGTACTCGAGCCCGAACCTCTCGGGGAGGTTGAAGTCGAGCTGAACGGTCGGACCCTGCCACTTTCGTCCGATTGCGTCAATCAGCTTGAAGTCGAGCTTCGGCCCATAGAACGCGCCGCCGCCCGCGTCGTAGGTGAACGCCTGGCCGCGCTTGTTGAGTACGTCGGCGAGAGTTTTCTCCCCCTCCTTCCACTGCTCGGCGCTTCCGAGCGCTTTGTCGGGACGAGTTGCGAGCTCGATCGTGTACGGATAGCCGAACGTCTTGAGCATCTCGTCGCACAGGTCGAGCAACCGCTCGATCTCCGACGGAATCTGCTCGGGCGTGCAGAAGATGTGCGCATCGTCCTGCGTAAAGCCGCGGACGCGCATCATCCCGTGCAGCACCCCGCTCCGCTCGTACCGATACACCGCGCCGAACTCGGCGTACCGGATCGGCAGGTCGCGATACGACCGCGGGTGCGACTGATAGATGCAGATGTGCCCCGGACAGTTCATCGGCNNTGTTCTCCTTGAAATTCTCCAGGTGCCCGGAGATCTGAAACAGGCGCTCGCTCATGATGTGCGGAGTGAAGACGAGATCATACCCGTGCCGAAGAATCAGTGCCTTCTCGTATTCCTCGATCTCGTTGCGGATTATCGAGCCCCGCGGGTGCCAGAGAATGAGACCCGGTCCGACCCGGGGATCGGTCGAGTAGAGATCGAGCTGTTGCGCCAGCACGCGGTGATCCCGTCGCTTCGCCTCCTCCAGCTGATGCAGGTGCGCCTCGAGATCTTCCTTCTTCCAGAACGCCGTGGCGTAGATGCGCTGAAGCATCTGCCGATGCTCATCGCCACGCCAGTACGCGCCGGCGGTGTGCAACAGCTTGAAGTTCTTGAGATACGACGTATCGGGGACGTGCGGCCCCTTGCACAGATCCATGAACTGCCCGTCGGTGTAGGTCGAGATGATCTCGCCTTCCGGGAATTCGCCGAGCCGCTCGAGCTTGAGCGGGTCGTCAGAGAAGCGCTTCCGCGCCTCCGGCTGCGACACCTCTTCGCGGACGAACGGATACTTCTCCGCGATCACCTTCTTCATTTCCGCGTCGAATTGCTCGAGGTCTTCCGGGGTGAACGGCTGCGCGACCTCAAAATCGTAGTAGAACCCGTCCTCGATGGCGGGGCCGAAGCCGATCTTAGCGTCTGGCCGGAGCCGGCGAACTGCTGTGGCCAGGATGTGAGCGCCCGAATGCCGGAGCACAGCGAGAGATTCGGGGTCCTTCTCGGTAAGGACCCGGAACTGCCCGCCCTTCCGGAGCGGAGTGTTCAGATCGATGATTTCGCCGTCCACCTGTACCGCGATCGCGTCCCGGAGCAGCCGTGGTCCTATGGATGCGACGATGTCGCGCGGCAGGGCGCCTTCGGGAGCTTCGCGGGTGGCGCCGTCGGGGAGCCTCAGCGTCAACATTTTCTCGGTATGATTTCGAGTACTGCGGATGGCCTTTATTTTGCTCCCCGTTAAGCTATCGTTTGCAGATACCCTTCGCCACAGGCCATCACGCTATGTCGCCCTTCCGCTTTCGAAACGAGCCGCCGTACATCTACCAGGAAGAAGAGGAAGAGTCTTCTTCCCGCAATGCGATCTTCATCGCGATCGGAGCCGCGGCCGGCTTTGCGGCGGGCGTTCTCATGGCGGAGCGATTCGGAGGATTCAAGGGCTTGACTGACAGAATCAAGGACACATTCGGAGGCGGTACCGCGGGGGAAGAAGAGAAGTTCGACCACGAGGGGCTCGACGAGGATGAGTTCGACCCCGACTTCGACGAAGACATCGACACCCCCAAGGCATCGCTCAACGGCGCCGAGGCGCTGGAGGAGAGAGTTCTCGAGGCTTTCAAGAACGATCCAACGCTGAGCGAGCGCGCGATCGACATCGGCGCCGTGGAAGACGGCATCATCGAGCTCACCGGCACGGTGAACTCGGAAGAGGAAGCTCACCAGGCGGTCGTCGTGGCCCGTGGGACTCCCGGGGTGGCCACGGTCGTGAACCGGCTCACCATCCGCACCGATGAAGATCTCTTCGAAGACGCGGCGCATCACTATGAAGATGGCGATCCTCCGTTCACGGAGCGCCACTGGGATGGGCAGCAGGTCGGCACTGGCCGCCGCCGACAGGGCAATTCCGAGGAGATCGACCGGCACGCCGATCCGCGCACCGAGCTCGAAGACCGGTCACTCTCGGAAGACAAAGCCTTCTTGGCCGCCGCTGACGAGATCCCCGAGGCGGCTGCGCGCCGGAAATCGACCAAGAAGGCGCGCGGCGGTCGCACCGACGGCTCCCCGGTGGCGCCGAGCGGAGTTCCAAAAGCCGATCACGTCGCTGACCCCGAGCACGCGCCCGGCAACGGCACGCGTCCCAGAACCGGCGCGTAGCGGCACCAGGCAAGCTCTTCGCGGGTAAGACGCGCGGTCTTACCCGCGAAAATGGCGCCCGTTAACTTGCGCCGGAGATGAGCACAACACAGCAGCTTCACGACCTGCCGGCGCAGTACGACCCCGGCCAGACCGAGCGCGCCATCTACGAGCGCTGGATCGAGGCCGGGATTTTTTCGGCCGAAGAGAAGCGCAGCCGGCGCAACGGTGGCGACCGCGACCCGTTCGTGATCGTGATGCCCCCACCCAATGTGACAGCCGTGCTGCACATGGGGCACGGACTCAACAACACCGTCCAGGACGTGATCATCCGCTGGCGCCGCATGATCGGGGATGAAACGCTCTGGGTTCCGGGCACCGACCACGCCGGGATCGCCACCCAGAACATCATCGAGAAACAGCTCGCGGCCGAGGGCAAGACCAAGTTCGATCTGGGTAGGTCTGCATTCACTGAACGCACCGTTGCCTTCGTCGAGGAGACGGGCGGCGAAATTCTCCGCCAGCTGCGCGCGATCGGCGCCTCGGCCGACTGGAACCGGACGGCGTACACTCTTTCTCCCCAGCTGTCGCACGCTGTCAGGGAAGCTTTCGTCCAGCTCCACGAGCGGGGGCTCATCTACCGCGGCCACCGGGTCATCCACTGGTGCCCGCGCTGCCTCACCGCATTGAGCGACGAAGAGGCCCAGCACGGCGAAGAGAATGGTAGCCTTTACCATATCGCGTATCCCATCGTCGGTGCGAAGGACAATGCGCGTCTCACCGTCGCGACCACGCGTCCCGAGACGATGCTGGGCGATGTCGCCGTCGCCGTTCACCCCGATGACGAGCGCTACAAGGCGCTGATCGGCAAGTCGGTCCTGCTTCCGATCGCCGGCATCGAGATTCCGATCATCGGCGATACATATGTCGATCCCGCATTTGGAACCGGCGTCGTCAAGATCACGCCGGCGCACGA
>PKVB01000086.1 GCA_003131365.1 Gemmatimonadota bacterium | reverse complement strand
AGGGACTCGAACCCCGGACCTCTGCTGTGTGAAAGCAGCGCTCTAACCAGCTGAGCTACGCGACCGACGAGCCTTCTCCCACGCCTCTTGCGGGAGCCAGCTGGACAGAACCTATAATGCTATAGGGACGTGTGCCTTCGCGGTAGTAAGGAGATGCCATAAGGTGCGGCGGGAACAGCGCTTATGACTTCGTGAACTGGATGGGCTCGATGCTGTTGATTCTGGTCATCGCTCCTTTCAGCGTGCTTCCGCCGATGAGCTGCCCGGTGAACTGGCCCGCGTCCTGGAGCTCGAAGAAAATCTGGAACACCGAGTTCGAGCCGCTGATCGTGCCGGCGATCGCGCACGGACCGGTTGCAGGACAGAACTGCAGGCCATCAGTCCCCGTCGCCGTGTACGTTCCAGAAATTGTCCCGTCCGAACTCTGAACGAGAGTCACGGTCACGTTGGTGAGTCCCGCGGCTGGGCCGGGCGCGAACCAGGTTCCCGAGACGTCGGTGCTGGCGGCCTGAGTAAGCTCGGGGCCGCAGCTGACCGTCACGATCGCCCCCGCAAGCGCGGCGATGCTGAGAGAGCGGAAGATGTGAGACTTGATTGAAAACCTTCGGATCATTGGGGTGTCGCGGGGTGTCGCGGGGTGTCGCGAAAGTCGCGACTCTATTTGAGTATGGAGGGGATAAATGGGCCCTGCAGGACTCGAACCTGCGACCGTCGGATTATGAGTCCGCTGCTCTAACCAACTGAGCTAAGGGCCCTTCGCACGAAACTATCGACGGGGGGCACGCGGTGGCAACAGCGGTGTCATGCATTCAGCCGTAGTTCAATTCGTGGTCGGGACGGGATGCCGCGCGATCTCCGAAACGCACCAATCGCGTTCCCTGAGCCGCGACCATCGCGACGTACAAAGGATTGAGGAGCGCGTATCGTCCCCACAGTCTCCTCGGCTCATGAACCAGGCGATACAGCCATTCGAGCCCGGCGTTCTGCAACTTGAGCGGTGCCTGCGGGAGCGTTCCCGCGTGGAAGTCGAATGCAGCTCCGACGGCGACGACCGGCATCGAGAGAGCGTCGCGAAATTCATACGCCCACACTTCCTGACGCGGGCATCCGAGTCCGGCGAACACAACCCGCGCGCCGCTGGCGCGAATGTCACCGACGATCCCGGCTTTTTCCTCGGGTGTAATGCGGCGGAATCTCGATGGCTGCGCTCCGGCAATCCTGAGCGCCGGGAACAGTTCCTCCAATCGCGCACGAAGCCTGGCCAGCACCGACTCACTGCTGCCGTACAGGTAGATCGGGATTCCATCGCTCGCGCACCTCTCACAAAGGGCAAGCATGAGCGTGGGACCATAGACACGCTCCTTCAGCCGAGTCGAGTGGAGAAGATTGAGCGCCCACCGCACCGGTTGTCCGTCGGGGACCACCAGGTCGAACTCGTTCAGACGGAAGCGCTGCTCCGAATCGAGAGCGCCGGTCATCACCCCGTGCACTGCAAGCGCGGTGGCGGCGAAGCCGCGTCCCGCTTTCGCCGCGTGGACGATCTGGTCGACGGCCGACTCGTAGTCGACCACGTCGACCATCACTCCGAGGATATCGCGCTTTCCGCGTCTGATCATGTGCTCGTTGCCGTGCTCGTTGCGGTGCTCGCCGCCGTGCTCGCTGATTCCCAGCGCTCGCGGTTGTGCTCGTAGATCTCGCGGAGAATCGTTGGCACGTCGCGGCGGATTTTCCATTCAGGATAGTGACCCCTGAATCGCTCGTTGCTGCTGATCCACCAGATGTGGTCCCCGATCCGTTTGACGTCGCTGTAGTCGGCGGAGATCGGACGCCCCACGATTTCCTCGCAAAGCTCGATTGCTTCCATCATTGAGCAGTTGCNNTGGCGCTATGGATGTTGTCGCGGACTTGTTTGCCCCGATACCCGTTCACGGTATAAGGCTGTCCAGTTACGGCGCACTTCATCAGATAGGCCAGGAATCCGTGCAGAGCCGTACCCGCGTGATTGGGGCCGGTGAGACAGCCACCGCGAAAGCAGGCTGTCCGCATCCCGAAGTACCTTCCGTACTCCTGAACGAGAATGTCGGCAGCCACCTTTGACGCGCCAAAGAGGCTATGCAGGGTGGAATCGATCGACATGTCCTCCCTGATTCCATTGGCGTAGGAGTGAGTCGGTTCGATTTCCCAGCGTTTCTCGAGCTCCATCAGGGGAAGCCGATTGGGAGTGTCGCCGTACACCTTCNNCCCAATCGTGCGAGGGCTGCGCCGCGGTGTGCACGACGAGAGAAACATCGCGGCCGTACTTCCGGAAGATCTTCTGAATTGCGGGTTGGTCGCGTATGTCCACGGGGCAATGCGTGTAGCTCTTGCCAAGACGCTGTTGCAGACGCGCGAGATTACCAGCGGTCGATGCATCGTCGCCAAAGAATTTGCGGCGCATGTCGTTGTCGATGCCGACGATCTCGAGGCCGTCGCGCAGCAGCCTGTCGCCGAGATGNNTGCCTCGGAGCCGATGAGGCCGGCGGATCCGCTGATGATCGCGATGCTCACTGGAACGAAATGCTCCACCGCGGCTCGATCGCCACCTTCAGTCTCCCCTCGAATCGGGTGCTGGTGGCGCCCGTGATGTGCAGATCGTTTGTGTCGTGATTGATTCCCAGATCGCCGCTCAGCTCGAAGTCGCGCCAGCGTGACGCGCCGCTAACGGCGGCGCGTGTCACTCCCATCACCACGCCGCTGAAGATGCCGGGAGTCGTCGCGTAATCGGCGGGGGCGGGGAACGGTGTGTTGTAACTCCCTTCGCCCTGGCGACGATGCGTGACGTAAAGCCGGAGCGGCGTCCTCGGAAACACCAGGAGATCGATACCCGCCTTCATTTCGTCGTAGTCGCTGAATCCTCTCCCGAGCCCCACGCCGAACACCTCGTAGTGCTCATCCGGATTCTTGTTGTTGTACGCAAGATTCGACACTCTCGTGTACGACGCGAACCAGCGCTGATCTCCCGCCAGAGGCATGCCCTCGGCAGTCAGCGTAACGGCGTAAGACGACGGTTGCTTGCAGTTCGGGTTGCAGCTGTGATCGATCTGCAGGTCGTCGATGAAGAGTTGCCCGGCAAAGCTCCCAAAGCGTTCCGTCCGCACGCTCGCTTCTCCGCCAAGACCGAGATTGCCCTCCTGTCGCTCGTTGCGCCATGAGAGCCCGAAGACGTTGAAAGGATTCGCCAGGGTCGGCTCGAAGCCTCGCGAGACCCCGCCGTACAGGTAACTCTCGGTCCCGGCGAGCTCCCAGTTTCCGAGATGCAGCGCGAGACGGTGGATCGAGAAGTATCGCTGTACCTCGGGACCGGTCGTCGGCACGTCGTTGTCGAGCCGGGCAATGACTGTGGACCAATGGATCTTGTCGTTCCCGACCAGCCCGTAGAGATGATCGTAGGTGTATGCGTAGTCGCCGAGCATGAGCCCATCCATCGCGGGCGGTCCCCAGTTCCGACCCACTCGGCCGAACGAAAGCTGCCCGTATGTCCACTGTCCGCCGAAATAGCCGTCTTCGGTCCGACCGTTGATCTTTCGATCCTTTCTCCCGGCATATTCGGGATCGACGTTGAGACGACTGTCGACGAGCACTCGCGTGAATCCCACGATGGGCCCGCCGGCCATCAGGAGGCGAATCGAGCCGCCCGGCCGCACACCATTTGTGCTGTCGGCGAGCATCAGCTCACGTCGTCCCGACGTTTGCGCGGTTGCATACACATCGACGGTCCCGCGCGCGCGAAAGGTCTNNACGTATTTCTCGACCGCCAGGTACAGCGCGTCGAGATAGGAGGCGATCACCGGGCCAGGCTCACGAGTCCGCGCCGAATCGATGGCCACACGGAGCGCGCGCTCCGTGTAGGGTCTCTCGAGAGAGGAGAGCTCGCGAAATATTCCGCGAGCCATCAACGCGTTCACGTATGTGTACGCAATGTCATCGAGCGGCACATACGCCGATGCCTGGGCGGAAACACGAGCGGGGAGCGCGGTAAACGAGAGCGCCGCAAATAACACTGATGCGAAGCGCCGCTTCTTCAGGCCGCCACCCGAGTCCCCACGCCGCGTTTCCAAGAGCTTAGCGGTACCAGGGCGACAGATGCATCTTCGGCGTCAGCTCGAGCGCCGGAGCGGGGAAGTGGTAGTAGCTGAGCGTATGCTTGACCGACCTCCACCATGGCGCATTTCCCGGCAGCTTCTCCGGGTCGAAATCCAGCGACAGAATGATCTTCCGTTTCGCGCGCTGCGCCGCGCCGGTCTGAGGATTGATCCAGTCGGTTACCGAGTGTCCCGCCGAGAACCGGATGAACGCGGGCCAGAAGGGCTTGGCCGCGTCAGGCAGCAACTCGTTCACGTCCGTCGAGAACCAGTAGGTTTGCCCGGAGTAGTCGAGCGAAGGGCGGAGTTCAGATGGGAACAATCCATCCTCGGTGTTCGTGAGGGCGCGTGTCTTGTGGTACGAGAACGTCGGCTTGATCACTCGGAGCCGCGGGTGGAACTCCTGCATCACCGCGAACGCCTGTCCGGTGGTGTTCGCGATCATGTCGGCATACGAGAATCCATATTTCACGAATTGCCCGTCGAAGATCTCGATCTGGAGCTGAAATGCCGCGGCGTACGCAGCACTCCACCAGATCGCCTTCTTCTCACCCACACATGCCTCCCGCAGAGCCGCGTGTCCGATGCGCGCGAGCTGATAGCCGCCGAGCAAGTGGCCGAACTTGTCCTGGTCGCGGAATTCCTGATCCCAGTCGGCGCGGAAGAAAAAGTGCGGAGCGCGAGTGCCCGACCACCACGCGTTCTTGAAGTAGTGGTAAAGGTAGGCGTTGCCTCCGACGAAGGCGCTTCCGACGCCAGCGCGCACCGCCGTGACCTGACCCGGGGTGAGCGAGCAGGAACTATTCGGCAGGGCATTCGAATTGACCTGCCAGCCCTCGATTCCGATCGTCGCCAGGAGCTCCGCGGGCAGCCCCGCACCGGTGGAATCCTGCGCGACCGCCGCGTTGGCTGCGGCGCCCACACACAGCGCGACTGCGAAAATGCTTCTTCCTATGTGCCGCAATCCTTCTCCTGTATCGGAATTGGGTGCTACGCCGCTGGCACGTCGGCGGTGCCGGCTTCGAACAGATCATAAGCCTCAACGACTTCGTCGATGCTCACGGTAGCGGCGCCAAGCTTAGCAACCTCCACGCCCGCGGCGAAGTTGGCGATCACCGCCGCCTCGGCCGGGGTCGCGCCAGCGGCCAGCATCGTCGCGAGATAAGCGGTCACCGTGTCGCCGGCGCCTACTACATCGTAAACCTCGCGCGCGGTCGTCGGTACTCGTCCCACTTCGCCGTCCGACGCGATCAGCGCCATTCCCGCTTCGCCAAGGGTGAGAAGCAGGTGCTCGACGCCCAGTCGCTTGATTGACTCCGGCAGCGCCTCCGGGTGCTCGATGTCCACAGCCGCTCCGAGGGCGCTCTCGAGTTCCCGCTTGTTGGGCTTGAAGATCGTCGCGCCCTTGTAGGCGAAGAAATTCCTGTACTTGGGATCGACGACGACCGGGATCTTGCGCGCCGTCGCCTGCTGCATCACGGGCGCGATGAGCGCCGGGGTGAGCACGCCCTTGTTGTAGTCCTCGAGCACGAGCGCGTCGGCGTTGTCGATCGCCCTCACCGCCGCGTCGAGGAGGCTTGCGACTTCGTAGCCCGTTATGTCGGTGTCTTCCTCTTCATCGAAGCGAACCACCTGCTGCGACCGGGCGAGAACCCGCGTCTTGGTCGTCGTCCGTCTCCCGACCGTCACGACCGATCGCCCGTCGGAATCGATCTCGCGCAGCATCGCCTTGATCACCTGGCCCTCGGCGTCCTCGCCGACGGCGCAGACGAGGTCGCATTGCGCCCCAATGGCGAAGACGTTCTGAGCGACGTTGGCGGCCCCACCCAGGGCCAGCTCCTTTTCGCGAACGCGGACGACGGGGACGGGGGCCTCGGGCGATATCCTTTCCACGTCGCCTCGCAGGTAGACGTCCAGCATCGCGTCGCCGATGATGGCGATGCGCTGGT
>PKVB01000185.1 GCA_003131365.1 Gemmatimonadota bacterium | reverse complement strand
AAATCGAGAAGGTCGAGTGTCTCGCTCATGCGGCGGGAAGGAAGGTCAGGGTTCCGTTCGGGATCCGTCCGCGCTCGACGAGCCGCCGGTAGAACTCGGTCAGTCCGGCAAGGTGCGAGTACGACAATCCGTAGTCCAAGCCCGAAAGATACTCGGCGCAGACATCGCGCTTTACTCCGGTAGCCTGATGCGCCTGCTCGGCGAGCTCCGGCAAGTGGCGCAGGCCCCAGTTGCGTGAAGCGATGAGTCCGGCGTGGGCAACGAGGGCTTCCTTCACGTCAGTCGAGCGCTGTGCGACCCAGACCGCGAAGACGAACGGCTGTCCGGTCCAGTCCTTCCACATCTGGCCGAGGTCGTACACGTGCGGATACCGCTCGCGGTGATTGGAGCCGAGTACGAGCGCGGCGTCGCCGATCACGAGTCGGGCATCCACGCCGGCGTCATTCGATTCGACCACGTCACGGACCTCTGCGTCGCCTGGGACGAAGTGCGGCTTCGCATGCCAGACATTTTCGAACAGGAGCTCGAGGAGCGCGACGCTCGTCATCGAGCTCCTGCTGACGATGACGCTCCTCGATCCGAGCTCGGCGGCGGGGCGACGCGAGAAGAGCATGACGCTGCGGACGGGACCATCGCATGAGATTGCGAGGTCTGGCAGCAGCAGGTAGTGATCGGAGTCGCGCGCATACTCGACCGCCGACACGACGCTCATGTCGAGCTGGCCCGCGCCCATCCGTCGGTTCAGGTCGGTCGGAACCCCATCAACCAGCTCGGCGTCGAGCGGGACGATGCCCCGGTCGATCGCACCGTAGACCGGGTAGCAGTTGATGTAGGGGATGCGTCCGATTTTCATCAGGCCGCCACGGCCACTGTGGACGTGCGATCGAAGACGCGCAGAACGTTGTAGAAAGAGTCACGCTCGGCTGGAGTCTTGCCGGCCGATCTGATCAGATCGAGAATCTCGTCGAGGCTCAAGCCCTGTGCGGTGTGCGCGCCGGCTTCGTGGTAGATCTTCTCGCGCACCACCGTTCCCTCGAGATCGTTCACGCCGAACGCGAGCGAGGTCTGCGAGAGAAACGGCGTGACCATGATCCAGTGCGTCTTGATGTGCTCGAAGTTGTCGAGGAAGAGACGGCCGACCGCGAGATTTCGCAGGTCGTCGAAGCCTGTCGTCGCGGTTCCCTGCCGGCCGAGCTCGATCCCCAGCTCGTTGTTGTCGGGGTGATAGGCGAGCGGAATGTAGGCGAGGAAGCCGTGGGACTCGTCCTGCAGATCGCGCAGCATGGAAAGGTGCTCGACGCGGTCCTCGATGCTCTCGACGTGACCATACAGCATCGTGCAGTTCGATCGGATCCCGAGCCGGTGCGCGGTCCGATGCACATCGATCCAGTCTTCGGCCGCGAGCTTCTTGTCGGCGATCGCCATGCGGACGCCTTTGCCGAACACTTCGGCGCCGCCGCCAGGCAGCGTGTCGAGCCCGGCCTCGCGGAGGGTCGCGAGCACTTCTTCTATGGATATTTTATCAATGCGCGNNCGATGAGGACGTCGCGCCACGTCATCTTCTCGATGCGCGCGATGTGCGCGATCTCAACCGCCGTGAGCGCCTTGATGTGAACGTGCGGATGGCGCTCCTTGAGACCCCGGAACATGTCGCTGTAGTACTGGAGGCCGGCCTTCATATCGAGCCCGCCGACGATATGGAACTCCTTCGTCAGTCCATTGGCGGCCGTCTCGGATTCGGCAAATACCTGGTCGAGCGTGTAGTGATATGCGCCTTCCTCCTTCGGCAGTCGGGCGAAGGAGCAGAAAACGCAGGTCTTCCTGAGGTAGCAGACGTTGGTCGGATTGATGTGCTGATTGGCCGCGAATGTCACGACGTCGCCGTGCTTGCGGCGATTGGCGTAGTCGGCAAGCATCCCGACTCCGAGAAGATCGGGCGATGTGAAGAGAAGCTCGGCGTCGGCGTGAGAGAGGCGTTGGTGCGAACCCACCTTCTCTCNNGGAGATCTTCGCGAGGTCGAGCGATGTATCCGCAGGGCGGGTCATCGGCTCAGCGTGTGTAGCGTTTGATGGCGAGGGTGGTGTTGTGCCCACCGAAGCCAAAACTATTGCTGAGAACGGCGTTGACGTCGCGCTTGACGGAAGTGTTCGGTGTGTAGTTGAGGTCGAGCTCGGGCTGGGGATTGTGGTAGTTGATCGTTGGTGGAATGATGCCAGTCCCCACGACCATCGCGCTCACTACCGCTTCCACGGCGCCGGCGGCGCCCAGCATGTGGCCGGTGGCCGACTTCGTCGAGCTGACATTCACGGTCTTGGCGTACTCGCCGAAGACCGCCTTGATGGCGCGAGTCTCGTTGAAGTCGTTGGCGGGCGTCGATGTGCCGTGTGCGTTTATGTACTGGATGTCCTTCGGCTCCAGTCCGGCGTCCTTGAGCGCTCGCTTCATGGCGCGCTGCGCACCTTCGCCATCCGGTGCCGGGGCCGTCAGATGATAGGCATCGCCCGTTGCGCCGTAACCCACGATCTCGGCGTAAATCGTTGCGCCCCGCTTGAGAGCATGCTCGAGCTCCTCGAGGATGAGGATCCCGGCTCCTTCTCCCATCACGAATCCGTCGCGGGTCGCGTCGAAGGGACGCGAGGCCGTCTCGGGACTATCGTTGCGCTCGGAGAGCGCTTTCATGTTGGCAAAGCCGCCGATCGCCATCGGCGTAACGGTGGCTTCCGCACCGCCTGTGATCATGACATCCGCGTCGCCGTATTGGATCGTCCGATACGCATCACCTATTGCATGAGCGCTCGTGGCACAAGCCGATACGGTAGCGTAGTTTGGGCCTTTGGCGTTGAACATCATCGAGACGATACCGGCAGCGATGTCAGCGATGAACATCGGGATGAAGAACGGGGAGATCTTTCCGACTCCGCGCTCCCGGTAGACGTCGTGCTGCTCCTCGAAGCTCTTCAGTCCGCCGATGCCGCTACCGATGATGACGCCGATGCGATCCGGGTCCATCCCGTTCCGCTCGACAAGGTTCGCGTTGGTCATGGCCTGGCGCGCCGCGGCAACCGCGTACTGCGTGTACTGGTCCGCTCGCTTCGCTTCCTTCCGATCCATGTAGTCGAGCGGATTGAAGCCTTTCACTTCGGCGGCGATTCGAACGGGAAATTTCGATGCGTCGAACTTGGTGATTGGCGCGGTTCCCGACTTCCCCTCGATGAGGGACCGCCAGGTCGTCGCCACATCATTACCGACGGGGGTAATCGCCCCCAAGCCAGTGACGACGACTCGCCGCTTCATTACGCTCCGACCTTCTGGTTCAGATAGCCGAGCGCGTCACCGACGGTGCGCAGCTTCTCGGCGTCCTCATCAGGGATGTCGATGTTGAACTCCTTTTCGAACTCCATCACGAGCTCGACTATGTCCAGGCTATCGGCACCGAGGTCCTCGATGAAGCTCGCCTCATTGGTGAGCTTTTCACGCTCCACACCGAGCTCTTTCTCGATGATGTCTTTCACCTTGTTGGAATTGTCGGCCATTTGGTGGGTGTCCTCGTGTTTATGGGGGTGCGTGAAATATATCTAACTGAATATCTGATACCAAGTTACATCAGNNACATCACACTCAACCTTCCACGGTAAAGATGGCCTCGACGCCCTTCAACCGTCTACGGTGAAGACGGCCTCGGGTCACATCACCATCCCGCCATCCACGACGAACACCTGCCCCGTGATGTAGGAGGCGAGGTCCGAAGCGAGGAAGGCGACCATGGCAGCAATGTCCTGTACCGAGCCAAGCCGTTCAAGTGCAATCTGTTGGCCCAACGCCTCGCGGGCCTCCTTCGTCATCCCGGCGGTCATCTCGGTCTCAATGAAGCCCGGCGCCACAGCATTCACGAGTATGTTCCGCGACCCCAGCTCCTTGGCGACGGACTTGGTGAGGGCGATGAGGCCNNTGCTGGCCGCGTAGTTGGCCTGACCCTTGTTGCCGATCAAGCCGACGATGCTGGCGATGTTGATGATCCGGCCGGCTCTTTTCTTCATCATCCCCCTCGAAACGGCGCGAATCGCCGCGAACGCGCCACGCAGATTCGCGTTCTGAACCGCGTCCCAGTCGTCGTCCTTGAGGCGCATCACCAGGTTGTCACGGGTGATACCGGCATTGTTGACGAGAATGTCGATCGAGCCGAATGCCTTCTCGACGTCTTCCACCAGCTTGGCCACCGCAGCCGTATCGCCGACATCGGCCGCGAAGCCCTTCGCATTGTGGCCAATGGCAGTCGCGGCTTCCTCCGCCCGGCCGAGATCGCGACCCACGACGGCGACCCGTGCGCCGGATTCAGCCAGGGCTTCCGCGATGGCGCGTCCGATCCCCCGGGTGCTCCCGGTGACGACGGCGTTCTTTCCGGTGAGATCGATCTTCATTACGCGACCATCTGAAGAAGCTTCTCGACTTCGGGCGGAGTTCCGCACGAAAAAGTGCGAGCGCCTTTGACGAGCCGCCCCACCAGACCGCTCAAGACATTGCCAGGACCCAACTCGAGGTAGAGCGCGTCGGGAAAACTCGCAGCAATGTTTCTGATCTCGGTCGACCAGAGAACGGGGGATGTGAGCTGCCGCAGCAGCAGGTCCTTTGCCTCGACGGCCGTTGTTGAAGCTCCGGCGGTCACGTTCGAGTAAACCGGATAGAGAGGATCCATAAAGGCTGACGTCGCGATCGCGTCCGTGAGCCCGACCACGGCCGGCTCCATGAGTGGCGAATGGAATGCCCCACTCACAGGAAGCTTGATTGCCCGCTTGGCCCCCGCCTCCTTTGCAATCTCCATCGCGCGCTCTACGCCCGCGATTTCGCCTGAGATCACGACCTGGTCGTCAGTGTTGAAATTGGCGGGCACCGCGAGTCCCACTTCCTTGGTCGCGCGCTGGCAGATCTGCTCGATCGGTGTCGTGGTCGTCCCAAGAATCGCCGCCATCGTCCCGGGACGCGAAATCCCGGCCTCGTACATCAGCTCGCCGCGCCTCCTCACGAGCTTTGCGGCTCCAGGCAGGCTCACCGCGTCGGCGGCGTGATAGGCAGTGAATTCTCCGAGAGAGTGTCCCGCGGCCACGCGGACGTACTGGTGCAGTGCGTCCTTCGTCAGCGCCCAAACCGCTGCGCCGTGCGCAAACAGAGCGGGCTGCGCGTTGCGCGTCAGCGTCAGCTCGTCTGCGGGCCCCTCAAAGCAGAGTCGGCTCAAATCCGTTCCCAGCGCTGCGTCGACCTCACCAAAAATGCCGCGCGCGACCGGAAATGCTTCGGCCAGATCTTTTCCCATCCCCGGCTTCTGCGAGCCCTGGCCGGGAAAGAGCAGGACGATGTCCACCGCCTAGAAGCGAATGACCATCGACGCCCATGTGAATCCGGCGCCAAATGCGACCATCATCACAGTCGAACCGTCCTTGACTCTTCCCGATTCGATAGCCTCGCTGAGCGCGATTGGAATCGAAGCGGAAGATGTATTGCCGTAACGGTCGACGTTCACGAAGACCTTTTCCATCGGGATGCCGGAATGTTTGGCTGTCGCCTCGATGATCCGCATGTTGGCCTGGTGAGGAATCAGCAGATCGATGTCGGTTCCTGTGAGGCGCGCGCCGTCGAGCGCGCGGTCGGCAGCGTCGGACATGGACCGCACCGCGTGTTTGAAGACCTCGCGCCCGGCCATTCTCACCAGATGGGAGCGCTTCTCGAGCACGTCCGCGGACATCGGGGTCGTCGCTCCACCCTCAGGGCGATAGAGAAGATCAGCCAGCTTGCCATCGCTCCGCATGTACGCGGACAGGATGCCCTTTCCTCCTTTGCTGCGCTTGAGAACAGCGGCGCCCGCTCCATCGCCGAAGAGGACGCAGGTCGAGCGATCCTTCCAGTCCACGATGGCGCTCATCTTCTCCGCGCCGATCACGAGAGCCGTCTCCGCGGTGCCCGACATGATCAGTCCCTCGGCCGTCGTCATGGCGTACAGCCAGCCGGAGCAGGCGGCACCGATGTCAAACGCTGCAGCGCGCGTAGCGCCGAGCTCCGCCTGGATGTCGACAGCGGTGGACGGAAGGAGGCGATCTGGCGTCGCAGTGGCCAGGACGATCACATCGATTTCACCCGGATGCACCCCTGCGGCATCCATCGCCTTCCTCGAGGCCTCGGAGGCCATCGAGCAGGTCGTCTCGCCGTTCTTCGCAATATGCCGCTCGACGATTCCGCTTCGCTCGAAAATCCAGTCGTGTGAGGTCTCGATGCCAATGGCGGCAAAATCGTGATTGGTCATCACGTGCGCGGGGACACCGCGCCCGGTGCCGGCGACGGCAGCAACTGGTCGCTTCATGCGGACTCCGCGATCGCGTTAAGGGCGTGAGCTGACAACTCGAGCTTCTCGCCGATCTGATCGTTCATACGGGTCTCCACGGCTCGGACCGCGACCATGATGGCGTTCTTGATGGCGCGCGGCGGTGAGTTGCCGTGGCAGATGATGCTGACGCCTCTCACTCCGAGGAGCGGGGCGCCGCCGTAGGCGGTGGAATCGAATCGGCTGAGCGCCGCTTTCACGTCCTTGGCATCGATGCCAGGGTGCTCGCTCAGCAAGCGCACGATCATGGGTGCCACGGCTTCGTAGAACTTGAGCACGACGTTTCCGACGAAGCCGTCGCAGATGACGACTNNCCGCGCCGGCGGGGAGATCGCGGCCCTCGAGGTTTCCGTGAAAGTTGAATCCGGCTTTCCGGAACAACACGTGCGCGTCCTTCACGACGGCGTTTCCCTTCTCCGACTCCTCACCAATGGAGAGAAGGCCGATGGAAGGATTGTCGCGACCGAAGATGCACTCGGCGTACACCGCGCCAAGCCACGCGAATTGCAAGAGCTCTTGCGCGGAGCAATCCACGTTCGCGCCCGAATCGATAACGATGACCGGGTTGCTTGCAGTGGGGAATACGGTGGCGATAGCGGGGCGTGTAAGGCCCGGGTGGAGCTTGAGCAGCATCGCCGACGACGCCATCTGAGCGCCGGTGTTGCCGGCGGAAACGAAGGCGTCGGACTTTCCGTCGACCTGCAGCTTGAGTCCGACGACCATCGAGCTGTTGGGTTTTTTGCGGAGGCCGGCAGTGGGTTTCTCCGACATCTCGATGACCTCGGGCGCCTCGACGATCACGAGCCGATGGCGCGACGAGGCGGCGCCGGAGAGCTCGCCCGAAAGCAATCTCGCGACCTCCGCCTCGATGACCGATGTCTGTCCGACGAGCTGCACGGTGTGCGCACCGTCGAGCTCCTGCAGGGCGAGTAAAGCGCCGGCGATTGTCGCTTTGGGAGCGAAGTCTCCCCCCATAGCGTCCAACGCTATTCGCGCCAAACTAGGCTTCCTTCGGTTCTACTCGCTGTTCGCCATCGTAGTATCCGCATTCCGCGCAGACATGATGCGGACGCCTCATGCTCTGGCAGCGGGGACACTTCTGGATGACGATCGCAGGCGCGATCTTGTGCGTGTTGCGTGCGCGTTTCTTTCGCTTCGAGGTGCGTCGCTTCGGGACGGCCATTGGATCTGTTCCTTAAGGTGGTTTGACGAGCTAGTGTGCGTCGCCCTGATGCTTGAGCAACGCGCCCCAGCGCGATTCAGTCTTGGTTGGTGCGCAGTTGCAAGTGCTCTCATTCAAATTGGTACCGCAAGTCGCGCAGAGTCCTTTGCAATCGTCTCTGCATTGGACGTACGCGGGAGCCGTGAGCAGCCACGTCTCTCTGACCGCAGCGCGGAGATCCAGCATCCGCGCATTGGGATCGTACAGAAACACGTCCGGATCGTCCGCTTCGTCAGCGCCGATGCCGGCGAGAAGGAAGTGTACCTCCTCATCCACTGCGACGTCGACTTCTTCCAGGCACAACCGGCAAGGAAGCACAAGCCCTCCGTCGATGCGACCGGAAAAATAGAATCTTTCCTCGCCCGCCGACGACAATCTTCCGATCACCCTGACGGGCCGCGACGGGCGGACATCTCCCTCTTCCCAAATGGGATCGTCCGGTTGAATCGAGCCGTCCACCTGGACGGCTTTGGTCTCCAGCGAGCGGATGTCAAAGGACAGCATAAGCGCTTTAAATTAGCGGGTTTAGCCCCCCCATTCCAGTGTAGACCTCTCAGTTTTTTTCGCGGATGAGTTTCGCAACTGAAGACTAGCTGGCGGGGGCTGTGCGCGGCCCGGCCAGGGGCTGCGAGCGAACGACAGTTCGCTGCGCGAGGACTAAACCAGCTCGGATTGGGGGAAAAAGAACCTTGCTTCGCGCTCGGCGTTTTCGTCGGAATCGGAGGCGTGGATTGCGTTCCGCTCTTTCGACTCCGCGTAGAGCTTCCGAACCGTTCCCGCGTCCGCCTCGGCGGGGTCGGTTGCTCCGATTGTCTTGCGGAGCGTCGCAACCGCNNGGACGTCATGAAGCGAACGAGCGGCGCGAAGAACGGGCGCTCTCGATGAACATCATAGAAAGCCTGCGCCTGCGCCTCTGTGAGCCGCATGACACGGGATGCGATGATCTTGAAGCCAGCCTTCTCCAAGTGCGCGACGATCTGTCCGCCTTTTCCGGAATTGAAGGCGTCGGGCTTGATGATGGTGAGTGTTCTCTTGCCAGCCATTTATCGGTTCTATCCTATCGCATAGCGCGTTTGAGTAAATCCACCACGTCGATGGGACGCTTGGCGACGCCCACGCCGTTCTCCTCGAATGCCTGCATCTTTTCGGCGGCAGTGCCGGCGGAGCCGGAGATGATTGCTCCCGCGTGTCCCATGCGGCGTCCCGGCGGCGCAGTTTGTCCGGCGATGAAGCCGACGACTGGCTTCTTCATCTTTTCGCGAACGAAGCGCGCAGCCTCCTGCTCATCGGTGCCCCCGATCTCTCCGATCATGACGACTGCCTTGGTCGCCGCATCCTTCTCGAAGGCGTCGAGGCAATCGATGAAGTTTGTGCCGTTGATTGGATCGCCTCCGATCCCGACGCACGTCGTCTGACCGATCTTGGCGCGAGTCATCTGAAAGACGACCTCGTACGTGAGGGTGCCCGAGCGACTCACGAGGCCGACGTTGCCAGGCGTGCAGATTCTGCCTGGAATGATTCCGACCTTCGACTGCCCGGGAGAGATCAGGCCCGGGCAGTTGGGTCCGAGGAGGCGGGAGCCTCGCTCCTTCACGTACGGATAGACCCTCGTCATGTCGAGCACGGGGACCCCCTCGGTGATGCAGACTATGAATGGAATTCCGGCGTCGGCCGCTTCCATCATCGCATCTGCGGCGAATGGAGGCGGTACGTAGATCACCGTCGTATTCGCTCCGGTCTTCTTCACAGCCTCCGCTACGGTGTTAAAGATCGGGACCTTATCCTCGAACTTCTGCCCGCCCTTCCCCGGCGTCACGCCGCCGACGACCTGGGTTCCGTACTCGATCATCTGCTTCGTGTGGAAGGAACCGTCCCTCCCAGTGATGCCCTGGACGAGCAGACGCGTGCTCTTGTCGATGAAGATGCTCACTTCGCCTTCCCTCCAGTGGCGAGAGCTACTGCCTTCTTCACCGCCTCGTCCATATCGGTCATCGCGGAGAGTCCGCTCTTCTTCAGGATTTCGAGCGCGATCTCCTCATTAGTGCCTGTGAGCCGAATGACGAGCGGAACCTTGAGCGGGTTCTGCTTGATCGCCGTAACGATTCCATTCGCCACATCGTCGGTGCGCGTGATTCCGCCGAAGATGTTGAAGAGAATCGCCTTGACTCCGGCATCCGCCGTGATGATGCGCAGCGCGTTGACGACCTTCTCCGGGCTCGAGGAGCCGCCGATGTCG
>PKVB01000118.1:5244-16144 GCA_003131365.1 Gemmatimonadota bacterium | reverse complement strand
TCACAGTTTTGGTGGTCGTTGACGCCGGCTCCACAAACGATCCAAAGGGCAAGGAGGGTGTCGCCGCCCTGACTGCCGGCACCCTTCTCGAGGGCAGCAAGCGGTTCGATGGCGCGGAGCTGGCGGAGAAGTTCGAGCAGCTCGGGACATCAGTCGAGTCCGGCGCTGATTGGGACAGCGCATTCATCAAGATCACTGTGCTGTCAGATCAGGTGGACGAAGCGACGAAGCTCCTTGGCGAAACCATCAGTAGTCCGGTTTTCCCCGAGCGTGAGATCGAGCGGGCCAAGGCGGAACGTCTCGCGGAGATTCTTCAGCTCGAAACAGAGCCGCGAGGATTGGCCGACGAGAAATTCTCGGAGTTCCTGTACACGGAAGAATCGCGGTACTCCAAGCCCGATGAGGGAAGCTCCGAAAGCGTAAGCGCGTTGTCGCGAAAAGACGTTGAGGAGTTTTATAGATCCGGGTACCGGTCCGGATCGACGACCGTGATCATTACAGGGGATATATCGACGGAGGCGGCACGCGCACTGGTCACCCGCGCGTTTCAGGACTGGCCTTCCGGACGGGCCCCGCATCGACCACTGATCGCAGCGGCGCGGACGACTCGGAAGAGCATTCACATCGTGGATAAGCCGGACGCGCCGCAGTCGGAGCTGCGGGCGGGGCATGTCGGCTTGCCGCGCAACCATCCCGACTTTTTCCCCACGCTCGTGATGAACGCCGTTCTTGGCGGCCTATTCGGCTCGCGGATCAACCTGAATCTCCGCGAGGCACACGGGTACACCTATGGGGCTTCGTCGTTCTACGACTGGCGGCGTGGCCCTGGTCCATTCGTCGTATCGACAGCCGTGCAGAGCGAGGTGACAGCGCCGGCGCTGCGCGAGATTCTTCTCGAGATCGATCGAATCCGCGGCGAGCGAATCTCGGAAGAGGAGCTGTCACTGGCCAGAGATTATCTCGATGGAGTGTTCCCGATTCGATATGAGACGACTGCCGCAATCGCATCCGCTCTCGCGACCCTCGTGATCTACGATCTGCCCGCTGACTACTATGACTCCTACAGAAAGAACGTCCGTGGCGTGTCAGCGGACGCAGTCCTCCAGGCAGCCAGGTCACATCTGCATCCTGACGAGCTGCAGACGATCGTAGTCGGCGATGCGCGGGTCATTCGTGCTTCTGTTTCCGATTTGAATGTTGGGGATATGCACGTTCACAGCTCCTAGGCTCAGCCGCGATGGAAGGAGAAGAGAACACAGGGCGGATAGACTCCAGGCGGGTCTATACGGGGAAGGTCATCTCGCTCGATACCGACACCGTCCGGTTTCCCGACGGATCTATCGGCGAACTGGAGATGATCCGGCATCCAGGTGCGAGCGCAATCGTGCCCTTCCTGAGCGACCCACGAGGGGAAGATCCGCAGGTGCTGATGATCCGTCAGTACCGGTATGCGGCCGAGGGCTACCTCTTCGAGATTCCGGCCGGAAGACTCAATCAGGGAGAAAATCCGCGCGATTGTGCCGCGCGGGAGCTGAAAGAGGAGACCGGGTGCACAGCTGAGCAGTTCGACCACTTGCTCACGATGTACACGACTCCCGGGTTCACGGACGAAAAAATCCATCTGTTCATAGCAACCGGATTGGTCGCCGGCGAGACTAAGCATGAGGCGGATGAATTTCTGGATCTCCATCCGATGCGGCTGTCCCGAGCGTTGGAGATGGTGGAGGCAGGTGGAATTCAGGATGCCAAGACTGCACTCGGTCTCCTGTTCGCCGCGGGTTTTCGCGCAGGTCGTTAACCCTTCGGGCCAAATTGGCGTCTAATCAATGAAAAGACGCTGACATGTCATGTAAATAGGACAGAAGTGGCAGAATCTGGACAAGCCCCGGCTTGAGCCAGATGCCATAAGTCCTTTATTGACAATGGGTTACTCCAGGCCGGCGCTGGGCACACCCCGTGCATTATATGAAAGCGCAGAATGTTCCAGTAGAGATGTGCACGATTCCGTGTCGTGAGTGTCTCTCATTTAGAGGAGAGAAAAATGTCTAACATCGTCCGTAAGCAAGCGGTATCGGTGGAAGGGCCGAGCGTAAGGGAGCGCTTGCAGGCGATGGATGACTCAGCCGTCGTGACTGCATTCCTTGGTGGAGAGGAGCGCGCCTTCTCGGAACTGGTCACACGCTACCAGACCCGTCTCCTGAACTTCGTATATCGCACGATCGGTGATCGGGAAAAGGCAGAAGATCTGGTGCAGGAGGTTTTCATCCGGGTCTACCGCCACCTGCATCGCTTCGACCGCTCGAAGAAGTTTTCGACCTGGGTCTATACGATCGCCTCGAATCTGGCGAAGAACGAGCTACGCAACCGCTCTCGCAACCCGCTGGTTCTCTTTCAGACGGTCCAGAAGAACTTTCAGGACGACGACCGTCCTCTACAGTTCGAGGACACCACGTCCCGTCCGGATGACATGTATCGTAAGCGCCATCTGAGGGAGATCGTCGAAGAGAGCGTGGCCAAGCTCCCTGAGCACCACAGGAACGTGTTTGTACTGCGCGAGCTCGAGGGCAAGTCGTACGAAGAGATCGCTGAGATCACTGATTGCAATCTTGGGACGGTCAAATCCCGTCTTAACCGGGCAAGGAATTCGTTCGCGGAAATCATTGCCCCATATGTAGATTAGGTTCGACGGTCCGGGAACAGGCGCCCCCCTGGTGGGTACCTGTTACCGAACCCTCAACCTATCTACATGGATTGTCGCGATTTTTGTGATCAGCACGTTGCTTTTGTAGACGATACCCTTGCCGGGATCGAGCTGGTTCGGATGCAGCGACACCTCGCTGAGTGTGAGAACTGCGCGAAGCAAGATGCGAAGATCCGCCGAGCGCTTCTGCTCTTCAGAAACCTTCCTAGCATCGAGCCATCCGAAGATTTCTCCCGGCGCCTCGAGGCGCGTCTCAGGGAATGTGACAGCGGCCATTTGCTGGCAGCCACCCAGCGCAATCTCAGACGTGGCGCAATCGCGGCGACACTCGCCAGCGCTGCCATGCTTGGGTACATAGGAATGACGCTGTACCACCGTACTGATGCTCCACGCGATCTCATGATGCCCCCGGTGGTCGCAACAATTCCGGAGCCTGAGCTCAGCCCCATTACAACCTCGACACCGGCGATCGTCGCCTCCGTTACAGCAGGCCTGACTATATGGCCAGCGGCTCTGTTTGCGGAGCAGGCTCCGGTGCGGTTTGCGCACTCCAGGCTCGAGCTGACGAACTACACGCGTTAGCGCTCGAGAGCCATCGGCAGCCCAGTAGAGCGGCCGTATATTTGGAGGATGTCCGCATCCTCTCTCAAAACAGTTCGTGATGCGATCAAACGCCGGTCATTCGACGGCGTTTACTACATCTGGGGAGAGGATGAGTATCAAAAGGACGGTGTGATCCGGCAGATCATCGACGCCGCTCTGGATCCTGGAGCCAGGGACTTCAATCTGGACAAGCGGCGATCTTCCGAGCTCGACGCCGAGACCCTCGGAGTGCTCCTCTCCACACCGCCGATGATGGCGGAGCGACGCGTAATCGTGCTTCGTGAGGTCGGAGCGCTCAGGAAAGATGCGCGCAGGGTCCTCGATCAATACTTGACGCATCCCGAACCCGATCTGCTGCTCCTCATGACCGGAGCTGCCGGATCCAAGGCGGATGCGACGCTCTCAGCATCTAGCACATCGCTCCAATTCGACCCCCTTACCGGCGATCGGATTCCGAAGTGGATCACTCACCGGGCGACCAGTGAATTGGGAGTCAAGATTAGTGAATCGGCTGTCGAGCTCCTTCAGGCGGCGGTTGGCAGTGACCTGCATCAACTGTCAGGAGAGCTGGACAAGCTTGCGAGCTACATCGAAGGCCATAACGACGAAATTGATGAGGATGCCGTGGCGGCTGTCGTGGGGGTACGGCGTGGCGAGACCCAAGCTGACCTCTTAGACGCGGTAGCCGATCGTAACGCCCCTCGCGCCCTTGGGCTGATCTCTCATGTCCTTACCCAGCCGAAAACAACGGGCGTTTCAATCGTCATGGCATTATCGACACAGATGCTCGCCATCTCGTGGGGGCGTGCGAGACTGGATGAAGGTCTCTCGAGAGCTCGCCTGGCCCAAGAATACTTCGATCTTCTGAAAGAGACGGGAGCCTTTACAGGCCGGCCGTGGGGATCTGCCACTGCCGTCTGGGCTCGCGCCGCGGAACGCTGGACCCGCGAATTGCTCGATCGCGCACTCGATTCCCTGCTCGAGGTAGATGTAGCCCTGAAGGAGAGCAGAGTTTCGTCCGAAGAACAATTACTGGCCACGGTAGTACTCAGCTTGTGCGCAGCCGACGAGAGAAGCGCTGCCGCATGATAAAGTTCATTGTGCGGAGAGAAATCCCGCCGCATGATAAAGTTCATTGTGCGGAGAGAAGTCCCGCCGCATGAGTCAATAGGAGAATGGTGAGATGTCTAGATGGCAAGTTCTTTTGGGCCTACCGTTATTCTGTGCAGCGTCGCTGGCGGCCGCTCAGGCCCCGGCACGCCCGGCAGATCCGATTTTTGTGAGAGCTCAGACGCTCGTGAGCGATGGCAATGGTGTGGCAGGGAGAGCGCTGATCGATTCCGTGATCGCAAAGACTCCACCGACATCTCAGCTATACCCGCAGGCTCTGTTCTGGCGCGCGACGCTGGCAGCTAACGCCGCGGATGCGGAAAGCGATTACAAGCACATAGTGGTGGACTATCCACTTGCTCCTCAGGCTGAGGATGCGTTGCTGCGTCTGGCACAGCTCGAGCTTGCTCGCGGGGACCGCGATGGCGCACTTGGCCACCTGCAGCGAATCCCACGCGACTATCCGCGGAGCAAGTCGCTCGCGAGGGCGAGCTACTGGACCGCCCGGGTTTTGTTCGAAAAGAATGACATCCCGAATGCCTGTACGGCCAACGCAAGTGCGCTGGCGCAGGCAGATGCCTCAGAGGTGGAGCTGAGGAATCAGATTCAATATCAGGGGCAGCGTTGTCCGTTGGTCGCTACTGTGGCGACGGTAGCTTCTCCAACGACGGGTACGTCCGGAAATACTCCAGCGACTTCCGTAACTGCTTCCACAACCCCGGTGTCCACATCCGGGGCCGCATCGAGCGCGACTGCCGCGCCTCCGAAGCCGGTTGCATCCGCTGCGACAGGAAGACCGACAGCCGTCGACACTGCGTCTCCGACTGTTGTAAGCCTATCGACACCGCCCAAAATGGTCGTGCCGGCTCACCGTCCGAAGCCACCAACTGAAGCCAACGATTCAAAGCCGAGCATCGTCGATCCGGCGAAGGCGCCAAAGGCTACCGCCGAAAAACCGGGGAGGAAGCCGAGCACCGCGGTCTCACACGCAAGCGGCTATTCGGTCCAGGTTGCTGCCTACAGTCATAGACCCGAAGCTGACAAACTCACCGCAACCCTGAACAAGCGCGGCTACTCGGCACGAGTCGACGGATCGGTTGCACCATTCCGGGTCAGGATCGGGCGCTACACAACCGAGAAGGAAGCGGAAGACGCACTAAAGAAGATCAAGGCCAGTCACATGGATGGTTTCGTGGTACGGGCGCCAGAGCGGTGAGTCGCGGCGCATCAACACCGTTGATGCAGCAGTACCGGGAGATCAAGTCGCGTCATCAGGACGCGATTCTGTTCTTCCGGATGGGTGATTTCTACGAAATGTTCTACGAGGATGCTGAAGTAGCCTCGAGAACTCTCGGCCTCACGCTCACATCAAGGAACAATGGGGGCGCGAGCGCGGTGCCACTGGCTGGAGTTCCAGTCAAAGCAGCTGGCGAGTATCTGCGGCGATTGATTCAGCACGGATTTCGGGTCTCGATCTGCGAGCAAACCGAAGATCCAAAGTTTGCCAAGGGCATCGTCAAGCGTGAAGTAGTGGAGACGATCACTCCCGGCGCGGCGTTCTCCGACGATCTGCTCGACGGCACTCGCAACAACTATCTATGCGCCCTCAACAGGGACGGCGATTCGGTGGGAATCGCGGCCGCCGATCTCTCGACAGGGGAGCTCAGGCTTACTGCCACTGGAATCCGTGACCTGGAATCCGCTCTGTCGCGATTCACTCCTCGTGAAGTGATTCTTCCACGTGGGGAGAGCCTCACTCAAGTCCTGAAGGGGCCGATTGGTGAAGAGGGGCCGATGGTAACCGAGCGCGAAGTCTGGGAATTCGACAGCGAGCTCGGCCGGGATCAATTGGTTGAACACTTTCGGGTGAGCTCACTCGAGGCATTCGGAATCGAGAGTGGAGACAAGGCAGTCGTTGGAGCAGCGGGGGCGTTGCTCCGCTATCTAAATGAGCTTCAGCCATCGGGCATGTCGCATCTCGCCCGTCCGAGTATCGAGAGGCCTGGTGGCGTACTGCCCCTCGACGAAATGACGCGGCGAAATCTCGAGCTGGTCGAGTCAATGCGTGGCGCGGAAACGTCGGGAACACTTCTCGGAGTTCTCGACCGTACCCTCACGCCGATGGGGGCGCGCCTGCTCCGGCAGTGGCTTCTCGCTCCCCTCGTCAACCGCGCTGGTATCGAAGCGAGGCTTGGCGCTGTGGAAGCGTTGGGGGACGGTCTCATTCGTGCCGCGATGCGGGAAGCTCTGGATGGTGTGCGCGACATTGAAAGGCTGGCGGGGAAAGCAGCCGCCGGTCGCGCCTCTCCCCGCGAGTTGCGGGCACTTGGTGATTCAATCGCGCGTCTGCCCGCAGTCGAATCAGCGCTGGAACGAGCTCGCGCAGCAGCCACACCCGAAAACAATGCAGCACTCGGGAGACACGCCGGTGTATGGGATGGCTGTGGTGACCTCTCCGACGAGATTATCCGAACTCTCGTGGACAGGCCGCCGGTCACGATCGGGGATGAGTCCAGCGTGCGCGAAGGGGTCGACAGCAAGCTGGACGAGTGGAGGGCGCTGCGCGACGGCGGCAAGGATGCCATCGNNGTCGCGAGGATTCAGGCTGAGGAACGCGCTCGAACCGGCATCAACTCGCTCAAGGTCGGTTACAACAAAATCTTCGGCTATTTCATCGAGGTGACGAACACCAACGTGCATCTCGTTCCCAGCGACTACCAGCGGAGGCAAACGCTAGCGGGGGCGGAGCGGTACGTGACTCCTTCGCTCAAGGAATACGAAGAACATGTCCTTACGGCAGCGGAGCGAATAGAGGAAAGGGAGCGAGAACTATTCGNNAGACGCTCCGATCGCGGGTCGGCGGTCAGGTCGCTCGCCTGCAGGCGGTTGCCCAGATCGTCGCCGAGCTCGATGTGCTTGGATCGCTGGCCGAAGTCGCGGCGATAGAAGGATACGTGCGCCCACTGCTCACCGACGATTTCGCGCTCGAGATAACGGCTGGCCGGCATCCGGTGGTGGAGAGAATGATGCCGCGCGAGAAGTTCATTCCGAACGACATCGCACTCACTGAAGACGCCCGGATGATCATTCTCACCGGGCCGAATATGGCGGGCAAATCGACGGTGCTCCGACAGGTCGGCCTGATCGTGCTGATGGCACAGATCGGCAGTTTCGTTCCCGCAACGCGGGCGCGGATCGGCGTCGTCGATCGCCTCTTCACGCGGGTTGGGGCGAGCGACAATCTGGTGCGCGGCCAATCGACCTTCATGGTGGAGATGTCGGAAACGAGCGCCATTCTTCACACTGCGACGAGGCGAAGCCTGGTGCTACTCGACGAGATCGGGCGTGGCACATCGACCTACGACGGAATCTCGATCGCCTGGTCGGTGAGCGAGCATCTGCACAACGCTGTCGGGTGCAAGACGATCTTTGCGACGCACTATCATGAGCTCACCCAGCTGGCGGACAATTTAGTCGCAGTACGCAACTATAACGTTCAGGTGCGCGAGGTCGGGGACCAGGTACTTTTTCTCCACCGTCTTCAACCCGGCGGCGCGGATCGGTCCTATGGAATCGAAGTGGGGAGACTCGCAGGCCTTCCGCCCGCGGTTCTAAAGCGGGCAACGGAGTTGCTGAGACTGCTCGAAGCGGAACAGATCGTGCCTCGATCGGGACGCGCATCACCGACGCCGACGGACGCTGCAGACAGCCAGCTGGCACTATTTGGAGTGATGACGCATCCTGTCGTGCAACAACTGAGAAACGTGGACCCGAATTCGATGACGCCAATTCAAGCGCTCGAGATGCTCGCCCGACTCGTCGACGAAGCGAAGGGAGAGGGAGGATCAACTTGAGCATGCAGCTGCGCACTAGAAACTCGGTGATACTCCTTATGCTCGTGATCGGCACCGGGTGCAAGAATGGAGACGGGTCAGGGCTGCCATTTCAGACTGTTGGCCGACAGCCGGACGTTGCTCCGGTTATGCTCAACAAGGAGCTCCCTTTCCGTTATCCGCCGGCGCTGTATGCGCAGAAGGTTCAGGGGAACGTCACGCTTCGTATTTTCATCGACCGAGAGGGAGCGATAGTAGCCGACTCGACACGCATCGCGGAGACCTCGGGTTTCACCGCGCTGGATTCCGCGGCGATGAAGGGCTCGCGCGACCTGAAGTTCGAGCCCGCCANNTCTTTTGCCGGTGTTTTTCAGGCATCCCGACGCGCCGCCACTTGCTGGTGATTCAATCATCCCGCGCGATTCCTCGACCGCAAGCAGCGCCGCGAAGCCGACCGATACAGCGAAGCCGGACACGGCCAAGGCTTCCGCAACCAAGACGGCGGCAAAACCCGCGGCGACGACAAAGCGCAAAGCGAGTCGTTAATGAAGCACGAACGCAATCGCGAACCCTACGACAACGTCCTCGAGACGATCGGGTGGACGCCCCTGATCAGGTTGAACCAGGTGACGCGCGGGATCCGTACTCCGGTTTATGCGAAGGCGGAATTCTTCAACCCGGGCGGCTCGGTGAAGGATCGAATCGGCCTTCCGATCATCGAGCGGGCGGAAAAAGAAGGGAAGCTGAAACCGGGCGGGACGATAGTCGAAGGCACGAGTGGGAACACCGGTGTCGGCCTCGCGATCGCGGCAGCGCTCCGCGGATACAAATGCATCTTCACGATGCCGGATAAGATGTCTCAGGAAAAAGTCCGCTTACTCAAGGCATTCGGCGCGGAAGTTATCATAACGCCAACGGCAGTTCCTCCGGATCATCCCGACAATTACGTGATGATGGCAAAGCGGATCGCGAAGGAAACCCCAAACGCCATCTTCGCCGATCAGTTTTACAACGAAGCCAACCCTGAAGCTCATTACGCGACTACGGGTCCTGAGCTGTGGCAGCAGACCGGTGGCAAGATCACGCACTTCGTGGCGGCGGCGGGCACAGGCGGGACGCTCACTGGCGTCGGCCGCTACCTGAAGGAGCGTAGCAAGAAGGTAAAAGTGATCGCGGGTGATCCTGCCGGCTCGATACTGGCCGAGTACTGGCGTAGCAAGGGAAAAAACAAGATCGAGGGAACGCCGTACAAAATCGAAGGAATCGGACAGGACAAGCTTCCCGGCACGCTCGACATGAGCGTGATCGACGAGTACTACACAGTGAGCGACAAGGAATCCTTCGCGATGGCAAGGCGTCTCACGCGTGAGGAGGGCCTGTTCGTCGGCGGATCATCCGGGCTCATCACCTCGGTCGCGCTCAAGATCGCGCGCGAGATCGATGATCCGAACGCCATGGTGGTGACGGTCCTGTGTGACACCGGTGAGCGCTATCTCTCCAAACTCTACAGCGACGAATGGATGCGCGAAAACCAGATGCTCGATGTGCCCAAGGTCGCGCTCCACAGCGTGCTCGGAAGGAAAAATGGCGTTGCCCCCGCGGTAGTGAGCGTCGCGCCAGGCGCGACCGTCCGGCAGGCAATCGGCCTCATGAGTTTGCACGATGTCTCACAGCTTCCTGTCATGGATGGCGCGAACTGCGTCGGATCGGTGAGCGACTGGTCGGTTTCCCAGAAGAGTCTCGAGAATCCGAAACTGCTCGAAACAACAGTCAGCGAGATCATGGATTCGCCGTTCCCGATGGTGGCGTCGGATCAGCCGGTANNAACGTGGTAAAGCTGTTGTCAAAAGCAAATCCGGCGGTTCTCGTGCAGGAGAATGGAGTTGTCCAGGGAATCGTCACGCGATCAGACATGCTGCATTACATGATGTCTCGCTAGCCTAGAGGAATTCGATCGAATGAAGATTACGGTGCTCATGGGCGGGACATCTTCCGAGCGCAACGTCTCGCTCGCGTCGGGAATCCGAATCGTGCAGACATTGCGGGGACGGGGGCACATTGTGATCGCTCTCGATCCGGCGCGCGGGGTGATCAGCGCAGCCGAAGAGCGTGAGCTGAGCACGGGGAAGGTTGGAACAGCGCCGCCCTCGCTGGAGGCGTTGTCAAAAGTGGCGGAGGGAACGTTTCTGCCGAATCTCACTTCGATGAAGGAGCTACGCTCGGCGGACGTAGTTTTCCTTGGTCTTCATGGCGGGCAGGGCGAAGATGGAACGCTCCAGGCCTTGCTGGACATGGCGCACGTGAAGTACACCGGAAGCGGGCACCTCGCGAGCGCCCTCGCCATGGACAAGGATCTATCGAAGAAGCTCTTTCGCGCGGCGGATGTAAAAACCGCCGACTGGCTGATGACTCCCGTGACGGTCGAACAGGTTGAGGGGATACTGGGGCTTCCGGTGGTGGTCAAACCGTCGAAGGAAGGATCCACGGTGGGGCTCTCGGTGGTGAAAAAGCGCGGGGATCTCACCNNTCGAGGAAGCGAGCAAGTACGATGACGAAGTGATGGTCGAGCGATTCGTCCCAGGGCGCGAGCTGACAGTCGGGGTACTCGGCGACGTCGCACTGCCGGTTGGAGAGATCATTCCCAAGCACGAGA